>NZ_JAVWWA010000157.1:0-7750 GCF_036666375.1 Comamonas sp. | reverse complement strand
CTGCTGCACATCAGCCAGATCGCCCACGAGCGCGTCGAGAACGTCAATGACTACCTGCGCGAAGGCCAGATCGTCAAGGTCAAGGTCATGGAAACCGACGAAAAGGGCCGCGTCAAGCTGTCCATGAAGGCCCTGGCCGAGCGTCCCGCAGGCGAGCAGCGCAGCGACCGTCCGGCTCCCGCCGAGCGCCGCGAGCCGCGCGAGCAGCGTGATTCGCGCGAGCCCCGTGCGCCGCGTGCCAATGACCAGCAGCAGCAACAGCAGCAATAATCCGCTGCTCCGCTGAGAAATCGGCCTCCGTCATGGGAGGCCGATTTTTTGGTTTCTGCCAGGCCCGTAACTGCGGCTGCAGTTGACGCCCGAATTCCTTTCCCTTTTTCGTGAGATTGCCCATGCGCGCTGTCGAAATCACATCCCCCGGAGGCCCTGAGGTTCTGCGGCTGACCGAGCATCCGGCCCCCGTGGCCGGTGCTGGCGAGTTGCTGATCCGGGTTGCGGCCAGCGGCATCAACCGTCCCGACGTGCTGCAGCGCAAGGGCCGTTACGCTCCGCCTCCGGGCACTTCGGAGCTGCCCGGCCTCGAAGTTGCCGGCGTGGTCGAAAGCGGCGATGCCCAGGCCATGGCGGCTGCGGGCCTCGCGGTCGGCGACCGTGTCTGCGCGCTTGTGGCCGGTGGTGGTTACGCCGAGTATTGCGTCGCTCCCGTGGCGCAATGCCTGCCCGTTCCCCAGGGCCTGTCGGATGTCGAGGCGGCTTCGCTGCCCGAGACCTATTTCACCGTCTGGAGCAATGTGTTCCAGCGCGGCGCGCTGCAACCGGGCGAGACGCTGCTGGTGCAGGGCGGCAGCAGCGGCATAGGGGTCACCGCGATCCAGCTGGCCAAGGCCTGGGGCGCGCAGGTGATAGTCACCGCGGGCACCGATGCCAAGTGCGACAACTGCGTCGCGCTGGGCGCCGACCACGCAATCAACTACGCCACCCAGGATTTCGCGGCCGAGGTGATGCGCATCACCGAAGGCCGGGGCGTGGACGTGATCCTCGACATGGTCGCCGGCGATTACGTGGCACGGGAAGTCAACTGCCTCGCGGAAGACGGGCGGCTGGTGATCATTGCGGTGCAGGGCGGCGTCAAGGCCCAGTTCGATGCGAGCCTGGTGCTGCGCCGGCGCCTGGTGATCACGGGCTCGACCCTGCGTCCGCGTCCCGTGGCCTTCAAGGGCGAGATCGCCAAGGCCTTGCGCGAGAATGTCTGGCCCTGGCTGGAATCGGGCAAGGTGCGCCCGGTGATCTTTCGCCAATTCGCCGCCGAAGAAGCCGTGCAGTCGCATGCGCTGATGGAATCGAGCGAGCACACCGGAAAAATCGTTTTGACATGGTAATCATGAAGAAAAAACTCATCGTCGGAAACTGGAAGATGAACGGCAGCCTGGCTGCCAATGCCGCGCTGATCGCCGCGCTCAAGGATGGCCTGGCCGCGCAGTCGGGTGACTCCGGCTGCGGCGTCGCGGTCGCCGTGCCCGCGCCGTATCTGGCGCAGGTCCAGGCGCTGGTCGACGGCAGCCGCATCGCGCTCGCGTCGCAGGACGTGTCGCAGCATGCGGTCGGCGCCTTCACCGGCGAGACTTCGGTGGAAATGTTGCGCGAATTCGGCGTGCGCTATACGCTGGTGGGGCACTCCGAGCGCCGCCAGTACCATGGCGAGACCGATGCGGTCGTGGCCGCCAAGGCGCAGCGCGCGCTGGCCGCGGGCATCACGCCCATCGTCTGCGTGGGCGAGACGCTTGCCGAGCGTGAAACCGGCGAAACCGAGAACGTGGTCAAGCGCCAGCTCGCGGCCGTGGTGCACGCGGTTGGCCATTGCGTGACCGAACTGGTCGTGGCCTACGAGCCCGTCTGGGCCATAGGCACCGGCCGCACGGCCACGCCCGAGCAGGCGCAGGAAGTGCATGCGGTGCTGCGCGCCCAGCTGGCCGCGGCGACCACCCATGCCGACGGCATTGCGCTTTTGTATGGCGGCAGCATGAACGCGGCCAACGCCGCGCAACTGCTGGCCCAGCCCGATATCGATGGTGGTCTGGTGGGCGGCGCGGCGCTCAAGGCCGCCGATTTCCTGCAGATCATTGCCGCCGCCGACTGAGGCGCTGCACTTTTATTGTTAGTTGAGGAGTTGAAGAAATGAATGCATTTGCAAGCGTGATCCTGGCCATCCAGATGTTGACCGCACTGGCCATGATCGGCCTGATCCTGATCCAGCACGGCAAGGGTGCCGACATGGGTGCGTCGTTTGGCGGCGGCAGCTCGGGCAGCCTGTTCGGTGCCTCGGGCAGCGCGAACTTCCTGTCGCGCACGACGGGTATCCTCGCCGCGGTGTTCTTCGTCGCGACCCTGGCGCTGGCCTATATCGGCAACCACCGCGCACCGACCACGGGCAGCGTGCTCGAAGGCGCAGCGGTGAGCGTGCCGGTTCCTGCGGCTGGCGATGCTCCCGCAGCGGTGCCCGCAGCACCGGCCGAAGGCGCGGCGCAGATTCCAACCAAGTAATTGGAAAATTCTGAGAAATCTCTTTTAGTAGGGGTTTTTCAGAGTAGAATACTTAGATTGTCCGGGAGGTCAAAGTCTTACAAGACACCTCTAGCTTCCCGGAAGAAAAGATTGAGACGAAGCCGTCGTGGTGAAATTGGTAGACACGCTATCTTGAGGGGGTAGTGGCGAAAGCTGTGCGAGTTCGAGTCTCGCCGACGGCACCATAATATATGCAAAGCCTGCCCAGATGATCAGGCTGTGATCGTGCTGGGCGTGCCTTTGAAGAAGGTATGAGCCCCAGATGAACATCGATCAGTATCTCCCCGTTCTTCTGTTCATCCTGGTGGGTGCATCCATCGGCATCCTGCCTCTGGCATTGGGCTATCTGCTTGGCCCCAATCGTCCGGACGCCGCCAAGAATTCCCCCTACGAATGTGGCTTTGAAGCCTTCGAGGACGCACGTATGAAATTCGACGTGCGCTACTACCTCGTGGCCATCCTGTTCATCCTGTTTGATTTGGAAATCGCTTTTCTCCTTCCTTGGGCAGTGTCGCTCCAAGAAGTGGGTCTGGCAGGTTTCGCCGCTGTCGTGATCTTTCTGGCCATTCTGGTCGTCGGCTTTGCCTACGAGTGGAAAAAAGGTGCGCTGGACTGGGAATGACCGGTATTCAATAAGGAAACACGATGATCGAAGGCGTGATGAAGGAAGGCTTCATCACCACGAGCTATGACTCCGTGGTGAATTGGGCCAAGACCGGTTCGCTCTGGCCCATGACCTTTGGTCTGGCCTGCTGCGCGGTCGAAATGATGCATACCGCCGCGGCGCGCTATGACCTGGGTCGTTTCGGCGCCGAGGTGTTCCGTGCCAGCCCGCGGCAATCCGACTTGATGATTGTTGCCGGTACGCTGTGCAACAAGATGGCTCCGGCCCTGCGCAAGGTTTACGACCAGATGTCGGAGCCGCGCTGGGTCATATCCATGGGATCCTGCGCCAATGGTGGTGGCTACTACCATTACAGCTATTCCGTGGTGCGCGGTTGCGACCGCATCGTCCCGGTGGATGTCTACGTGCCTGGTTGCCCGCCAACCGCAGAAGCACTGATCTACGGGATCATCCAGCTGCAGCAGAAGATTCGCCGCACCCATACCATCGCCCGCGTTTAAAGGCTCGATGATGACCGCAATTGCAATTCAGCCCGAAAAACTTCGGGATCTGGTGGCTGCTGCTTTGGGCGATCGCGCCCGCAGCGTGACCGTGGCCCTGGGTGAAGTGACCGTCGAAGTGGCCGCAGCGCATTACCTGCAGGCCATGTCGGTGCTCAAGGACCACGCCGACTGCCGCTTCGAGCAGCTGATCGACCTGTGTGGCATCGACTACTCGGCCTATGCCGAAGTCGGTCGCGACGGCCTGCGCTATGCCGCGGTGTCGCACCTGTTGTCGGTGAGCCTCAACCAGCGCGTGCGCGTGCGCGTGTTCTGCCCGGACGACGATTTCCCTGTCGTGGCTTCGGTCAGCGACATCTGGAACTCGGCCAACTGGTTCGAGCGCGAAGCCTTCGATCTGTTCGGCATCGTCTTCGACGGCCACAACGACCTGCGCCGCATCCTGACCGACTATGGTTTCATCGGCCATCCTTTCCGCAAGGATTTCCCGCTGTCCGGCCATGTCGAAATGCGCTACGACGCCGAACAGCGTCGCGTGGTGTACCAGCCCGTCAGCATCGAGCCGCGTGAAATCACGCCGCGCATCATCCGCGAAGAGAAGTACGGAGGCCTGCATTGAGATGCTTTGCATCTTGAGTAGACGCACATGGCTGAAATCAAAAATTATTCCCTGAACTTTGGACCGCAGCACCCGGCAGCGCACGGCGTGCTGCGTCTGGTGCTTGAGCTCGACGGCGAAGTGGTGCAACGCGCCGATCCGCACATCGGCCTGCTGCACCGCGCGACCGAAAAGCTCGCCGAGCACAAGACCTACATCCAGTCGCTGCCCTATATGGACCGACTGGATTACGTGTCCATGATGTCCAACGAGCACGCCTACTGCCTCGCGATCGAGAAGCTGCTGGGCCTCGAAGTGCCCAAGCGCGCGCAGTACATCCGCGTGATGTTCGCCGAAATCACGCGCCTGCTGAACCACCTGATGTGGCTGGGCTCGCACGGCAATGACTGCGGCAGCTCGACCATCCTGATCTACACGTTCCGCGAACGCGAAGACCTGATGGACATGTACGAAGCGGTCTCGGGCGCGCGCATGCACGCGGCCTATTTCCGTCCGGGCGGCGTCTACCGCGACCTGCCCGAAAGCATGGCCCAGTACAAGGTCAGCAAGGTCAAGAACGCCAAGGCCATCGAACAGCTCAACCGCAACCGCCAGGGTTCGCTGCTCGACTTCATCGACGACTTCACGCAGCGCTTCCCGCATTGCGTGGACGAGTACGAAACCCTGCTGACCGAGAACCGCATCTGGAAGCAGCGCACCGTGGGCATCGGCGTCGTGCCGCCCGAGCGCGCGCTGAACCTGGGCATGACCGGCCCCATGCTGCGTGGCTCGGGCATTGCCTGGGACCTGCGCAAGACCCAGCCCTACGAAGTCTATGGCGACCTGGACTTCGACGTGCCCGTGGGCGTGACCGGCGACTGCTACGACCGCTATCTGGTGCGCGTGGCCGAAATGCGCGAGTCCAACCGCATCATCAAGCAATGCGTCGACTGGCTGCGCGTGAATCCCGGCCCGGTCATCACCGACAACCACAAGGTGGCGCCGCCATCGCGTGAGTCGATGAAGTCCAACATGGAAGAGCTGATCCACCATTTCAAGCTGTTCACCGAAGGCTTCCACGTGCCCGAAGGCGAAGCCTATGCGTGCGTCGAGCATCCCAAGGGCGAGTTCGGCATCTACCTGGTGAGCGACGGTGCCAACAAGCCTTACCGCCTGAAGATCCGCGCGCCCGGCTTCGCCCATCTGGCGACGCTCGATGAGATGGCCCGCGGCCACATGATTGCCGATGCCGTGGCAATCATAGGCACCATGGATATCGTGTTCGGAGAGATTGACCGATGATGACTGAAGCGACTAAAGCGCGCTTTGCGCGCGAGGTGGCCAAGTACCCGGCCGACCAGAAACAATCGGCTGTGATGGCCTGTCTGTCCATCGTCCAGCAGGAAGAGGGCTGGGTCAGCGCCGAGAACGAGGCCATCATTGCCGACTACCTGGGCATGCCCCAGATCGCCGTGCATGAAGTGACCACGTTCTACAACATGTACAACCAGCAGCCCACAGGCAAGTACAAGCTCAACGTCTGTACCAACCTGCCGTGCCAGCTGCGCGATGGCTACAAGGCCTTGCACCACCTCGAGTCCAAGCTGGGCATCAAGATGGGCGAGACCACGCCCGACGGCATGTTCACGCTGCAGCAGTCCGAGTGCCTGGGCGCCTGCGCCGACTCGCCGGTGATGCTGGTCAATGACCGCTGCATGTGCAGCTTCATGACCAATGACAAGCTCGACGAGCTGGTCGACGGCCTGCGCGCCGCGGAAGGTCAAGAATGAGCCGCGCTGCACAAGACGTTCTGGCGCGCTTTGCCGCCACGGGCAACGAGACCTGCTTCCACGACCGCCACATCGAGCCCCAGATCTATGCGGGCCTGGACGGCAGCAACTGGTCGCTCAAGGACTATGTCGCGCGCGGCGGCTACCAGGCCCTGCGCAAGATCCTGGCCCAGGACGGCGGCGAAGGCCTGACCCAGGACCAGGTGATTGCCACCGTCAAGGAATCGGGACTGCGCGGCCGCGGCGGCGCGGGCTTTCCCACGGGCCTGAAGTGGAGCTTCATGCCCCGCCAGTTCCCCGGCCAGAAGCACCTGGTGTGCAACTCGGACGAAGGCGAACCCGGTACCTGCAAGGACCGCGACATCCTGATGTTCAACCCGCACATCGTGATCGAAGGCATGGCCATCGCGGCCTACGCCATGGGCATCACGCTGGGTTACAACTACATCCACGGCGAGATCTTCGAGGTCTATGACCGCTTCGAAGCCGCGCTGGAAGAGGCGCGTGCCGCCGGCTTCCTGGGCGACAACATCATGGGCAGCGCGTTCAGCTTCGAGCTGCACGCCCACCATGGTTTCGGCGCCTATATCTGCGGTGAAGAAACCGCGCTGCTCGAGTCGCTCGAAGGCAAGAAGGGCCAGCCGCGCTTCAAGCCGCCGTTCCCCGCGAGCTTCGGTCTGTACGGCAAGCCTACGACCATCAACAACACCGAGACCTTCGCGGCCGTGCCCTGGATCATCCGCAACGGCGGCCAGGCCTACCTCGAGTGCGGCAAGCCCAACAACGGCGGCACCAAGATCTACTCGGTCAGCGGTGACGTCGAGATGCCTGGCAACTACGAAGTGCCCATGGGCACGCCGTTCTCCAAGCTGCTCGAGCTCGCCGGCGGCGTGCGCAAGGGTCGCACGCTCAAGGCGGTGATCCCCGGCGGCTCGTCGTCGCCCGTGCTGCCCGCCGACGTGATCATGCAATGCACGATGGACTACGACTCGATCGCCAAGGCCGGCTCCATGCTGGGCTCGGGCGCCGTGATCGTCATGGACGATTCGCGCGACATGGTCGAGTGCCTGCTGCGCCTGTCGTACTTCTATTCGCATGAGTCCTGCGGCCAGTGCACGCCTTGCCGTGAAGGCACGGGCTGGCTGTGGCGCGTGGTCCACCGCATTCAGAACGGCCAAGGCCGGCCTGAGGATATCGAGCTGTTGGACTCGGTGTCCGTGAACATCATGGGGCGCACGATCTGTGCGCTGGGCGACGCGGCTGCCATGCCGGTGCGCGCCATGATCAAGCATTTCCGCCCAGAGTTTGAAGCGAAGATCCAGAGCGCTTCCAAACAGACCGCCACGGCGGCCTGATCGCGAGACAAGCATATGGTTGAAATTGAACTGGACGGTCAGAAGGTAGAGATTACCGAGGGCAGCATGGTCATGCATGCCGCCGAGAAGGCCGGTACCTACATTCCTCACTTCTGTTATCACAAGAAGCTTTCCATTGCGGCCAACTGCCGCATGTGCCTTGTGGACGTGGAAAAGGCGCCCAAGCCCATGCCCGCCTGCGCCACACCCGTGACGCAGGGCATGATCGTGCGCACCAAGAGCGAAAAGGCCATCAAGGCCCAGCAGTCGGTGATGGAGTTTCTGCTCATCAACCACCCGCTGGACTGCCCGATCTGCGA
>NZ_JAVWWA010000156.1:0-7813 GCF_036666375.1 Comamonas sp. | reverse complement strand
AGGTCGATGACGCCGACCTGTACTTCCAATACACCCGCGCCGAAGGCTGGAGCCTCGAGGAAGGCATCGTCAAGACCGGCTCCTTCAGCATCGATCAAGGTGTGGGCGTGCGCGCGGTCAGCGGCGAGAAAACCGCGTTTGCCTATTCCGACGACATCTCCGAAGCGTCGCTGCTGGACGCCGCGCGCACCGTGCGCAGCATCTCCAGCGCGGCCCAGAGCCAGCGCGCGAAAGTCGTGCGCCCCAAGATCGCCGGCAGCCGATCGCTCTATCCCGCGATCGATCCGATTGCCTCGCTCGACAGCACGGCCAAGGTCGAGCTGCTGGGCCGCGTCGAGAAGCTAGGCCGCGCCAAGGATCCGCGCGTCAAGCAGGTCATGGCGGGCCTGGCCAGTGAATACGACGTGGTGCTGGTGGCGCGTGCCGACGGCACGCTGGCCGCCGATGTGCGGCCGCTGGTGCGGCTGTCGGTCACGGTGATCGCCGAGCACAAGGGCCGGCGCGAAGTCGGCTCGGCCGGCGGCGGCGGCCGCTTCGGCCTGGCCTATTTCAGCGAGGAGCAGATCAGCCAGTATGTCGACGAAGCCGTGCATGCGGCCCTGGTCAACCTCGATTCGCGCCCTGCGCCCGCGGGTGAAATGACCGTGGTGCTGGGCTCGGGCTGGCCGGGCATCCTGTTCCACGAAGCCGTGGGCCATGGCCTCGAGGGCGATTTCAACCGCAAAGGTTCGAGCGCGTTCAGCGGCCGCATAGGCCAGCGCGTTGCCGCCAAGGGCGTCAACGTGCTCGACGACGGCACCATTGCCGACCGCCGCGGCTCGCTGAACGTCGATGACGAAGGCTGCCCCAGCCAGCGCAACGTGCTGATCGAGGACGGCATTCTCAAGGGCTATATCCAGGACTCGATGAATGCCCGCCTGATGGGCGTCGCGCCCACGGGCAACGGCCGGCGCGAGAGCTATGCGCACATTCCCATGCCGCGCATGACCAACACCTACATGACCGGCGGCGATCTTCCTCCCGAGGAAATCGTTGCCAGCATCAAGAAGGGCCTGTACGCGACCAACTTCGGCGGCGGCCAGGTCGACATCACCAGCGGCAAGTTCGTGTTCTCCGCGAGCGAAGCCTACTGGGTCGAGAACGGCAAGATCCAGTATCCGGTCAAGGGCGCGACCATTGTGGGCAGCGGCCCCGAGTCGCTCAAGAAGATCAGCATGATAGGCAACGACATGCGCCTGGACCCCGGCGTCGGCACCTGCGGCAAGGAAGGCCAGAGCGTTCCCGTGGGCGTGGGCCAGCCCACGCTGCGCATCGACGGCCTCACGGTGGGCGGCACGGCCTGATCCGGGCCGTGGCCTGGCGCACCAGGCAAAGGACAAAGAGGGCCCAGGCCCTCTTTTTTTTCGGCCGCAAGCCGTGCGGCGGCATGCACGGCGCATGGATTTGCGCTTTTTGCGCATTTTTTTGTTTTTCAATTAACGCTGTATTGCTGCAAGAAATTGCAATACAGCGCAATTAAATTGCAAGGATGCGGTTTTTAAAGGCCGGAATGCAGGTTTGTTGACTTGCCTGTTGTCGCCTGGCAACGCCGCGCCAGGGTGCGGGGCAGGGGGACTGTGCTACATTTTCCTCCTATGAATGCAGCACGCGCTTACTTTGCCTATTTTTGGTTCTCGGTCCCCGGCGGATGAGAGGCGAGCGCACAAGCACCCGAAACAAACTCTCTAAGAACCGCCGAAGCTGAAAAGCCCGGCGGTTTTTTTTTGCTCTTTCATTCCCAGCCTTCCACGCATTCCACGAAAGCACACGATGACCGCTCCTAACGCATCCGCCAGCGATTCCTGGTATCGCAGCTCTGTCCACAAGACCGGCCAGACTGACGACGAACGTATCAAGGACATCACTGTGTTACCCCCTCCAGAGCATCTCATCCGTTTCTTCCCCATCTGCGGGACGCCCGTGGAGGCGCTGATCGGCAATACGCGCCACACCATCCACCGCATCATGGCGCGCGAGGACGACCGGCTGCTGATCATCATCGGCCCCTGCTCGATCCATGATCCCGCCGCAGCGCTGGAATACGCGCGCCGCCTGGCCGTGGTGCGCGAGCAGTACAAGGACACGCTGGAGATCGTGATGCGCGTGTACTTCGAGAAGCCGCGCACCACCGTGGGCTGGAAGGGCCTGATCAACGACCCCTACCTCGACCAGAGCTACCGCATCGACGAAGGCCTGCGCATCGCGCGCCAGCTGCTGATCGACATCAACCGCCTGGGCGTGCCCGCGGCCAGCGAGTTCCTCGACGTGATCTCGCCCCAGTACATTGCCGACCTGATCAGCTGGGGCGCAATCGGCGCGCGCACCACCGAAAGCCAGGTGCACCGCGAGCTGGCCTCGGGCATCTCGGCGCCCATCGGCTTCAAGAACGGCACGGACGGCAACATCCGCATTGCCACCGACGCGATCCAGTCGGCCGGCCGCGGCCACCACTTCCTGTCGGTGCACAAGAACGGCCAGGTTGCCATCGTCAACACCACGGGCAACCAGGACTGCCACGTGATCCTGCGCGGCGGCAAGACCCCCAACTACGACGCCGAAAGCGTGGCCTCGGCCTGCGCCGACCTGCGCGCTGCCGGCCTGCCCGACACGCTGATGGTCGATTGCAGCCATGCCAACAGCTCCAAGCAGCACGAGCGCCAGAAGGACGTGGCGCGCGACATCGCGGGCCAGGTCGCCGGAGGTTCGGACTCGGTGTTCGGCCTGATGATAGAAAGCCATCTGCAGGGCGGAGCGCAGAAGTTCACGCCCGGCAAGGACGATGTCGCCGCGCTCAAGTACGGCCAGAGCATCACCGATGCCTGCCTCGACTGGGACGATTCGCTGCAGACCCTGGCCGTGCTGTCGCAGGCCGTGCAGGCGCGCCGCGTGCGCCAGGAAACCAAGACCGAAGCTGCGGCTCCCGCGCTGGCTTGAGGTTTGCAGGCCGGCGCGCTGCCGGCCTGGCGCTCAGTGCTGGCGGGCCGCGCCGGTATTGAGCGTGTGGTCGAGCCGCTGCAGCAGCGCCAGCAGGCGGCTGCAGTCGCGCGGCGCAAGCCGGCTGAACTCGTGCTCGCCCAGCGCATGGATGTTGCAGTTGCCGGGCAAGGCGCTGCGCGCGTCGATCAACGCGCTGAGCCTGGGCACGAACACCCATTGCAGCCACTGGTGGAATTCAAGCGTGTCATACATGAACGGCATGGTCGACGCCAGCGCCTCGGCGCTGGGCGGCAGCGCCGACCACAGATCGAGGGCGCTCATTTCCGCTTGCAGCGCCTGCAGCTGCTCCTGGATTTCGGCATGCTGGGCAGTAAGTGACATCGGTGGGCCTGTGATGAGAACGGGAGGGCGATTTTAGCCAGCCTGGGCTGAAACTGCTCGCAGTCCCGCTGGCGCCCGCGCGGCGATTGTGTTTAAGCTGCTTGCCTGGGCGCATCCTGCGCCCGTTGGCGATATCTGCCGAAAGGTTTTTCATGCACAGCGAAGTGACCGTGACCCTGGCCCCCGAACAGGAATTCCATGTCGACCTGCGTGGCGTTGAGCCGCTGGACCACGAAGCCGCGCGCAAGTGGCTGGACGAACAATTCATTGCCTTCGACTGCGAGCCCCTGCGGCCCAGCGGCAAGGTGCTGCTGGCCGACAAGCTGCTCACGGTGGCCCATGCCGCGGGCGCGTCCCGGCTGTCCGACCCCGAATGGCTGCGCGCCTACGGCCGCGCGGCGACGGGTGTCACTGCGCGGCCCGTGGTGCGCATTGATGTTCCGGCGATGACCGTGGGGTACTGACTTCCAGTGGGGCGCAGGCACGCTCAGGGCGGATGAGGCAACCGTTCGTGGTGGGCCACGGCCTGCTGGGGAATGCGCGCGCCTCGCCTCAACCTGCCTGCTGGCCCAGCCGCTCCAGCAACTTGGCGTGGATCCCGCCAAACCCCCCGTTGCTCATGCAGACCACCTGATCGCCGGGCCGGGCTGCGGCCACCACCTGGTCGACCAGCGTGTCGATATCGGCCGCGGTCTGGGCGCGCTTGCCCTGGCCCACGCCCATAGGGGCGAGCGCCGCCGCCGCATCCCAGTCGAGGCCGGCTGTATGGCAGAACACCAGGTCGGCGCTTTCCAGCGACCAGGGCAGCAGCGCTTTCATCGCGCCCAGCTTCATGGTGTTGCTGCGCGGCTCGAACACCGCGAGGATGCGCTGGCCCGCGGGCGCGCTGCGGCGCAGGCCGTCGAGCGTGGTGCGTATCGCCGTCGGATGGTGGGCGAAATCGTCGAACACCGCGATGTCGCGCACCGTGCCGCGCAGCTCCATGCGGCGCTTGACGTTCTGAAAGCGCGCCAGCGCCGCGCAGGCCTGGGCCGGCGTCACGCCCACATGCTGGGCCGCGGCGATTGCGGCCAGTGCGTTGAGCTGGTTGTGCACGCCGGTCAGCGACCATTCGAGCCGCGCGACGTTCTTGCCGCGCTGCAGCACATCGAAAGCATGGGGCTCGCCCTGGGCGCTGAAGTCGCTCACGGCCGAGCCGAAATCGCAGACATCGCTCCAGCAGCCCTGGTGCAGCACGCGTGTCAGGCTCTCTTCCAGCGCGTTGCTGACAATGCGCCCAGACGAAGGCACGGTGCGCACCAGATGGTGAAATTGGCGCTCGATCGCTGCAAGATCGTCAAAGATGTCGGCGTGATCGAACTCCAGGTTGTTCAGAACTGCCGTGCGCGGATGGTAATGCACGAACTTGCTGCGCTTGTCGAAGAACGCGGTGTCGTACTCGTCGGCTTCGATCACGAACAGCGGCTCGGCGCCCGCCGGTCCCGGCCCTGAAACGGGTCGCGTGGCCGCGCCCAGCCGCGCGGACACACCGAAGTCCAGCGGCACGCCGCCGACCAGGAAGCCCGGCGCAAGGCCCGCGCATTCGAGAATCCAGGCCAGCATCGATGTGGTCGTGGTCTTGCCGTGCGTGCCGGCCACGGCCAGCACATGGCGACCGCGCAGCACATGCTCGCTGAGCCATTGCGGGCCGCTGGTATAGGGCAGGCCGGCGTCGAGAATCGCTTCCATCAGCGGATACTTCGCGCGTCCGTCGGGCAGGCGCGCGCGGCTGACGACGTTGCCGACGACGAACATGTCGGGCCGCAGGCTGATCTGGTCGGCGTCATAGCCTTCGATCAGTTCTATGCCCAAGGCGCGCAGCTGGTCGCTCATCGGGGGATATACGCCGGCATCGCAGCCGGTCACGCGGTGGCCCGCTTCGCGCGCGAGTGCGGCGAGTCCGCCCATGAAGGTGCCGCAAATCCCCAATATATGTATGTGCATGGCTCGGGATTCTACGTTTGGCGCAGCGCAGCAAGCGCGTTGGTCGCGCCCCGGTGACAAGGGCTTGCAAAAAAGCCGGGGCCGCGCATTTAATGGCGTTGCGGCGCGCGCCTGGCCAATGGTCGCGGCGCCGACAATCACCGCTGGCACGGCGGGGCGATGCCATCCCGGTATTCTGTCGCCAGGGGCCTGCGGTGATGCGCTGCGGGTGTTTGTCGGTTCGGCGTTTTTCGGGAGGCTTTATGCAACAAGACTCACTCATGGATGAGATCGCCCACACCGCCGCGCGCCTGGTTGTGGAAGATGGTCTCGACTGGGGCGCGGCCAAGCGGCGAGCGTTGCGTGAACTGGGCCTGCCCGCGCGCACCGCACTGCCCGACAACGACCGCGTCGAGGACGCGGTGCGTGAATACATAACGCTGTTTTGCGCCGACACCCAGCCGGCCGAGTTGCGCGCGCTGCGCGGGCTGGCGCTCGAGTGGATGGAGCGCATGGCCGAGTTCCGCCCGCATCTGGGCGGCGCGGTCTGGCGCGGCACGGCGACGCGGCTGTCCGATATCTATCTGCAGCTGTTCTGCGATGACTGCAAGTCGGCAGAAATCGCACTCATCAACCACCATGTCGACTACGACCCGAGCACGGTCACGGGCTTTCATGGCGAGGATGTCGAGGCGCTGAGCCTGGGCGTGATGTGCCGCGAACTCGACGTGGTCGTGGGCGTGCACCTGCTGGTCTACGATCTCGACGATCTGCGCGGCGCGCTGCGCCCCGATGCCCACGGCCGCAGTCCGCGCGGCGATACGGCGGCGGTGCGCAAACTGCTGCGTGAAGATAATGGAACCCATGACGAAGCTATCCAACCAGTCCGATGAGTCCTCTGCGGCTGCCATGCCCGCAGGCGCTGCAGCCCTTTCCTCGCGCCGGCGCCTGTGGCTGGGCGCGGGTGTGGCCGGTGTGGCCGCCATGGCCGGCGCAGGTGTCGCCTGGTGGCGGCTGACGCCTGGCGCGACCGAGCCTGGCGTGGAGGAGGCGCTGTGGCGCCAGCAGTTCACCACGCCCGACGGCGCGCCGCTGCCCATGGCGGCCTGGCGCGGCCAGCCGCTGATCGTCAATTTCTGGGCCACCTGGTGCCCGCCCTGCGTGCGCGAGCTGCCGCTGCTCAGCGAATTTGCGGGCCGCAAAGCCGTGCATGGCATTCAGGTGGTAGGCTTGGCGGTCGACAAGCCCGCGCCGGTGCAGAAGTTCCTGCAGCGCCAGCCGCTGGGCTTTCCCGTAGGCATGGCTGCCGATGGCACCCAGCTCACGCGCGAGCTGGGCAACATGAACGGCGGACTGCCGTTCACGGTGTTCCTGGGCGCGGACGGAAAGCTGCGGCAACGTAAAATAGGCGAACTGAGCGCGCAAGATCTTGCGAAATGGGCCCAAAGCTAGCTTGGGGCATGCCTTTTTTCCCTAATCTCCCTAGCGATGTTGATGAAAAATGTGCCTCGAAACGCGAAGTAGGGCGAAATTGGAGTAAATTCGCGCCCTTATTAAGTTTTAGTCGCTGGAGCTCCCATGGATTTGCGAAAACTCAAGACATTGATCGATCTGGTCTCTGAATCCAACGTGTCAGAGTTGGAAATCACCGAGGCCGAAGGCAAGGTGCGTATCGTCAAGAGCGAAGGCAAGGTACTGCAGCAGTATGTCGCCGCTCCCGTGGCCGCCCCCGTGGCGCCCGCTCCCGCTGCCGCTCCCACGGCCGAGCTGCCCGCTCCCGTGGCTGCGGAGACCGGTCATGTCGTGAAGTCGCCGATGGTGGGAACGTTCTACCGTTCGTCGAGCCCGGGTGCCAAGCCGTTTGTCGAGCTGGGTTCCGAGGTCAAGGAAGGCGAGACCATCTGCATCATCGAAGCGATGAAGATCCTCAACGAGATCGAAGCCGACAAGTCGGGCAAGATCACCCGCATCCTGGGCGAAAACGGCCAGGCGGTGGAATACGGACAACCACTGTTCGTGATCGAGTGATCGGCGAGCCTGTGATGCTGCGTGAAGCAAAAAGTAGCAGCCGCGCCTGTCGCCCGGCTGTGCCCATGACTGTGGCGTGCGCCCATACGCAGGCACTGCGCTGCGAGGACTTCCATGTTTAAGAAAATTTTGGTGGCCAACCGGGGCGAAATTGCCCTGCGCATCCAGCGCGCCTGCCGCGAACTGGGTGTCAAGGCCGTGATGGTCTACTCCGAAGCCGACCGTGACGCCAAGTACGTCAAGCTCGCCGACGAGGCCGTCTGCATAGGCCCTGCGCCTTCTCCGCTGAGCTATCTCAGCATGCCGGCCATCATTTCCGCGGCCGAAGTGACCGATGCCGAAGCCATCCACCCCGGCTACGGTTTCCTCAGTGAAAACGCCGACTTCGCCGAACGCGTCGAGAAGAGCGGTTTCCAGTTCATCGGCCCCACGCCCGAGTCGATCCGCATCATGGGCGACAAGGTCT
>NZ_JAVWWA010000155.1:0-7921 GCF_036666375.1 Comamonas sp. | reverse complement strand
TGCGCCGGCAGCAGCGCGAACGCCGCGCCCGTGCCCGCGCCCAGGCCCAGCACCTTGCCGTGGTAGGTGACCTTGTCGCCGTAGACGTCGGCCGTGAGTTCCGCGGGCTGGCCTATGCGCAGCTCGGCCAGCTGGCTTTCCTTGAAGTTGGCGTCCACCCACAGGTCGTTGAGCGCCACCACGGTCATGACCGGCGCGCCCGCGGCAATGCGCTGGCCCAGCTGCACGCCGCGCTTGGCGACATGGCCTTCGACGGGCGACAGCAGGCGCGTGCGCTGCAGCGCGAGATACGACTCGCGCACCTTGGCCGCGGCGCGCACCACGTTGGGGTGGTCCTGCTGGGAGCTGCCTTCGGTCTGGGCCTGGGCGGCGGTGAGCTGGGCGCGCGCGGCGCGCACCGCGGCCTGGGCCGCGCCCACGGCGTTGCGGTTGGCCGTGACCTGGGTCTGGGCGTGGTCGAACTCTTCCTTGCCCACCGCGCCGCTGGCCAGCAGCGGACGGCGGCGTTCCACGTCCTGCTGGGAGCGCGCGGCATCGGCCTCGAGGCGCTGCAGTTCGGCTTCGCGCAGCGCGACCTGGGCCTGCAGCGGCGCGTTGTTGGCGTAAAGCGCGCGCACTTCGCGCACGGTCTGCGCGAGCTGGGCCTCGGCCTGGGCCAGCGCGACCAGCGCATCGGCGGCGTCGAGCTGCACCAGCAGCTGGCCGGGGCGCACGAAGTCGGTGTCGTCGGCGCCTATGCTGACCACGGTGCCGCCGAGCTGGGGCGTGATCTGCACCACATTGCCCGCGGCATAGGCGTTGTCGGTGGTCTGGAAGTTGCGGCCATGGGCCCAGTGCCAGCCGCCCCAGGCGATGGCGGCGATGGCCACGGCGGCGGCGATCACCGTGAGGCCCTTGCGGCGGGCAGGAGGATTGCCGGCGGGCGTGGCCGCAGCGGGAGCTTGTTTTGGATCGGTCATGAGAGTCGGCGCTTTGTTATACGGTTGGGTTTTGCGTCCGGGGCAGCTGGCTGCCCGCTGGGAGTAAAGAGGGGGTTAGCGTTGGCTGACCTGCAGGTTCGCGGTGTCGTCGCTCCAGCCGCCGCCCAGGGCTTTCATGAGGGCGATGCGCGTGTCGAGCTGGCGTGCCTGCAGGTCCACGCCCAGGCGGCGCTGGGTGATGACCTGGCTTTCGGCGTTGAGCATGGTGATCTGGTTGCTCAGGCCCGCGCGGTAGCGCTGCAGCGCGAAGTCATAGGCCTGCTCGGCCTTGGCCGCGGATTCGCTTTGCAGCGCCTGCTGGCGGCCCAGCGACTGCACCGAGGCAATCGCGTCGCCGGCTTCCTTCACGGCGTCGAGCACCGCGCCGTTGTACTGGGCAATTGCGGTGTCGCGCTCGGCTTCGCGCCCGCGCAGCTGGGCGCGCAGGCGCGTGCCTTCGAAGATCGGCAGGCGCAGCGCCGGTGTCACGCCCATCTGGCGCGAACTGCCTTGCAGCAGCTGATCGAGGCCTATGGCGTTCAGGCCGACAAAAGCGCTGAGGCTGATGTCGGGGTAGAAATCGGCGCGCGCGCGCGCGATGTCCTGGCCCGCGGCCTCGACGCGCCAGCGCGCGGCAACGATGTCCGGGCGCCGGCCCAGCAGGTCCAGGCCCAGGGCCTGGGGCACATCCTGCAGCGCCAGTTGCGACAGCTGCGGCGCCAGCGTCTGCTGGGCTTCGGGCGCCTGGCCGCTGAGCACCGCGAGCGTGCGGCGCGCCAGCGTGATCTGCTCGGCCAGCATTTCAATCTGGGTGCGCGCATCGGGCAGGCCGGCCTGGGCCTGGGTCAGCTCGACCTGGCTGTCCAGCCCCGCCTGGGTGCGCTGGTGGCTCAGGTCCAGCAACTGCTGGCGCTGGTCCAGCGTGCGCTGGGCGACATCGCGCTGGGCCAGCAGCCGGGCCAATGCCACATAGCTGCGCGCGACCTGGGCGGCAAGCTGGTTGGCGGCCGCGGCGCTGTCGGCCTGGGCGGCGCGCGCCTGGCCCAGCGCCGATTCGAGTTCGGCCGCATGCCGGCCAAAGAAATCGGGCGCCCAGCTCAGGCCCACCTGGGCATTGCCGCTGTTGTAGGTGTTGCCGGCAATCGGTGCGGGCACCAGGCCGTTGGCGCTGTAATGCTGGCGCGTGGCGTCCAGGCCCAGCGTGGCATGCGGCTGGCTGGCGGTGCTGCTGGCCGTGGCCAGTGCGGCCGCGCGTTCGAAGCGCGCGCGGCTGGCGGCCAGGCTGGGGCTGCCTTGCAAGGCCTGGTCGATCAGCGCGTTCAGCCGCGGATCGCCCAGCGCGGTCCACCAGGAGGCGGTGGGCAGGCCCTGGGCCGGCGCCTGCGCGCTCAGGCCTGTGCCTTCGGGCGTGATCTGCGTGAGCGCGGCGCGATCCGGTCCGGGCAGGGCGCAGCCCGCGAGGGCCAGCGCGGCACTCAGGGCCAGCAGACGCTTGCCCGGCAATGAAGAAAGGAGATGCATGGTTGGAGGGAGAGTGGGAATGGGGGAAGTGCAGAAATTCAGCCGGCCTTGGACGGGGCCTGAGCGGCGCGCAGCGCCTCGCCGTTGTGCAGCATGCGCTGCAGCATGTCGATCAGCAGTCGGCATTCGTCGTGGCTGAAACCGCTGAGGTGGGCGTTGAGCACGCTGCTGAGCGCTTGCGGAACCTTGGCGGCAATCGCGTCGCCGGCCTCGGTCAGCACCAGATGCACCACGCGCCGGTCGCTGGTCGAGCGTTCGCGGCGCAGCATGCCCTTGGCTTCGAGCCGGTCCAGGGCGCGCGTCACCGCCGCCGGATCTATGCCCAGGTCGCGCGCCAGGTTGGCGCTGGTGGTGTCACTGCAGACCCGCAGCTTGTACAGCGGCAGCCATTGCACATAGGTCAGGTCATGCACCGCCAGTTCGGCATCGGCCTGCTGCAGGATGGAGCTGAGTACCCGCCGCATCAGAAAACCCACGCTTTCCTGGGGCTGGTAGGCACCTGCCTGGTAGAAATCGGAAGGCAGAGGCGGAATGGAGGTCATTGACAGCAATTTAATTGACTAGGCAACTATTGTCGTCAAAATCATTGGCGTCTGCAGGCATGCGCAGGTCCCCAGGAGCACAAGAGGGTTTTTGAGCTCCGGCTCTACAATCAAGCCATCGCAGCCTACCGACCGTTAGGAAGGTCTGCGTTTCAACCTGTTCATCGGCCGCGTGCCGCATCTGCTTTCATGACTGCGAATCCTTCGACCCCACCCAGCCGCTTCGGCTGGCCGTTTCTTTTTCTGCTGGCGATGATCACGGCGCTGGACGCCATGGCCATCGACATGTACCTGCCGGCCTTTCCCGCCGTGGCCCAGGAGCTGGGCGCATCGGCGGGCAAGATCCAGCAGACGCTGTCGGTGTTTCTCGTCGGCCTGGCGCTGGGCCAGGGGCTTTACGGGCCGCTGCTGGACCGCTTCGGGCGGCGCTGGCCGCTGCTGATCGGCCTGGGGGTGTTTGTGCTGGGCTCGGTGCTGGCTGCGCTTGCGCCCAGCGTCGAGTGGCTGCTGTTCGCGCGCTTCCTGCAGGCGCTGGGCGCGGCCGCGGGCCTGGTCGCGCCGCGCGCCATCGTCTCGGACGTCTGCAGCGTGCAGGAGTCGGCACGCGTGTTCTCGGTGCTGATGCAGGTGATGATGATCGCGCCCATTCTGGCGCCGGTGGTCGGCAGCTATCTGCTGACCCACGGCGGCTGGCGCATGGTGTTCTGGACGCTGGCCGTGGTTGGCGCGCTGGGCGCGGCCTGGGGCCTGCGGGCGATTCCCGAAACGCTGGCGCGAGACAAGCGCGCGCCGCTGCATGCGCGCGCCATCCTGCGCGCCTATGCGCAGCAGTGCCGCGCGCCGGCGTTCATGGCCTATACGCTGGCCGGAGGTTTCATCCTGGGCGCGCTGTTCGTCTACATCAGCGTCTCGCCATTCGTGCTGATCGAGCACTTCGGCATGAGCCCCCAGCATTTCAGTTATTTCTTTGCCTCGAACGCGGTGGGCGTGGTGGTCGCCGGTCAGCTGAGCCTGTGGCTGATCCAGCGCCTGAGCGAGCAACGTGTGCTGCTGGCCGGCATCGCGGTGCACGCGTTTGCAGGCCTGCTGCTGCTGGTGCTGGTGCTGCTGGGGTGGGCCGGCCTGGGCGTCTATCTGGCGCTGCTGGGCCTGTCGGTCTGGCCGCTGGGCCTGGTGTTCGGCAATCTCACGGCGCTGACCATGGCCCAGGCCGGCGAGCAGGCCGGCGTGGCCTCGGCGCTGATGGGCCTGCTGCAGTATCTGATGGGCGCTGCCATAGGCGCCCTGGTGACGCTGGCCGCGCCAGGCCTCGTGCCGCTGCCGGCGGCCATCCTGGTCTGCGGCGCGCTCGCGGCGCTGTGCTGCTGGTGGGGCGGGCGGCGCAGCGTCAGCCCTGCGCCGGCCGCGCTGCCGTAGCCGCTTCGAACACTGCCCAGACCGCCTGCAGCCGGCGCGCGAATTTCGCCGGTCCGGCATAGGTCAGCTCGACCTGAAGGCAGTCGATCAGGCCCAGGCAGGTCTTGGTCAAAACTTCGGCGCTCAGCCCCTGGGTGTTCGGCACCAGGCTGGATTGGGTGATCGCGGCCAGCACGATGGCTTCGAGATCGTCCATGAAAACATGCATCAGCGCCATGACCTGGTCATGCAGATGACCGGGCGGGGTGTAGAGCGCACGCATCCAGAACTGCACGCGAAACGAATCGTCATAGCGGACCTGGATGCTTTGCAGATAGGCGTGAATCTGCGCGCGTATGGCGCTGCCGCCGACCAGCACGCTGCGCGCATAGTCCAGTTCGGCCGTGACCATCAACGGAATCAGGCTCAGATAAAGCGCATCCTTGTTGCGGAAATGCGCATAGATCGAGGGTTTCTTGATGCCCACGTCGGCCGCGATTTCCGCCATCGAGGCGGCGTCGAAGCCCTGGCGCGCAAAGCGTGCAAGGGCTGCGTCCTGCAGGCGGGAGGCGGTCAGGGCAATGGTTTCCATCGCCGGGATTTTACGGCGCTATGCCCTGCGGTCGTTTGGCGCAGCAGGCCTGTGCGCCGCGTCAAGGCGCTAGAAGAACTTCTGCGCCTTGACCCACAGCCGCGGTCGTTTGTCCGGCGCACTCGTGGCCGCCGCGCTGCCCACGCGCCAGGCCAGCGCGGTCTCCATGGACCAGTCCCTGCCACTGCGCTGCAGTCCCAGGCCTGCGCCGCTGAGGCGGCGGTGGTTGCTGCCGGCGTTCCAGGGGCGGTGCTGCAGCCTGACCTTGCCGCTGTCGGCAAAGCCGCTGAGCTGCCAGTCGCCGCCCAGCGCGTAGCGCAGCTCCAGTGTGGCCAGCAGGCCATGGTCGCCCGGGGCTTCGCCTTGCGGATAGGCGCGCACGCCGTAGGCGCCGCCCAGGCTCATCTTTTCCGAGGAGTCGAGATTCCCATCGGCGCGCTGCCCGTTGACGCGGCCATGCAGGCTCCACGGACCGCCCAGTGCCTGCCAGCGCGCCAGACTGGCGGTGATCATCTGGAAGCTGCCGGCGCTGCGCGCGGCCTGGGCATCGCGCTGCTGCTGCGCCACGTTGCCCAGGCGCAGCTGCCCGTGGACCCAGGCCAGGCTCCATTGATTGGTGGCGCGCCCGCCGAGGCTGTCCTGCCAGTTGCCGTCCAGCCCCAGCGTGGTGAGCTGCGAGTGCTTGCGTTCCTGGGTGTCGTACAGCCCGATGTGGTCGGTCAGGCGCTTCTGGTCATATTGCAGCCGCGCATTGACGTTCGCGCTGCGGCTGCGCAGCAGCGGCTGGGTGGCGTGGACGCTGGCCACCTTGGCGCTGCCATAGGCGTCGAGCACGCCGAACTCTTGGTCCAACGCATAGTCCAGATGCGACAGGCTGGCGCCTATGCGCGTGCTCCACGGCCCCACGGGCATCTGGTAGCCCAGCCGGTAGTTGTACAAATCCTCATTGCTGGCCAGCAGCTGCAGCTGGATCTGCTCGCCCAGGCCCAGTGCGCCGTCGAGCTGCAGGCTGGCGGAGCCGCGCCAGGCCCCGGTGTAGCGGTTGCCGAAATTGTCCACGCCCAGCGCAGCGCCGACTACAGGCCCATCGTCGACCCTGACGACCAGATCGGAGCTGCCGAACCGGGCGCCGGGCTGCAGCGTTGCCTCGGCGCGAATGCCGGCGACATCGGCCAGCAGCAGCAGGCTGCTTTCCAGCGCATCGGCGCGCAGCAGGGCGCCCGCGTGCAGACCGGCCAGCGGCGCTTGCAGTACTGCGGACCGTTGACGCGAAGCATTTTCCAGCCTCACCTCACCGAGCCGTCCTTCGATCACCGCGACCCGCAGCAGGCCCGACTCCACGGTCTGGGCAGGCAGATAGGCATAGGCAAACGGATAGCCCCGTTCACGGTAGCGCCGCGTGATGGCCGCTATGCCGGCCTCGATGTCGGACAGGGTCAGCGACTGGCCGATCAGCGGTGACAGCAGGTCCTGCAGTTCGGCGCTGGCGATGGCGGAATTGCCTTCGATGGCAAAGCGTCTAACTTCGACGGGCGGGCCGCCGCCCTGCATGGCTGCGGGCACATCGGGCAGGTGCAGATCGATGGGCGCCGGCGCGGGCAGGGTGGGGCGGCGCTGCTCCAGGCTTTCGAGCGCCCGGCCGGCGTCGGGCAGCGCCTGGCTGCCGGCTGTCGGCGGCAAGCCCAGCAGTGCGGTGGCCAGGGCGGTGGCAAGCGCAATGCGCATAGGTGAAGGCATGGCAATCGTGTACATGGGATGTGGACTCAGAAAGGCGCAGCGGCGCAGGCGCGACCGACCCCGGTGAAGATGGTGACCGGGCGGCTGTCGCGCTGCGCGGCATCGATGGCCAGGCCTCCAAGGTTCATGACCTGGGCGGACATGGGATAGCCATCGCTGAAGCATCCACTCGAGGGCGTGCTGGCTTCGGCGCGGACAATTTCGACCCGACTGGGATGGACGCCCGCGTAGATGTCCGTCAGGGACGGCCCGATGGTGGGCTTTGCGGGATGGATGGCGGCCCAAGTGGACGCGTTGTGTTCCAGGCGGTAATTGCCGCCATCCTCGCCGCCCAGCGTGGCGCTGACCCGCACCTCCTTGGTCGCGCCTGCCGCCGGATCAAGGAAGCTGCCCTGGGTTTGCAGGAGCACGCGGTCGCCCGCCAGCACTCCCGTCAGTGCGCCATGCGTGGTGGCGAGGGTGGTGCCGTCATGGGGCTTGTCATCGGCCGTGATGCCGGCGCGGATGTCCAGCCGGTCGATGCTGGCGATGGTGGTGTCGTTATGCACCAGCCGGTAGTTGCCGGCGTCGGCACCTGACAGCGTGCCGTTCACCTCGACGGTCTTGCCAAGGCCTGCATTTTTGTCGCTAAAGCTGCCGCTGGTCGCCAGCGTGACCTGGTCCTTTCCCAGCAGGCCGCCCAACTGGCCATGGGTGATGGCGGCCGTGCTGGCGTCATACGTCTTGCCTTCGGCGGTGATGATGGCGTTGACGGCCCGCGGGTCGATATCGGCGGTGGCGCTTGTGTGGTACAGCAGCACGTAGTTGCCGGAATCGGCACCGCTGAGTTCGCCGGTGACGGCCACCGCCTTGCCCTGGCCCGCATTCTTGTCCGCAAAGCGGCCGCTGGTGACCAGCGTGACCTGATCCTTGCCCAGGACGGCATGGCCCAGGTTGCCCTGCGTGGTGGCGTTGGTCAGGCCGTCGTAGGTCTTGTTGTCTGCGGTGATGGTGCCCTGGATGGCCAACCGGGCGATATCGGCCGTGGTCGTCTCGTTGTGCACCAGGCGGTAGTTGCCGGCGTCGGCACCTGACAGCGTGCCGTTCAGCTTGACGGTCTTGCCAAGGCCTGCATTTTTGTCGCTAAAGCTGCCGCTGGTCGCCAGCGTGACCTGGTCCTTTCCCAGCAGGCCGCC
>NZ_JAVWWA010000154.1:0-8070 GCF_036666375.1 Comamonas sp. | reverse complement strand
GCCACCGCAATGACGCAAACGCCTGCTATGTCCAACGACATGAATCCCCCGGACGCGGGCCAGCCGCTGCTGGAAATCCGCGGCGTCACGCGCGAGTTTCCCGCGGGCGACCAGATGCTCGCGGTGCTCAAGAACATCGACCTGGCTATCCATTCGGGCGAGATGGTCGCCATCGTCGGTCAGTCGGGTTCCGGCAAGTCGACGCTGATGAACATTCTGGGCTGCCTGGACACGCCCACGCGCGGCAGCTACCGCGTGGCCGGGCGCGAAACCGGCCAGCTCACGCCCGACGAACTCGCCGAGCTGCGGCGCGAGCATTTCGGCTTCATCTTCCAGCGTTACCACCTGCTGTCCGATCTCACGGCCCAGGGCAATGTCGAAGTGCCGGCCGTCTATGCGGGGCGCACGCGCGCCCAGCGCCATGCGCGCTCCACCGAACTGCTCGATCGCCTGGGCCTGGCCGAGCGCATGCACCACACGCCGGGCAAGCTCTCGGGCGGCCAGCAGCAGCGGGTGTCGATCGCGCGCGCGCTGATGAACGGCGGACGCGTGATCCTGGCCGACGAGCCCACGGGCGCGCTGGACACGCAGTCGGGCGCGGAAGTCATGAAGATCCTGGGCGAGCTGCATGCCGAAGGCCATACGGTGATCATCGTCACGCACGACATGGGCGTGGCCGCGCACGCCGAGCGCGTGATCGAGATCCGCGACGGCGTGATTGTCGGCGATACGCGCCGCGCTGAAGCGCCCACGCCCGCGGGCCGCGCCGCGCCGGCGGTGGGCGCCGCTCCCACGGGCTTGACGGCGCGCGTGTCGGCGTTTGGCGACCGCTTTCGCGAGGCCTTCCACATGGCGCTGCTGGCCATGAACGCCCACCGGCTGCGCACTTTCCTGACCATGCTGGGCATCATCATCGGCATTGCCTCGGTGGTCTCGGTGGTGGCACTGGGCTCGGGCGCGCAGAAGAAGGTGCTCGAAGACATCAGCGCCATAGGCACCAACACCATAGAAGTGTTCTCGGGTGCGGGCTTCGGCGACGTGCGCGCGGCCGCGGTGCGCACCCTGGTGCCCAGCGACGCCGATGCGCTCGCCGCCCAGCCCTACGTCGACAGCGTCACGCCCAACGTCAGCACGGCGGCGCGCTTTCGCTGGCGCAATGTGGAGCTCACCGGCACCGTGAACGGGGTAGGGGAGCAGTACTTCCGCGTCAAGGGCGTGAAGTTGGCGCAGGGCGTGGCCTTTGCGCACACGGCGGTGCAGGAGCTGCAGCAGGTCGCGGTGATCGACGACAACACGCGCGCCAAGCTGTTTCCCAACCTGGCCAATCCCGTGGGCGAAGTGCTGCTGCTGGGCAGCGTGCCGGTGCGCGTGATCGGCGTGGTCGCCAAGAGCGAGAACGCGTTCGGCAATTCCGAGGCGCTCAACGTCTGGGTGCCCTACACCACGGCCATGGGCCGCATCGTCGGGCAGAACTATCTGCGCAGCATCACGGTGCGCGTGTCCGACAGCGCGCCCATGGCCGCTGCCGAGC
The DNA here is from genome assembly GCF_036666375.1 of Comamonas sp. Classification (GTDB taxonomy): domain Bacteria; phylum Pseudomonadota; class Gammaproteobacteria; order Burkholderiales; family Burkholderiaceae_C; genus Comamonas. Next base: position 6,539 of record NZ_JAVWWA010000154.1, on the reverse strand, counting down.
AGGGCATCAACCAGCTGCTCAAGACGCGCCACGGCCGCGAGGACTTCTATGTGCTCAACACCGACAGCATCCGCCAGACCATAGAGAACACCACCCGCACGCTGACGCTGCTGATCGCCTCGATTGCGGTGATCTCGCTGATGGTCGGCGGCATAGGCGTGATGAACATCATGCTGGTGTCGGTGACCGAGCGCACGCGCGAGATCGGCGTGCGCATGGCCGTGGGCGCGCGCCAGGGCGATATCCAGCAGCAGTTCCTGATCGAGGCGGTGCTGGTCTGCCTGATAGGCGGCGCGCTGGGCATAGGCATTGCCGTGGGCCTGGGCGCGCTGATCGTGCATTTCGTGCCGGTCGTGCCGCTGGCGTTCTCCACCAGCTCCATGGTCTGGGCCTTTGCCTGTTCCACGCTGATCGGCGTGGTGTTCGGCTTCCTGCCGGCGCGCAGCGCGGCCCGCCTCAACCCCATTGACGCGCTGGCGCGCGAGTGACAAGCGATGACCATGAACCCACTTTCCGCGCTGACGCTGCTGGCCCTGCTCGCGGGCTGCGCCGGCACGCGCTCCGACTACCAGACTCCGGCCGTGGCCCTGCCCACCACCTGGCAGCAGGCGGCGACAGCCACCGCAGCGGCGCAACTGCCCGAGCGCTGGTGGCGCCAGTTCAACGATCCCGCGCTGGACCAGCTGATCGAATCGGCGCTGGCGCGCAGCAATGATCTCGCGGCCGCGGCCTGGCGCGTGCGCCAGGCGCAGCTGCAGGCCGGCATCGCCGCGACGGCGCTGGCCCCCACGGTGGCCGGGCGCGTGAGCAGCAATGCCTCGCGCCGCTTGGAGGGCGATGGCAACGCCACCGCGCGCAGCAGCGGCGCGGCGCTGTCGGCAAGCTATGAAGTCGATCTGTGGGGCCGCGTGGCCCGTACGCGCGATGCGGCCGAGTGGGCGGCGCGCGCCACGCAGCAGGACCTCGAAGCCGCGGCCCAGGCGCTGGCCGGCACGGCCGCGGGCCTGTACTGGCAACTGGCCCATGTGCAGCAGCGCCTGGCCAGCGGCCAGGACAGCCTGGCCTACGCACTGCGCACGCAGGAGTTGGTGCGCGTGCAGTACGCGGTGGGTGCGGTGTCGGCGCTGGAGCTGCGCGAAGCCGAGCAGACCGTCGCCAGCCAGCGCGCGGCGCTGGTGCTGCTCGCGCAGCAGCGCGTGCAGACGCGCAATGCGATCGCGATACTGGTCGATGCGCCGCCCGGCGACGCCACGCTTGCGCAACTGCTGCCCAACGCGCCCGAACGCCTGCCCGGGACCGCGCTGCCGGCCGTGGCCGCGGGCGTGCCGGCCGAGCTGCTCGCGCGCCGGCCCGATCTGCGCGCCGCCGAGGCCAGGCTGCGCAATGTGCTGGCCAGCGGCGACGCAACGCGCGCCAGCTACTACCCCGCGCTCACGCTGACGGGCGAGCTCGGAACGTCCAGCAGCGCGCTGCTGAACCTGCTGTCCAACCCCGTGGCGGCGCTGGGCGCGGGATTGACGTTGCCTTTTCTGCGCGCGCGCGAAATGCAGCTGTCGGGCGAGCTGGCGCAGGCGCAGTACGCCGAAGCGGTGGTGAACTTTCGCCAGACGCTGTATACCGCGCTGGCCGATGTCGAGAACGCGCTGTCGGCGCGCACACAGTATGCCGAGCAGGGTCAGCAGCTCGAACTGCAGCTGGCCGCGGCGCGCGAAGCCGAGCGCTTGTACGAAGTGCGCTACCGCACCGGCTCCTCGGCGCTGCGCCTGTGGCTCGATGCCCAGGAGCGGCGCCGCAGCGCGGAACTCGCGCTGCAGGCCAACCGGCTCGACCAGCTCAATGCGCTGGCCACGCTGTACCGCGTGCTGGGCGGCGGCATGCCGGCCGAGCGCGGGTAAACCGCGTGCGCCGGCGCTGAAAACGGCAATATTCCTTTAGCGCGGCGTTTTATTCGCTAGGAATTGCGTGATTTTCAGAAAAAATCGGAGTTTTCCGCGCCGTTGTGCGCTGTGAAAGCCTGCTTGACGGCCTGCACTATAGGGTCCTGCAGGTGCTGCAGGCGGCCGTCGGGAGCGAACAGGGCCGGCAGGTCGCGGCGCAGCTTGCCGCTGACCGTCCAGCCATTGGTGCGCAGCGACGCGATGATGCGGTCGGCATCGGCGTCGGGCAGCTCGACCAACTGCTTGATGGCCTGGCGCGCGGCATCGTTGTCGCGCAAGGTCGAGGCCTCCTGCGCCATTTCATGCTCCACCGTGGCCTGCAACAACGCGTTGACATAGTGCACATGCTGGGTCAAATCCAGGTAGCGCCAGGCATGCAGCGCGTCCTGGTCGGCAGTGAAGTGGAAGTCGCTGGGAACGCCATCGGGGTAGACCTGCGTGCTGCCAAAGTGATAGCTGCCTTCATAGCGGCGCATCAAGGGTCGGGAGAAGGATTCGAGCACGCGGTCATATTCGGCGCGCCCCGCGGGCGAGCCGGCAATCGTGGCGGACACCGGGATGATGATGCTGGCGGGCACCAGGCCATCCGCCGCCAGCAGGTGGTTGAGCAAAAAGCGGTGCACCCGCCCGTTGCCGTCGGAAAGCGGGTGGAGATAGACAAAGGCAAAAGAAAGCGCTGCCGTGCGCGCCACCGTGTCCAGGCCGCGCGTGCGCTGCTCGAAGTCGCGCAGGCCTTGCAGCATGTCCTCGACGGCGGTGGGCGGCGGCGCGATGTAGTGCACCACCTGCCCATGGAAGCTTGACTGGCCGACGAACACCGGCGACTGGCGAATGCCCAGGCGCAGTACCGCCGCTCCCAGGATGGCGTTTTGCAGGCTGGCCAGGCCCTCGTGCGACAACGGCGCTTCCATGCGACCGCTCAGCTCGCCTATCGCTGCCGCAAAGCGTTTCACGCGGTCGTTCTGGTCCTGCTCGTGTTCTATGGCAAAGCTGGCACGCGATTCCTTCAGGGTCAGCCACACCGCGCTGCGCCGCAGCAGATCCATGCCGTAGGTGCTGTTCAGGCGCTCCACGCCGGCGCGCACGTCGTACACCCAGCCGCGCTCTTTCTTCGGGCCGAGGTATACGAGAGGGCAATAGCTGCGCGTGCCGGGCAGGTTTTGCCGCACTTTCCAGCGTTTGCTGTTTTCCGGCCGCGCGCAGGTCAGATACAGCGCGGCATCCAACGCATCGACATAGCCCACATTGGCGGCGGTGTCCGGCAGGTCCAGCGTGGTGCCGGTGAACCATTCATAGAAAAATGCCGTGCGCCGCGCATACGTGCCCGTGGGCGCGTCCCTGACCCAGTCAATGATCTCCTGGGGATCGACCTGTGCGAAAACCCGCGAGAAGAATTCAAAGTTCAGGCGCTCGTACTTGAGGCCGAACTCGAAATGTCCGCGAAAGCTGTCGTCAGGCATGTACTGCGCGGTCCAGGTCCGGATCTGCGCCGCCATGTGCGTTTCGGTGCGCGTCTGGGATCCCAGGTGACTGCGCGTGAACAGCGGCTGGACCAGCACGATGCCCAGCATTTCAGCCACGCGTGTAAAACCCAAGGAAATGGCAGTCATCGGTATTTTTTGAATCGCAACCTTGTTATTTTCGTAGGAAACAGCGGTTTTCCAAATAAAAAATAAGTTTTACGGGGGCAAGGCCCGGCGTCGGGTACGCGCCACCAGCGCAACCCTAGGCCGCGTAGCGCGCCAGTATCAGTTCGGCGGTATCGGCCGCGAGCTGCTGTTGCGCCTGGGTTTCCAGCCGCGGCTGGCCCAGAGTGACCTGGGGCCAGAAAGCGCTGCCCTTCACCAGGCTTTCCATTTGCTGGACCACCTGCAGCGGATCGGCGGGTTTCAGGCGCCCGTCGTTCTGCGCCGCGCGCACCCAGGTGAGCAGCGCGTTTTCCTTTTGCGCCAGCCGCAGCAGCATGTCCTGCGCGCGCTGCGGTGAGTGGATGGTGGCCGTGATCGCCACGCGCGCCAGGTCGATGAAGTCTTCGCCCGAGACCATCGCCACTTTCTGCAGCAGCAACGCCGACAGCTGTTCCTGCAGCGGCCTGTCGGGGCGGTAGGCCAGGTCCAGCAGGGCCACGCTACGCTCCCACAGCTGCACCAGGATCTGCGCGAACAGCGCCTCCTTGCTGGCGAAGTGGTTGTACAGCGTGCGCTTGGACACTTCAGCCGCGGCCGCCACCTGGTCCATGCTCGTGGCCTCGTAGCCATGGGCGCGGAACTGCGCCACCGCGGCCTGCACGATGGCCGCGCGTTTGCGGTCTGTGAGTCGCTGGGTCGTCATGGCGCAAATTATCACACCGATGGGTTTACTTTTTCCAGGATGAAAACTACACTTGCCAGTGTACTTTTTGCCCGCGCCAGCGCGCGTGCCTTCCATGCGTTCGCCCTCTCTTCCCTTTCTTGCAGGAGCCCTCATCACCATGGCCTGTCTCTCATTTACCGCCTGCAGCGTTCCGGCCCAGCACAGCGCTTCGCCGCAAATGGAGCAGGGGCGTTTTCGCAATGCGGTCCAGGCCGCAGCGCCCAGCTGGCGCAAGACCCTGGCGATCACCTGGCGTTTTCTGTTCGACAAGCCCGCCGACACCGTGCCCTCGCAGCCGGTTCCCGTGGTGGCGCTCACGGCCGCGCAGCTGCAGGCCGCGCCCGATGGCAGCCTGTACCGGCTGGGCCACTCGACCTTGCTGATGAAGCTGCAGGGCGGGTTCTGGCTCACCGATCCCGTGTTCTCCGAGCGCGCCTCGCCTGTGCAATGGATGGGCCCCAAGCGCTTTCATGCGCCGCCGATTGCGCTTGCTGACCTTCCGCCGATCGAAGGCGTAATCCTGTCGCACGACCATTACGACCACCTGGACCATGCCGCCATCCTGGCGCTCGCGCCCAAGGTGCGCCATTTCATCACTCCGCTGGGCGTGGGCGACCGGCTGATCGAATGGGGCATCGATGCCGCCAAGGTGCAGCAGCGCGACTGGTGGCAGTCGGTGGAAATCGGCGGCGTGCAGCTGGTGGCCACGCCGGCCCAGCATTTCTCGGGCCGCTCGCTGAGCGACCGCAACCGCACGCTGTGGGCTTCGTGGGTGATTCTGTCCGGCGATCTGCGGCTGTTCTTCAGCGGCGACACCGGTTACCACGCGGGTTTTCGCGCCATCGGCGAGCGCTATGGTCCGTTCGACGTGACCATGGTCGAGACCGGTGCCTACGACCCGCAATGGCCCGACGTGCACATGCAGCCCGAGCAAACGCTGCAGGCGCATCTGGACCTGCGCGGGCGCCACCTGCTGCCCATACACAACGGCACGTTCGACCTGGCACTGCATGCCTGGAACGATCCGTTCGAGCGCATCGTGCAGCTGGCCCAGGCGCCGGCGGTGCCTGTCGTCACGCCCGCGATGGGCGAGGCCGTGCAGCTCGCCCGGCCGCAGCCTACGGCCCGCTGGTGGCGGACGGCTGCCGCGGGCGGCTGACGCGGCAGCACTTCATGGGGGCTGGTGCGCGCAGTCCGGGCCCCAGAGGTTCACGCTCAGACCGATGTTGGCGCCGTCCGGCCCCCGCTGGTTGCGAAATCCTATGATTCGGCCATGAAGAATGATTCAAATCCTGGCCACGCATGGGCCGGTGTGGCCGCGGTTCTGGCCTCGCTGGTCGTGCAGAACATGGGCGCCGCGTTCGCCAAGCAGCTTTTCTCGGCCGTGGGGCCGGCGGGCATGACCGCGTTGCGCATCGGAATCGCCGCTGTTCTGTTGATCGTCATGCGCCAGGCGTGGAAGAAAATGCCCCAGCGCCGGCACCTTCGCGTGCTGCTGGTCTACGGCGCGACGCTGGGCCTGATGAATGCCGCCATCTATCAGGCGTTCGCGCGCATTCCCATCGGGGTTGCGATTGCGATCGAAGTGCTGGGGCCGCTGAGCGTCGCGCTGATGGGCGCCAGGCGGCTGCTGGATCTGGCGTGGCTGGCCGCGGCCGGCCTGGGGCTTTGGCTGCTGCTGCCTGTGGGGGACGCATCGTCGGCGCTTGACCCGCTGGGCGTCGCCTTTGCCCTGGGCGCGGCCGCCGCCTGGGCGTTGTACATCCTGTTCGGCAAGCGTGCCGCGCATTTCCCGGATGTGGATGTGCTCGCCTGGGGCATGGCCTTCGCGGCCTTGCTCACGGTGCCCTTCGGCGCATGGTCGGCCGGCCCCGCGCTGCTCGCGCCTTCGATCCTGGCCATAGGGCTGGCGGTCGCGGTGCTGTCCAGCGCCGTGCCCTACACCTTGGAAATGTGGGCGCTGCGCCGCCTGCCCATCAGCCTGTTCGGTGTGCTCGCCGGTTCATCGCCCGCGGTGGCGGCGCTGGCCGCCTATGCCATCCTGGGGGAGCAATTGTCCACCGTTCAATGGACGGCAATTGCCGCGATTTCGGGGGCGGTCATGGGCAGCACGTTGACTGCGCACAGGAGGGCGTGAGCGTCTGCAGTCGCCGGGCCGCGCATTGCCTGGCCTGTGCCATGCGGGGGCGCAGGATGCCCCGCGCCCGCTCTGCGTTCAACCTGCTCAGGCGAACTCGATTCCCGTGGCCG
>NZ_JAVWWA010000153.1:0-8260 GCF_036666375.1 Comamonas sp. | reverse complement strand
GCTTAGAAGGCTGTTGCTCTATCCAACTGAGCTAACGCCACCACATGCAGCATGCGCGCAATGGCATGCCCACTGGACATGCGCAGCGGCGCATATCAGTGGCCCATATCATACCTGCGCGCCCGGACGCCACGCAGCAAATGGCGCATCGCACCGCCTGTTTTGCGGCAATCAGCGCTCTTTTGCCGGTGCTCTGAGCGCCGGCAGTGCGCTCCAGCGCGCATGCGCGACATCACGCACCAGATCCCAGACCAATTGCACGACCGGCGCAAGACGGCGATGGCGCCGGTGCACCAGCATGATTTGCCGCTCGACCACGGGCAGCAGCAGGCGATGGACCAGACCCGCGCTTTCGACGCCCTGGTCCGCGACCGCGAGCCGCGGCACGACCGCGATGCCCAGACCCGCCTGCACCATGGCGAAAATGGTGGTCGTGTGGCCGACCTGCTGCACCACCTGGCAGTCGGGCGCGTGCTGTTCGAGTTCGCGGTCGATCAGGCGGCGGCTGCCGGACGCATGGTCGAGCAGCACCAGCGGATGGCCCGAGAGATCGCGCCAATGCACTTCGTGCCGCCGCGCGAGCGCGTGGTCCGCGGGGCAGACCAGGCAGAACGGCTCGGAAAGAATCGCTTCGCAGTGCAGATCCTCGGGTTCGGTGGGATCGATGACCACGCCGAAATCGACTTCGCCGGCACGCACGCTGTCGAGCGCGCCCTGCTGGATGCGGTCGAGCAACTGCAGCTGCAGGCCCGGGTGCTGCTGCGCGCAGCGCGCAATGCACTCGGGCATCAGATGGGCCGACAGCGTGGGGCTGCTGGCGACGCGCACGCGGCCGTGGCGCTGCGTGGCCAGGCCGCGCACTTCGAGCAGCGCGGCGTCGAGTTCGTCGAGCACGCGCGTGGCCCGTCCTTGCAGCAGGCGGCCCGCATCGCTGAGTTCGACATCGCGCGTGCTGCGATGCAGCAACTGCACGCCCAGCTGCTGCTCGAGGTCGGTGATGCTGCGGCTGACTGCGGGCTGCGTAAGCCCCACCGCCTCGCCCGCGCGGCTGAAGTTCTGCTGCTGCGCCACGGCCAGGAATACGCGCAGTTGCCGCAAAGTGATATTCATGAGTAAAAATTATAAAACAATCAAATAAATGCATTTCACTTTTGAATCAGCATGCATTCCAATCGGCGCGACGAACGCGCGCACGCCGTTCGCTGCAACTTCTGAAAGCACGGCATGGCCCGACCCCGATTCCTTCCCGACAACTTCACCTTGATGCTCATCGCCACGGTGCTGCTCGCCAGCATCCTGCCGGCCTATGGCAGCGTCGCGCGCGGTCTGGAGTGGGCCGCGATGGGCGTGATCTTCATGCTGTTCTTCCTGCACGGCGCCAAGCTCTCGCGCCAGGCCATCTGGGCCGGCATCAGCCACTGGCGGCTGCACCTGCTGGTCACGGCCATCACTTTCATCGTGTTCCCGCTGCTGGGCTGGGGCCTGCGCCCGGTGCTCGAGCCGCTGCTGACGCCCGACCTGTACCTGGGCGTGCTGTTCCTTTGCACGCTGCCCGCCACCGTGCAGTCGGCGGTGACGCTCACGGCCGTGGCGCGCGGCAACATGCCGGCCGCGATCTGCAGTGCCTCGGGCTCCACGCTGATGGGCATCGTGCTCACGCCGCTGCTCGTGGGCCTGCTGCTGTCGCAGACCGCAGGCAGCAGCGATCCGCTGCAGGCCATGGGCCGCATTGCCTTGCAGCTGCTGCTGCCGTTCGCGCTGGGCCATGGCCTGCGACCCTGGGTGTCGCCGTTCCTGCAGCGCCATGCGGCGCGCATCAAGGGCCTGGACCAGACTTCCATCCTGCTGGTCGTCTACTCGGCGTTCAGCGCTTCGGTGGTCGCCGGACTCTGGACGCGCATTCCGCCACTCGCGCTGGGCGTGCTGGTGCTGGTCTGCGGCCTGCTGCTGGCACTGGCCATGGGCATCAGCGTCTGGCTCGCGCGGCGCTTCGGTTTCTCCACCGAAGACGAAGCCGCGATCATCTTCTGCGGCTCGCAGAAAAGCCTGGTCAGCGGCGTGCCCATGGCCAAGGTGCTGTTTGCGCCCAGCGTGATGGGCGGCATGGTCCTGCCGCTGATGATTTTCCACCCCATGCAGCTGATGGTCGCGGCCTGGGTCGCGGGCCGCTATGCGCGCCGTCCGGTCGGCACCGAAGCGCCGAGCGCCGCCGCGGCGCCGGCCAAGGCCTGAATCACGCTGCGGGCGCTTGGTCCTGAAAAATGGCGGTGCATGCGGCTTCGCCCTGGCGCTGCACGCCGCGGTACATGCCTGCCGTATTGAACGGCATGCTGACCTCGCCCCGGGCATCGACCGCGATCAGCCCGCCGCGCCCGCCTATGCGCAGCAGCTCGCCGAACACCACGTCGGGCGCGGCCTCCTGCAGCGACTGCCCCCGATAGAGCATACGCGCATGCACATCGTGCGCGGCCGCCGTGCGGATGAAGTGCTCGCCCGTGCCCGTGGCGACCACGGCACAGCTCAGATCGTTGGCATAGATGCCCGCGCCTATCACCGCCGAATCGCCGACCCGACCTGGGCGCTTGGCCGTGAGCCCGCCCGTGGACACCGCGCCAGCGAGATGACCGTGGGCGTCCAAAGCCACGGCGCCGACCGTGCCGAAATGGCCGCTGTCGCGCAGCGGCGCCGGCACGCCCATAGCCCGGCGCTGGCGCTGGGCGCGGCGCAGATCGTCCAGCCGCTCCTCGGTGTCAAACCAGGCATCGGGCTCCATGGCCAGTCCCATCTGCTGCGCAAAGCACTGCGCGCCTTCGCCGACCATCAGCACATGGCCCGAATCGGAGAGCACGCTGCGCGCCAGCAGCACCGGGTTGCGCACGCCATGCACGCAGGCCACGGCGCCCGCGGCCAGGCGCTGGCCGTCCATCACCGCGGCATCCATCTCATGGCGCGCCGCAGCGGTATAGACCGAACCCCGGCCCGCATTGAACAGCGGGCAGTCCTCGAGCGACACCACGGCGGCCTGGACCGCGTCCAGCGCCGCGCCCCCGCTTTCCAGCAGCGCCGCACCGGCGGCCAGCGCGGCCTTGAGCGCGCGGTGATAAGGCGCCTCGAGGTCGGGATTCGGCGACATCGTGCCGGCGCCGCCGTGCACGGCAATCACAAAAGGAACAGCTGCCATGAAGCCTCCTCAGCCGCACATGCTGCGCCCCGCAAGCGTGCCCGGGCGTAGGCCGTGGCGGCTGCCGCATGCCAGCCATGGGCTGGCCTTGCGTCGCTCAGGCCGGCGCGCGCAGCGCGAGATTGTTGAGCTTGTCGAGCCGCGCGGGCCAGCTGCCCTGCTGCGCCGATTGCAGCAGGATGCGCGTCCAGGCCACCCAGGCGTCCCACTGCACGCGCTTGTCCCAGGCATTGCCCCAGGCGCTGAAGCACTGCAGCGCGCTGCTTGCCGCGCGTTCGGCGTCGGCGCCGCGTCCGGCCGACAGATAGAGCTGGGCCAGCACCATCTGCGGCTCGCCCACCCAGGGGTTGTGGCGCACCGCATGCTCGAGCACGGCCGTCGCGGCGTCGAGATCTACCAGCGGCTGATCGAGCTGTATCACCGACCAGTACAGCGAGGTCGCAGCCGCCTCGTCAGCCAGCGACAGCACCTGCGTGCACCGGCCGTAGACCGGCGGCAGCGGCAGCAGGTTGTTGAGCGCCGGATGCTGCAGCGCCCGGCCCAGGCAGGCGATCTGGTGCAGCATGCGGCCGCTGGGGCGCATCGGGCCTGGCCACAGCGATGCGGCCCAGTGCTGGGCCTGCTGGCGCTCGCTTTGCACGCGCGGAAACTGCGAGTAGATGTCGTCCTGCCAGCTGAACCACTGCTCCATGCTGTCGGCCATGCTGACCACGATGAAGGCCGCGACCTCGAACGGCGTGAGCACCATCGGCGCGCCGTTCTTCTCGAGCCGCACGCTGCCGTCGGCCTCGATCTCGCCGGCCATCACGCGCTGCACGAACTGCGTGCGGCTCATGGTGCAAAACAGATGGACCAGATGCTCGCAATCCTCGCCCACAAGCTCGGCCAGCCGGCCGCGTTCGCTTGCCGCGTCGAACTTCACCAGATCGACGAAAGCATTGCCGTAGACGCTGTGCAGAAGGCCCAGCAGGCGCACTTCGCGCGGCTGCTGCCACAGCGCCAGAGAACGCGCCACGCCCACCAGATGGTGGCGGAAGGTGCCGGCCTTGTGCCAGTCCTGGCCCACATTGCGCGCCAGCACCACGGGCAGCAGCGGCGCGAGATCGGCGTCCTTGGCGATCCATTCATCGTCGAGCAGCGTCTGGGCACGCGCGAACAGCGCGGCGTCGAGATCGTGAAAAGGCAGGGTCATCGGCATATCTCCAGCGAAAAAAAAGCGCCGCACCTCAAGGTGCAGCGCATGGCAGGCACCAGGCCCGACCTTACCAGGCGACGGTGTACGCGCCCTTGAACGTGGTGTCGACGAACTGCTTGACTTCCGGCGACTGGTAGGCCTTGACGAAGGCCTGCAGGTCGGCATCCTTTTCATGGCCGGCGCGGGTGGCGATCAGCACCGTCACATAGGGCGTGCTGGTGTTTTCCAGCGCCAGCGAGTCCTTTTGCGGCGACAGCCCCGCGGCCACCGCATAGCTGCTGTTGACGGCCGCGGCATCGAGGTCGTCGAGCGCGCGCGCCAGCTGCGCGGCTTCGAGTTCGACGAACCTGAGCTTTTTCGGGTTGGCCGTGATGTCGAGCACCGAAGCGCGCGCGCCCACGCCGGGCTTGAGCGTGATCAGCTTCTGCTCGACCAGTACCAGCAGCGCACGCGAACCGTTGGTCGGGTCGTTGGGAATGCCCACGCGCGCGCCGCTCTTGAGGTCTTCGAGGCGCTTGACCTTCTTCGAATAGACGCCCATCTGCTGGTTGACGGCCTTGGCAACCGGCACCAGCCGGTAGCCACGGTCCTTGTTCTGCGCGTCCATGAACGGCTGGTGCTGGTAGATATTGGCGTCGAGCTCGCCTTGCACCAGCGCCGCGTTGGGCTGGATGAAGTCGCCGAATTCGACCAGCTTGACCTTGAGGCCGTTCTTCTGCGCAACGCGCTGGGCGACTTCGGCGATCTGGGCATGCGGGCCTGCCGTGACACCGATGACCACCTGCTGATCGGCGGCAAATGCGCCCAGGCTGGTCAGGGGAAATGCGGCCGCGAGGGCCAGGGTTTGCAATACAACGCGCTTGTTCATGGTCCACTTTCCCGGGCCCTGCGCGGGCCACATCCAATGCCTGCGCCCGCGGCGCAGGCCCTCACTTCAACGGTGGCTCAGGCGGCGCACCACCCAGTCGCCCAGGCTCTGTATGGCCTGCACGAAGAAGATCAGCACGATCACCACGGCCAGCATCACGTCGGGCAGGAAGCGCTGGTAGCCGTAACGGATGCCCAGGTCGCCCAGGCCGCCGCCGCCGATGGCGCCGGCCATGGCAGAGTAACCGGTCAGGCTCACGAAGCTGATCGTCAGGCCCGCGACGATGCCCGGCAGGGCTTCGGGCAGCAGCACTTTCCAGACGATCTGGCTGGTGGTCGCGCCCATGGCCTGGGCGGCTTCGACCAGGCCGTTGTCGACTTCGCGCAAGGCGGTCTCGACCAGGCGCGCGATGAACGGCGCCGCGGCCAGCGTCAGCGGCACCACGGCCGCGCCCGTGCCTATGGACGAGCCCGTGATCAGCCGCGTGAACGGAATGATCGCCACCAGCAGGATGATGAACGGCGTCGAGCGCACGGCATTGACGATCCAGCCCACGGTCTTGTTGAGCGGGCCGTTTTCGAGCACGCCGCCGTCGTCCGTGAGGCGCAGGAATACGCCCAGCGGAATGCCCAGCAGGCCGCCGACCAGTCCGGAGATACCGACCATCACCAGGGTTTCCCACAGCGAGATGGCAAACAGCTCCAGCATCATTTCAGAAAAATTTTCAAACATCGCTCAACCCTCGATCTGCACGGTTTCGACCTGTACGCCCACGGCGCGCAGATGCGCTATTGCCGCCAGGATCTGCGCGGCCTCGCCGCTGGCGAACACGGCCAGCGAGCCGAAAGTCTGCTCCTGGATCTCGTCGATCTGGCCGTGCAGGATGCTCAGGTCCAGGCCGAAGTCGCGGATCATCTGCGACAGGATGGGTTCATAGGCGCTCTCGCCCGCATACGACAGGCGCAGCAGCTGGCCCGTGCCGCCGTTGAGGTTGGCCGCGAGCTTGCGCACGCGGGCCAGCACGCTGGCCGGCAGTTCCTGGGGCAGAATTTCGTCGATCAGGCTCTTGGTGATGGCCTGCTGCGGACGCGTGAACACGTCGATGACCGGGCCGATTTCAGCGATGCGGCCGGCGTCGATCACGGCCACGCGGTCGGCGATCTGCTTGATCACCTGCATCTGGTGGGTGATCAGCACCACCGTGAGGCCCAGCTCGCGGTTGACCTTGCGCAGCAGGTCGAGAATGGAGCGCGTGGTCTCGGGGTCCAGCGCCGAAGTGGCTTCGTCGCTGAGCAGCACCTTGGGATTGCTGGCGAGCGCGCGCGCAATGCCCACGCGCTGCTTCTGGCCGCCCGAGATCTGCGACGGATAACGGTCGCGCAGCGCCGTCAGGCCCACGAGTTCCAGCAGCGGTTCGACGCGTGCGCGGATCTCGTCCTTGGACATGCCCACGAGTTCCAGCGGCAGCGCTGCGTTGTCGAACACGGTGCGCGAGGACAGCAGGTTGAAATGCTGGAACACCATGCCGATGTCGCGGCGCGCGGCGCGCAGATCGGCGTCACCCAGCTTGGTCAGGTCGCGGCCGTTGACTATCACTTCGCCGTGCGTGGGACGGTTGAGCAGGTTGATGCAGCGCACCAGCGAGCTCTTGCCCGCGCCGCTGCGGCCGATGATGCCGAACACTTCACCGGCTTCGATGTGCAGGTCGATGCCGCGCAAGGCCTCGACCGGGCCCGTCGCGCCCTTGTATATCTGGGAAAGCCCCCGAATGTCGATCATGGAATGTGCTTTGGCGCAGTGCGGGCCCACGGCCTGCCTGCGCTCGTTAAATGAAAAGGAAACGCGCCCGTATCTGTGGCGGGCGCGCGATCAAAAATGCAACCGCGCCCGGCATCTCGCGCCAAGTCGGTGTTAACCCTAAACTATGCCTCAAATTGCAACCGGCTACAGCGCCCGCGCGCATTTCCCCGCGGGGCGGGTGCACAGGCCCGCACAGCGCCCCGCTATTGTCTTCGTTTTGCGCAGCCGCGCGCCATGCCCGACCGGCGCAACCACCGCGCTTTGCCCGCCACAATAGCGGACAGAACTCCTTGAATCTCCCCATGACCACTTTCCAAGCCGGCATTCTGCAGGCCATCCCTGCTATCGGACGCTATGTCTTCTTTTCCATTACCCCGACGGCGCTGAACGAGCCCGCATTGCTGCGCAATGGCCTGCAGCGGCTGGCTGCGCTGGTCGATGGCGAGCGCGTGGTCGCGGCCCTGGGCCACGAACTGGTGCAGGCGCTGGGCGCACAAGTGCCGGGACTGCGCGCGTTTCCCGAACTCAGCGGCCCGGGCGTGAAGGCGCCGGCCACGCCCGTGGCGTTGTGCCTGTGGCTGCGCGGCCAGGACCTGGGCGAGCTGCTGGCGCTCACGCGCCGGCTCGAAAAGGCGCTGGCACCCGCGCTCAAGGCGCTGCGCGTGGTCGAAGCCTTCCGCCACGGCAAGGGCGTGTCCGGCCATGGCCTGGACCTGACCGGCTATGAAGACGGCACGGAAAATCCGCAGGAAGCGGCCGCCGAGAGCGCGGCTTTTGCCAGCGGCCTGGGCGCAGGGCTCGACGGCTCGAGCTATCTCGCGCTGCAACAATGGCTGCACGACTTCGACGCTTTCGACGCGATGTCGGAGCTGGAGCAGGACCACAGCGTGGGCCGCAGGCGCAGCGACAACGAGGAACTCGACGACGCCCCCGAATCGGCCCATGTCAAGCGCACGGCCCAGGAAAGCTTCACGCCCGAAGCTTTCGTGCTGCGCCGCTCCATGCCCTGGGCGCTGCACACGCCCAGCGGCGACAAGGCCGGCCTGATGTTCGCGGCGTTCGGCAGCTCGTTCTATGCGTTCGAAGCGCAGATGCGCCGCATGCTGGGCCAGGAAGACGGCATCGTCGATGCGATGTTCCGTTTCTCGCAGCCGGTCACGGGCGCCTACCTCTGGTGCCCGCCGATGCACGCGGGCCAGCTCGATCTGCGCGCGCT
>NZ_JAVWWA010000152.1:0-8274 GCF_036666375.1 Comamonas sp. | reverse complement strand
GCGCGCAGCGTGGCCGGGCCGGCGCGCCATTCGCGCAGCCGGCGTTCGGTGTTTTCCAGCATCAGGCCCACGGCCACGGAAGCGGCAATCGCCGCCAGGATGTTGAGCTTGAGCGGCAGTGCGAAAGCCGCCACGGCCACGGCTGCGGCGACGCCGGTCGCGGCCCAGGTCGTGCGGTCCGTGAGCATCGAATACAGCACACCGATCAGCGCCAGCACGCCCGCGAAGCCCAGGCCCCACGACAGCGGCACCAGATCGGCAAAGAAGATGCCGGCCACCGAGAAAGCTTGCCAGACAAACCAGTTGGTCGATGCCGCGCCCCAGAAATACGCGACCTGCTCGGGGCTGCGCTGGCCGTCGGGGTAGCGCTTGAGAAACGCGACAAAGATCACGTCGCCGCTGAAATAGCTCAGCGCCAGCCGGTGGCGGCGCGCGAGGTGGGCGAAATAGCCGCGCCACATGCTGCTCAGGATCACGAAGCGCAGGTTCACGCAGATCGCGGTGAACCACACCACCCACATCGGCGCGCCGGCGATCATCAGCGGCAGCACGGCGAGCTGCGCGCTGCCCGCGTAGACCACGAACGACATGAACAAGGCCATGGACACGGTCATGCCGCTCTTGACCATGGCCACGCCCGTGACCAGCGCCCAGGCAGCAATGCCCAGCGAGACGCCGCTCATGTCCTGCATGCCCTGGCGAAAGCCCGGCTCGCGCGCAATGCCCAGCGCGCGGCGTGTCACGGTGCCCAGCCTGGAGTCGGATTCCGGCAACTGGCTCATGGCGTGGCGTCGAGCTGCACGCCCACGGGCAGCACAAAGCCATGCAGGAAGTCGCCCGCGGCCAGGCGCTTGCCGCCCGCGCGCTGCAACTGGGTGAAGCGCATCGCGCCCGCGCCGCAGGCCACGACCACGCCCGCGGCATCGGCGGCGAGCACCGTGCCGGGCGCGGCGTCGGCGGCGCGCGCTTCGGGCCGGCCTTCCCAGAACTTGATGGTTTCGCCCTGCCACAGGCCGGCGGCGCCGGGAAACGGCGTGAACGCGCGCACGCGCCGGTCTATGGTCTCGGCCGGCAGGCGCCAATCGATCCAGCTTTCGGCTTTCTCGATCTTGTGCGCATAGGTCACGCCTTCGGCGGGCTGAGGAGTGCGTGGCAGGCCGCCGCAGGCGCTCATCTCCAGCGCCTCGACGATCAGCCGCCCGCCCAGCACGGCCAGCTTGTCATGCAGGCTGGCCGTGGTGTCGGTCGCGGCAATCGGCAGGCGTTCGATCAGGCACATGTCGCCGGTGTCCAGGCCCGCGTCCATCTGCATGATGGTCACGCCGGTCTCGCTGTCGCCGGCCTCGATCGCGCGGTGGATGGGCGCGGCGCCGCGCCAGCGCGGCAGCAGGCTCGCGTGGATGTTGAGGCAGCCCCTGGCCGGCGTGTCCAGCACCCACTGGGGCAGGATCAGGCCGTAGGCGGCGACGACCATCACATCGGCGCGCGCGGCTTCGATGGCGGCACGCGCCTGGGCCGCGTCTTCGGGGTACTTGCCGTCCAGGCGCAGGCTGCGCGGCTGGCTCACGGCAATGCCGTGCGACTGCGCGCACTGCTTGACGGGCGAAGCCTGCAGCTTCATGCCGCGGCCCGCGGGACGGTCGGGTTGGGTCAGCACCAGGGGCACGTTGAAGCCCGCGTCGAGCAGGCGCTGCAAGGCCACGCTGGCGAATTCCGGCGTACCGGCAAAGATGACGTTCATGCAATCACAGGGGGGAAGGGTGCGGCCATCTCAGTCGAGCGGGTCGCGGTCGTTGAATACTTCGTCGGTGAACATCACGCGGCGCACCACGTCCGTGGGGTCTATGTGTACATGGGCCTGGCGTGAAGCCCCATTGTCCAGCAAACGGTAGGTCCAGATGTCGCCTTTGAAGCTGGCTACATGCTCGACCAGCGCAGGCGGGCCGAACTGCTGCAGCACCGTGGCGCGCGTGTCGGTGCCGGTGCGCAGCGCGAAGAACTGCTCCATGGTCAGCACCTGCTGCACGCGCGTGAGGCGCTGGCGGGCATCGAAATCAAGGTGATAGACCTGCTGGCCCGCGGGCTGGCGGCTGTAGACCAGACGTTCGCCGCCGTCGGGCAGCGCGCGCGTGAGCGTGGGTCTGCCCATGTCGGCCAGCACCTCGGCGCGGCCGCTGCCTATCTTCTGCCATTCGGGCACCGCGCACCCGGCGAGCCAGAGGCTGGCCGCCCCCCAGACTACCCAGCGCGCCCCTTGGAACAGCACTGGGCGGTGACTCATTGCCGGTCCTGCTTTTGCTGCTTGAGCAGCTTGGTCTTGATGCGGTTGCGCTTGAGCGGCGACAGGTATTCGACGAAGACCTTGCCCATCAGGTGGTCCATCTCGTGCTGGATGCAGATGGCCAGCATGCCTTCGGCGTCGATTTCGCGCGACTGGCCTTTTTCGTCGAGCGCGCGCACCTTGACGGCCGTCGAACGCTCGACGCCGTCATAGATGCCGGGCACGGACAGGCAGCCTTCGTCGCCAACCTGCTTCTCGTCGCTGGCCCAGAGGATCTCGGGGTTGATCAGCGTCATGGGCTGGTCACGTTCTTCCGATACATCGATGACCACGACACGCTCGTGCGCGTCAACCTGCGTCGCCGCCAGGCCTATGCCCTGGGCGTCATACATGGTCGCGAGCATGTCGGCCACCAGGGCCTGGATGCGCTCATCCACCACGGTGACCGGCTTGGCCACCTTGTGCAGGCGTGGATCGGGGTAGCAGAGGATGGGAAGAATTGCCATGGCAGCCAACAAAATGATGTCGCTATTTTCGCCACTTTTGCGCTTATTCGCTGGGCACTGGTCCAATAATCATTGCCTGATCAAGGCCTTGCGTCGAGAATCCTTGGAGCTTTGTTACGTATTACCACGGCGCGGCCTGCAGGGCTGGCGCAGCCGCAGCGACAAGCCAGGCGTGCGGCCTGACCAAAAAGAGGGATTGAGATGACGGCATTTTCCAATGCGCGGGCCTGCGGCATCGGGGCCGTGCTGCTCGCCGCGCTGTCCACCGTATACGCCCAGGGCGGCTATCCGGTAACCGCCACGCAGCGCGCCACGGCACAGCAGGTCGCGCAGCAAGGGGTGCCGCTGAGCGACCTTTCGGCCACCGCGCCCGACGAGTACACCGTGAAGCGCGGCGACACGCTCTGGGGCATTTCTGGCCTGTTCCTGCGCCAGCCCTGGCGCTGGCCCGAGCTCTGGGGCATGAACCTGTCCTCGATCTCCAATCCCCACCTGATCTACCCCGGCCAGGTGCTGTACCTCGACAAGAGCAACGGCTATGCGCGCCTGCGCATGGGTCGGGGCGCGCAAGACATGACGACCGTGCGCCTGTCGCCGCGCACGCGCAGCGAAAGCCTGGCCGACCTGGCCCTGCCCACGCTGCCCGCGCACCTGATCGAGCCTTTCCTGGTCCAGCCGCTGGTGGTCGAAGCGCAGGTGCTGGCCCAGGCGCCGCGCATTGTCGCGACCACCGACGAGCGCGTGATCATGGCCAGCGCCGACCGCGCCTATGTGCGCGGCAGCAGCGGACTGGTGCCGCAGCCGGACTCGGCAAAGACGCGCGCCTGGCGCGTCTTCCGTGACGCCGTGGCGCTCAAGGACCCGGACACCGGCGAGATCCTGGGCTACGAAGCCCAGTACCTGGGCCAGGCCGAGCTGATCGAAGGCGAGACGCTGGTCAGCGTGCAGGACGCCAAGGGCAGGATCAGCGAAACCACCGTTCCGGCGACCATAGACATCGTCGACGCCAAGGGTGAGATCCGCGCGGGCGACCGCCTGCTGCCCGCGCCCGAGCGCGGATATTCGAACTACGTGCCGCATGCGGCACCGGCCGACGTCAAGGCGCGCGTGGTCTCGATCTACGGCGACTCCGCGGTCAAGTTCGGCGCGCAGAACCAGGTGGTGGCGATCAACCGCGGCACGCGCGACGCGATGACCGCAGGCCAGGTGCTGCAACTCGTGACCCAGGGCGACGTGATCGTCGACAAGACCGGCGGCAAGCGCGAACGCGTGCAGCTGCCGCGCGAGCACAACGGCCTGGCGATGGTGTTTCGCACGTTCGACCGCGTGTCGTATGCGCTGATTCTCGATGTGCGCCGTCCCGTGGTGGCCGGCGACCACCTGATCGCGCCGAACTGAACGGCAGCGCGCCGCGGAGATCAGCGTGTACCCCCAGGCCCTGGACCGCGATGAACTCTCGGCCTGGCTGAGGCTCGCGCACACGCCCGGCATAGGTCGGGCGCTGGCCCGGCGCCTGCTCGCGCAGGCGGGCTCGATCGACGCGCTGTTCGCGCAGTCGCCCACGGCCTTGGGCCCGCTGCTCGCGCCCGCGCAGCGCGCGGCGCTGCTGAGCGTTTCGCCCGCACAGCGCGAGGCATTGCAGACCTGCTGGCAATGGCTGCAGAACCCGCCCCCGGGGCTGGTGCACGCGGTGATCACGCTGGGCGATGCGCGCTACCCCGCAAACCTGCTGGCGACCGAAGATCCGCCGCTGCTGCTGTATGTCGCCGGCCCGGCACAGGCGTTCACGCGCGCCGGCGCGCTGTTTCCCGCGCAGCGCGCGCTGGCCATGGTCGGCAGCCGCCAGCCCAGCGCTCAGGGCCTGATTGACGCGCGGCGTTTCGCGCATGACCTGTGCCTGGCCGGCCTGTGCATCGTCTCGGGCATGGCCCTGGGCATCGATGGCGCGGCGCACGAAGGCGCGCTGCAGGCCGCGCACAGCGCAGGCGCGGGCGACGCCGGCCTGGCCACCATCGCCGTCTGGGGAACGGGGCTGGACCAGCCCTATCCGCGCCGCCACGCGGCGCTGGCGCAGCGCATTGCGCGCGCCGGCCTGCTGGTCAGCGAGTACCCGCTGGGCACACCGCCGCTGGGCGCGCATTTTCCGCAGCGCAACCGCATCATTTCAGGTCTGGCGCAGGGCACGCTGGTGGTCGAGGCGGCGCTGGCGTCGGGCTCGCTGATCACCGCGCGCCTGGCCGGGGAGCAGGGGCGTGAAGTGTTTGCCATTCCCGGCTCCATCCATGCGCCGCAGTCGCACGGCTGCCATGCATTGCTGCGCCAGGGCGCCAAACTCGTCGAGACTGCGCAGGACGTGCTGGAAGAGCTTCAGGGCCTGGCACCGTCCACTACAGCCGCCAGCTCGCCCGCCAGCCCGCGCGTGACCGCCCTGGAATCTGAGCTGCTCGCGGCGCTGGGCTTCGATCCGCTGGGGCTGGACGACCTGGTGGCGCGCACCGGCTGGAACGCGGCCCGTCTGCAGGCGGCGTTGCTCGAACTCGAACTCGCGGGGCGCGTGGCGCGCCTGCCAGGGGGGCTGTTCCAGCGGCTGGAGCGGGGCTGATCCAAGAGTGGCTAACACGACCCGGCAAATCGAAGATTTGCGGTTGCTACTAGGCGCGGCCGGCGAGGCGCGCAGCCGCAGGCAGTGCGAGTAGCACGACAAGGCGACGCAACGACGTAGCAAGGGTTGTGTTAGACACTCTAGGCTTGCAGGCGCTCGGGATTGGCCTCGATCTTCTCCAGTGCATCGCGCGTGGCGCGCAGCGTCACGCCTTCGGCGTCATGCCACAGCAGCAGGCCCGACTGCAGGTAGCTGGCCAGGCGCTGCAGTGGCATCAGATAGCATTGGCCGTCGAGCGTGGCGAACAGGTGCAGCTGGCGCTGGCTGCTGTGCCAGGCATATTGCACCTGAACGCTGGAGTCGTTGTGGTCCAGCGTGAACCAGCTGCCGGGCTGCAGCGCGCGCGCCCATTCGAGCATCGTCGGCTCGACCGGCTGGGCGGTGCTGCTGAGCACCTGCAGGCCCGCGATGTCCACGCCCAGCAGTATTTCAATGTTCTCGGTCGACAGCGGCATGTCGTCTGGCAGGCCGTCGCCGGTCATGAAGTCCTCGAGATGGCTCAGGCGTTGCGCCATGGCTTCAAGGTCCTGGGGCGCTATGGCCGCGGTCTTGGCGATGAAGGCTTCGGCCAGCGTATCGGTGAGCCGCTTGAGCTGTTCGGCCTGCACGCTCGCGGGCATGCCGATCAGCGTGAGCCCTTCGCGCAGGCATTGCAGCAGCTGGGGCAGGCTGCGTATCAGCTGCGCGCGCTGCTCGCGCGTGGGCTTGGCGCTGCCGGCCCAGACGAGATCGCTCGCGGCCTGCTTGAAGGCCTGCGTCTGCGCGTGCACCGCGCCCATGCGCACGGCCGACAGCGCGAGCACTTCGGCCCAGTCGCGAAACAGGAAGTTGCGCAGCTCGGCGCGTACCGGCATGCCCTGGAGCAGTCGGCGCAGCTCTATCGTGTACTGGATGGTCAGCGTTTCCTTCTCTTCCATCTGCTGCACCAGCGAGATGATGCGCGCCTTGGACTGCTCCTGCGTGAGGTAGCCGGCGAGGAATTTCTCGAACTCCTGGTGGGCGAGCTGGAACACGCGCTGGCCGGTTTCGGGAAACTGCTCTATGGTCTGCACCAGGCGCGCGATCTCGGCTTCGAGCACGCTGCCGCCCATGTTGGTCGCGTCGAAGCCCAGCACGCAGGCGCCCATGCGGTCGATCAGCAGCCGCGCAGGGTGTTGCAGGTTGCTGAAGAATTCGGGTTCGGCCAGCGCCACGCGCAGCACGGGCAGTTGCAGGCGCGCGAACCAGACGCGCACCGACGGCGGAATGCGGTCCTGGGCGAGGATGCTCTGGAACATCAGCGCCACGACTTCGATGGCGGCGCGGTCGCTGGGCACCGTGGCCTGCTGCTTCCATACGTTGGAGCGCTGGCGCAGCGTGTGCGCGAGCTGGTCCAGGTCTATGTTTGCGGCGCCCGGGCTCGAGGCCGGCGCGCCGGGCAAGTCTGCCTGGAACGCGGCTGCCTGCGGCGCCTGTGCGGCCAGCACCTGCAGCAGGCTTTGGGACGCCGTCGCGTGCTGCACTGATGGCGCAGCGGCGGTGGCGCCGGGCATGCGCGTGTTCGGCGCAAGCATATCGCGCAGCTGCTGCAGCACTTCCTGGGCGCGCTGGCGTGCGCGCAGCAAGGGATGCATGGGCGCCGCGGGCCTGGCCGGGCTTTGCGCCTGGCCCGCGGACGCGGGCAGCGGCGTCAACCCGGTGTCGGGGTTGCGGCGCACGACCGTGAGTTCCTCGGACTGGGGCACGCCTTCGTCGTCGTACAGCTGGTGCAGCGCCTGGGCCGCGCCCTGCAGCAATTCGCCCAGCGCGGTCTGCAGCGGCGCCGTGAGGCTTTGCAGGTCGGCGCGCGGCAGACCCGAGCCGCGCCACTGGTTGACCAGCAGTTCGCAAAAGGTTTCGGGACGCAGCAGGTCGTCGGCCACGAGTTCGTGCTGTTGCAGCCACTGGCTGCGCAGGCGCAGCGCTTCAAAGCTGCTGCCGGCCAGTTCATCGGTCGCGAGCGCGAGCCTGGCGGCCTGGATCTGGTTTTCTATCGTTTCGTCGCTGAGCAGCTCGAAGGTGCCGGGCAGGGCGGCGGTGCTGCGCGCAGCGGGCGTGGGCTGGCCGGAGGCCGCGCGCGCGGTCTGCAGCGCGTCGTGGCAGGCCTGGACCCAGGCTGTCTGGTGCGCGCGGTAGCGTTCCAGCGCCGCGCGATGGGCCTGCATTTCGCGCTGGGTGCCGACCTGGTCGGCGAGATGTTCGAGGAAAGCCTCCATCCGCGCCGCAAGATCCGGCAGCGCCTGGGTCAGGGCCTGCGCCAGTTGCTCGCGCGCCTGGCGCACGAGCGCCGTGGCGGGCGCTGCGGGAGGAGGGGGCGGGGAAGCCATGGATCCCCGAGATTACACTGCCGCCCCTGCGTTCGGGTCGTTGGCGTCGTGGTCCTTCTTCGGCGACTTGATCAGGTCATCGCGCTTGACGCCCAGCCACATGGCGATGGCGGCGGCGACGAACACCGAGGAGTAGATGCCGAACAGAATGCCGATGGTCAGCGCCAGCGCGAAGTAGTGCAGGCTCGGACCACCGAAGAAGAACATCGACAGCACCATGGCTTCGGTCGAAGCATGGGTGATGATGGTCCGGCTCATGGTCGAGGTGATCGCGTGATCGATGACCTCGGGCGTGCTGAGCTTGCGGAATTTGCGGAAGGCTTCGCGGATCCGATCGAAAATCACCACCGATTCGTTGACCGAGTAGCCCAGCACCGCAAGGATGCCGGCGAGCACGGCCAGCGAGAACTCCCACTGGAAGAACGCGAAGAAGCCCAGGATGATCACGATGTCGTGCAGGTTGGCGATGATGGCCGCGAC
>NZ_JAVWWA010000151.1:2541-8501 GCF_036666375.1 Comamonas sp. | reverse complement strand
GTGCAGGCCGCGGCCGGCGTGGTCGCCGACTCGGTGCCCGAGATGGAATGGCGCGAAACGGAACACAAGGCGCGCGCACTGCTGCGCGCCGCGGAATTGGTAGAGGAAGGACTGGAATGAGCCGCGCAATCGACAAGGTGCCGCACTGCACCGACATGACCGAAGTGCGCCAGGGCGTGAACGCGCTCGACGACATCCTCGTGCCGCTGCTGGTGCAGCGCAGCGGCTTCATGACCCAGGCGGCGCGCGTGAAGAACGACGCGCAGCTGGTGCGCGACGAAGCGCGCATCGAGGCCATCGTGGAGCGCGTGCGCGCCCAGGCCCAGGCCGAAGGCGGCAGCCCCGAGCTGATCGAGCAGGTCTACCGCGCGATGATGGAGCTGTTCATCGCCTACGAACACCAGGAACTCGCGCGCCTGCGCGCCGCTGGCCTGGCCCCTCAGGCTGACAAGGAGTGAAGCCATGAAACTCCTGATGATCGACAACTACGACAGCTTCACCTACAACATCGTGCAGTACTTCGGCGAACTCGGCGCCGAAGTCAGCGTGGTGCGCAACGACGAAATCACGCTCGAGGAACTGGCGCAGCGCATGCAGGCCGAAGGCAGCGAGCGCCTGGTGGTCTCGCCCGGACCCTGCTCGCCGGCCGAAGCCGGCATTTCGGTCGCGGCCATCCAGCATTTCGCCGGCCAGCTGCCCATCCTGGGCGTGTGCCTGGGCCACCAGAGCATTGGCGCGGCGTTTGGCGGGCGCATCATCCGCGCCCAGCAGCAGATGCACGGCAAGACCAGCGTGATCACCACCACGCAGTCGGGCGTGTTTGCCGATCTGCCCGCGCAGTTCACCGTCAACCGCTACCACTCGCTGGTCATCGAGCGCGCCAGTTTGCCCGACGTGCTGGAGATTACCGCCACCAGCGAGGACGGCGAGATCCAGGGCGTGCGCCACCGCACGCTGGCCATACAGGGCGTGCAATTCCACCCCGAGAGCATCCTGACCGAGCATGGCCACGCAATGCTGCGCAACTTCCTGGAACAAAAGGCCTGAGACCCGGTATGCAACAGATCACTCCCCAGGCTGCGCTGCAGCGCACCATCGAACACCGCGAAATCTTCCATGACGAAATGCTGCACCTGATGCGCATGATCATGGGCGGCGAAATGTCGCCGCTGATGACCGCGGCCATCCTCACCGGCCTGCGCGTGAAGAAGGAAACCATTGGCGAGATCACCGCCGCCGCGCAGGTGATGCGCGAGTTCTCGCTGCGCGTGCAGGTGGCCGACAAGACCCATCTGGTCGACATCGTCGGCACCGGCGGCGACGGCGCCAACACCTTCAACATCTCGACCTGCTCGATGTTCGTGATTGCCGCGGCCGGCGGCAAGGTGAGCAAGCATGGCGGGCGCAGCGTCTCGAGCAAGAGCGGCAGCGCCGACGCGATGGAAGCGCTGGGCGTCAACCTGAACCTGTCGGCCGACGATATCGCGGCCTGCATTGCCGAAGTCGGCATAGGCTTCATGTTCGCGCCCAACCACCACCCGGCGATGAAGAACGTCGCCGCGGTGCGCAAGGAACTGGGCGTGCGCACGCTGTTCAACATCCTCGGGCCGCTCACCAACCCGGCGAGCGCACCGAATATCCTGATGGGCGTGTTCCATGAAGACCTGGTGGGCATCCAGGTGCGCGCGCTGCAGCGCCTGGGCGCCGAGCATGCGCTGGTCGTCTACGGCCGCGACGGGCTCGACGAAATCAGCCTGGGCGCGAGCACGCTGGTCGGCGAGCTCAAGGACGGCGCGGTGCACGAATACGAGATCCACCCCGAAGACTTCGGCCTGCAGATGGCCAGCACGCGCTCGCTGCGCGTCGAGAACCCCGAGGAATCAATGGCCATGCTGCGCGGCGTGCTCCAGGGCGCCAAGGGTCCGGCGCGCGATATCGTGTGCCTCAACGCAGGCGCGGCGCTGTACGCGGCGAATGTCGTTCCCAGCATTGCCGAAGGCCTGCTGCGCGCCCAGCAGGTGATAGACAGCGGCGCGGCGCTGGCCAAGCTGCAGCAGCTGATCGCCAAGTCGCAGGCGCTGTCGAGCGCCCGCGCTGTTTGAATTTTTCCCCGATACCGAAAGCTTCCCATGTCCGACATCCTCAACAAGATCGTGGCGGTCAAGCGCGAAGAACTCGCCGCTGCCCGCAAACGCATGCCGCTGGCCGAAATGCGCCGCGATGCCGAAAGCCGTGTGCTCACGCGTGATTTCGAAGGCGCGCTGCGCGCAAAGATAGCCAAGGGCCATGCGGCGGTGATTGCCGAAGTCAAGAAGGCCAGCCCGTCCAAGGGCGTGATACGCGCCGACTTCATTCCCGCCGACATCGCGCAAAGCTATGCCGATGGCGATGGCAAGGTGAGCGCGGCCTGCCTTTCGGTGCTGACCGACAAGCAGTTCTTCCAGGGCAGCGTCGACTACCTCAAGCAGGCGCGCGCCAGCTGCCTGCTGCCCGTGCTGCGCAAGGATTTCCTGATCGACCCCTACCAGGTCTACGAGTCGCGCGCCATGGGCGCCGACTGCGTGCTGCTGATTGCCGCCTGCCTTGAAGACGCGCAGATGGCCGAGATGGAAGCCGTGGCGCGCAGCCTCGACATGGCGGTGCTGGTCGAGGTGCATGACGCGGCCGAACTCGAGCGCGCGCTGCGCCTGAAAACCGCGCTGCTGGGCATCAACAACCGCAACCTGCGCACCTTCGAAGTCAGCCTGCAGACCACGCTGGAGCTGCAAAAGCAGGTGCCGGCCGACAAGCTGCTGGTCACCGAATCGGGCATTCTCACGCCCGCCGACGTGAAGACGCTGCGCGACGCCGGCGTCAACGCTTTCCTGGTGGGCGAAGCGTTCATGCGCGCCGACGACCCCGGCCTGGCCCTGGCCAAGCTGTTCTCCTGACATCGCGGGGCGACATGCAGCACGCTATCGACACTCTTGCTCCCGAGGCCGCGACCCAGCTGCAGACCGCCAACCCGGCCGACTGGCCCGTGGCCGCGGGCTGGCAGCCGCTGGTCGATGGCTTTTTTGCCAGCCCTGGCGGCCAGCAGCTGCTGGCCTTCCTGCAGTCGCGGCTTGATGCCGGCGCGGTGATCTTCCCGCCCCAGCCGCTGCGCGCGCTGGAACTCACGCCGCCCGAAGCGGTGCGCGTGGTGATCCTGGGCCAGGACCCGTACCACGGCCGCGGCCAGGCCGAAGGCCTGGCGTTCTCGGTCGCGCCCGGCGTGCGCCTGCCGCCGTCGCTGCGCAACATCTTCAAGGAAATGCAGCGCGACCTGGGCACGCCCATCCCGGCCTTTCCTGTGCCCGGCGGCAGCCTGATCAACTGGGCCACGCATGGCGTGCTGCTGCTCAATACCTGCCTCACGGTGGAAGAGGGCCAGGCCGCGAGCCACAGCAAGCGCGGCTGGGAAGCCCTGACCGACGCCGTGATCCGCCATGTGGCCGAAGGCCCGCATCCCGTGGTGTTCATGCTCTGGGGCAGCCATGCGCAGTCCAAGCAGGCCTGGATTCCCGAAGGCCGCGGCCATCTGGTGCTGACCAGCAACCATCCCTCGCCGCTGTCGGCGCTGCGTCCGCCCGTGCCGTTCATAGGCAACGGGCATTTCGGCCAGGCGCGCGCGTTTCGGGAAGCGCACGCTTCGACAGGCTCAGCGTGAACGGGGTATTGGGCTCAGCGTGAACGGGGCATTGGGCTCAGCGCGAACGGGAGGGGGCTCAGCGCGAACGGGGCATTGGGTTCAGCGTGACTCTCTCATGCTGAGCCAGATGCTGGCCATGCCGCACAGCACGACGCCGGCCATGCCCAGCAGCGACAACATGTCGGGCACCTGGCCGAAGAACAGCCAGCCCATGGCCATCGCAAAACCGATCTGGCTGTAGAGAAACGGCGAGATCGTCGCCGGCGTCGCAACGCGGTAGGCCTGCAGCAGCAGCAGGTGGCCCACGCCGCTGCACACGCCCATCACCAGCACCGCGCCCCAGAGCTGCCAGCGGTCCACGCTTTGCCAGAACCAGGGCAGCAGCGGGGCCGTGAGCAGCAGCGGCAGCCAGGTGGTGTAGAGCTGGGTGGTTGCGGGTGCATCGAGGCGCGCGAGCCGGCTGCCCAGCAGCTGGTAGCCCGTGCCGCACAGCAGCAGCGCCATCGGCAGCAGGCTGCGCCAGCCCAGCGGCTGGTCGGTGCTTTCGGGGCGCACGATCAGGATCACGCAGGCCAGGCCTATCAGCAGCAGCACCAGGCGCGCGCCGCTGATGCGTTCCTTGAACAGCCAGGCCGAGGCGACGACGATCAGCAGCGGGCTGGCTGCCCAGATCGCGGTGAAGTTGCCCAGTGGCATGCTCTGGATGCAGAAGAAGGCCACGCAGGTGGTCAGCAGGCCGAAGGCCGAGCGGCTGAGCTGAAAGCGCGGGTGCTGGGTGCGCAGGATGGACCAGCCGTAGCGCGGCAGCACCAGCGCCGTGGTCACCAGCGCCTGGGACAGATAGCGCAGCCAGACCACCAGCAGCATGGGCAGGGCCTGGCCGCTGAACTTGGTCGCGCTGTCGAGCAGCGCGAACAGCGCGCAGGCGCATACCGTCAAGCCTATGCCCGTCAGCGCGGCGCGCACGGACGGGGACAGTCCCGCAAACCAGGAGGACATCGCGCCCACCCTCTCTTTTTTGAATGAATCTGCCGCGATTGCGGCCTGCAACGAATTGCGCGGCCGCAGGGGCCGCGCAGACAAATCATTCTAGGCCCTGGGACAGGCGCGTTTACTCCCGTGCGCAAATGGCGTGTCGCGGATGGCGCAGCAGCCATGCCGCCAGCCGTGGAAAAACCATGCGTATACGGATAAACCCTGGGGTTCTGGTAGGATGCAAAATGATAATTGTTCGCATATGGAGCGCTCGCCGCATGCCGGCCCGGCGCCTTCTTTGCGGATGTTTTTTGCCAGCATCGTGAGGAAGGATAGGGGTTATGACGTTTTCCGTGACGCGCCGTCAGGCGATGGGCCGCCTGGGTCAATGGGGTGTGGTGTTGAGCATGGCCGGTGGTGCTGCCACGGGCTGGGCCGCGCAGACCGTCACCGTCAAGGACAGTACGGGCGAAGTCAGCCTGCCGCTCAAACCCAGGACCGTGCTGGTGCTCGACCTGTCGGCGCTGGACATCATCCAGTCGCTGGGCGGCAAAGTTCAAGGCATTCCCGACACCAAGCTGCCGCCGCTGCTGCAGGCCTATTCCGACAGCGCCAGTTACCCGCATATCGGCAGCCTGTTCGAGCCCGACTATGAAAAGATCAAGGCGCTCAAGCCCGATCTGATCATTGCGGGCAATCGTTCGCTGCCCAAGATCGAGGCGCTGCGCAAGTTCGCGCCCGTGCTCGATGTGACGCTCGACAACCAGAAGCAGCTCGAAGAGGTGTACCGCAACATCCGCGCGATCGCCGCGGTCTACGGCCTGGCCGAAAAGGGCGAAGCCGAGATCAAGACCATAGAGCAGGAAATCGCGGGCCTGCGCACCCTGGCCGCCAGGCAGGGCCCTGGCCTGTTCCTGATGACCAACGGCGGCAAGCTCAGCGTCTATGGCCCGGGTTCGCGCTTCGACATGCTCTACACCGTGTTCGGCATGAAGCCGCTGGCGCAGAAGATCGAAGTCTCCAAGCACGGCCAGGCCGTGTCCTTCGAATACCTGCTCAAGGCCAACCCCGAATGGCTGTTCGTGCTGGACCGCGACGCCGCGATCGGCCGCGAAGGCGAGGCCGCGCAGAAGCTGCTCGACAACAAGCTGGTGCAGGCGACCAAGGCCTGGCGCAGCAAGCAGGTGGTCTACCTGAACGCTGCCAACTGGTATCTGCTGTCCAACGCCAGCCCTGGCGCCCTGAGAGCCAATATCCAGCAATTGTCGAATGCCTTTGCCCGCGGTTAAATCGGGCGCCGTTGCGTCGGGCGCCG
>NZ_JAVWWA010000151.1:0-2441 GCF_036666375.1 Comamonas sp. | reverse complement strand
TCTTTTGTCGCGGCATGGTCCGGGGCCCTGGTGGCCCTTTTTGCATTGGCGCTGTGGAGCCTGTCGGTGGGCGTGAGCGATGTGTCGTGGAATACGCTGTGGTCCTCGAGCGAGGACGACATGGTCGCCCAGGTGCTGCTCTACAGCCGCGTGCCGCGCACGCTGGCGCTGATTCTCGCGGGCTCGTCGATGGCGGTCGCGGGTCTGCTGATGCAGATGCTCGCGCGCAACCATTTCGTCGAACCCTCGACGGTGGGCACGGTCGAGTCGGCGACGCTGGGCATGCTGATGATGGCGCTGTGGGCGCCCGGCTGGTCGGTCTGGGCCAAGATGGGCGTCTCGGCATTGATGGCGCTGGCCGGCACGGCGCTGTTCCTTGCCGTGCTGGCGCGCGTGAAGCTGCGGTCGGCCTGGATCGTGCCGTTGGTCGGCCTGGTGTTGGCCGGCGTGATCGATGCCGCGGCGATGTTCTTCGCCTACCAGCATGACCTGATCCAGTCGCTGCGCGCCTGGTCCAACGGCGATTTCTCGGTGGTGATCGACGGCCGCTATGAAATGCTGTGGCTGTCGCTGGGCGTGACGCTGCTGGCCTGCCTGGCCGCCGACCGCTTCACGGTTGCCGGCCTGGGCGAGTCGTTCGCCACCAACCTCGGGCTCAATTACAAGCGCCTGGTCTGGCAGGGCCTGGTGGTGGTCGCCGTGGTCACGGCCTGCGTGGTGGTGACCGTGGGCAGCATTCCGTTTGTCGGGCTGATCGTTCCCAATGTCGTGCGCCTGATCGTCGGCGACAACGTGCGCCGCAGCGTGCTGTGGGTTGCCATTGCCGGCGCCGGGCTCACGCTGCTGTGCGATCTGGTGGGGCGGCTGGTGATCGCGCCCTATGAAATTCCCGTGGGCACCGTGATGGGGGTCGTGGGCAGTGCGCTGTTCCTGGTTCTGATCGTGCGCAAACGCCGGCGTGCAGGCTGATATGGAAAACACAACGCAACTTGCCGCGCCGCATGCGGCCACCTGGGCCGAGCGCTGGCAGAAGCCAGCGGTGCGCATGGGCCTGCTGGTGCTGCTGGCCTTGGTGGCCGGCGTGGCTTTCATGACAGTGGGCGTCAAGACCGACTGGGCGTTCGTGCTCGAGCACCGCGGCATCAAGCTGTTGACCATGCTGGTCGTGGCCGGCGCCATAGGCATGTCGACCGTGGTCTTCCAGACCATCACCCACAACACCATTCTCACGCCTTCGGTCATGGGGCTGGACGCGCTGTACCTGTTCCTGCAGGCGCTGCTGGTGCTGCTGCTGGGCGCGTCGGGCGTGGTCGCCTGGGGCGTGCTGCCCAAGTACCTGCTGGAGATCGTGCTGATGGTGTTCTTCAGCGTGCTGCTGATGCGCTGGCTTTTCACCGGCCAGTCCAGCAGCCTGCACCTGATGCTGCTGGTGGGCATGGTCGGCGGCATCTTCTTTCGCAGCCTGACCAGCTTCGCGATGCGCATGATCGATCCCAACGAGTTCGCGACGCTGCAGGACCGGATGTTTGCCAACTTCAACTCGATCCAGGTGCAGCTGCTGTGGCCATCGCTCGCGCTGATGCTGCTGGGCGCGGCCTGGATCTGGCGCCAGCGCCATGTGCTCGACGTGCTGGCGCTGGGCCGCGATGTCGCCGTGAATCTCGGCGTGGCCTACCAGCGCCAGGTGCTGCAGTTGCTGGTCGTGATGGCCTGCCTGGTCGCGGTGTCTGCGGCGCTGGTCGGCCCGGTGACGTTCTTCGGCCTGCTGGTGAGCAACATGGCCTACCAGTGGATGGGAACGCGCCGCCACAACTGGGTGCTGCCCGCGGCCGTGCTGTGGGGCTGCGTGCTGTTGCTGGGCGGCCAGGTGATTCTCGAGCAGGTGTTTGCTTTCAACACCTCGCTGTCCATCGTCGTCGAGTTCCTCGGCGGCGTGGTGTTTATTTATTTGCTGATGCGCAAGGGCAAGACATGATCGACGCACGCGATGTGGTCAAGCGCCACGGCAGCACCACGGTGCTGAACGCGGTTTCGCTGCAGATTCCGAAACAGCAGTTCACCGCCATCATCGGCCCCAACGGGGCGGGCAAGTCGACGCTGCTGTCGCTGGTCAGCCGGCTGATGCCGATGAGCAGCGGCCAGGTGAGCGTCGACGGCCACGATGTCGCGACCACGGCCAGCGACGCGCTGTCGCGCGTGCTGGCCATTCTGCGCCAGGACAACCAGTCGGCGCTGCGCCTCACGGTGCGCGATCTTGTGGGCTTCGGGCGCTTTCCGCACAGCAAGGGCCGGCTCACGCCCGAAGACCTGCGCCATGTGGAAGACGCGCTGGATTATCTGCAGCTGCAGCCCCTGGCCGAACGCTTTCTCGACGAACTTTCAGGCGGCCAGCGCCAGCGCGCCTACATCGCCATGGTGCTGTGCCAGGACACGCCCTACAT
>NZ_JAVWWA010000150.1:0-8564 GCF_036666375.1 Comamonas sp. | reverse complement strand
AGATGCTGCTTGGACAGGCCGGGCAGCATGTTGCCGGCGGCGGCGCTGCCCGAAGCCTGGCGGAACGTCGCGTCGAGGTAGGTGTAGGCGGCTTGCACCTTCCACTGGGGCGTGAGGCGCAGGTCGGCCTGCAGTTCCAGGCCCTGGCGGCGCGTGTCGCCGGCGTTGCGGTAGGTCGTGCGGCCGTTGCTCGCGCCGGCGCTGACGATTTCATCGCTGGTGCGCGAATGGAACACGGCGGCGCTCCAGCCGCCCTTGACGGCGCCGGTCAGGCGTTCGCGAAAGCCGATTTCATACTGGGTGCTGGCGCTGGGCTGCAGGTCCAGGTTCAGCCCGCCTATGCTGCCCGTGCGGTACGACAGTTCGGCAAAGGTCGGCGTCTCGAAGCCGCGACCGGCGCTCACGTAGACCGTCTTTTCCGGCGTCAGCTGGTGCGACAGCGAAATGACGGGCAGG
Source organism: Comamonas sp. (assembly GCF_036666375.1). GTDB lineage: Bacteria > Pseudomonadota > Gammaproteobacteria > Burkholderiales > Burkholderiaceae_C > Comamonas. The sequence continues at coordinate 8,108 of NZ_JAVWWA010000150.1, read as the reverse complement.
GCCTGGCTGTGGGTCACGGAGCCGGAGTCGTCGGGGTTGCCGGCGCGGATATAGCGGTCGTCGGACTCGAACTTCACATGGCTGTAGCGCAGCCCCGTGCCCAGGCTCCAGGTGGGAGCGAGCTGCCAGGTGGCCTGCACATAGGGGTCTATGCTGGTGACCGTGTTGTCTTCGTTGCGGCGCAGCGCGCCCTTGACGCCCAGCTGGCTGCCGATGAAGTTCTCGTAGCCCTGGCGGTCTTCCTTCATGGTGTCGAAGGCCAGGCCGGCGGTCACCGTGACGGGCACGGGCGCGTTGTCGAAGCGGCCGGTCCAGCGCGCGTCCAGGCCGGCGTAGTCGCGCGACATGTCGATCACGCCGCCCGCATGGCCCGCAGGCGCCTGGGTGGCGACGGGCAGCGACTGGTACTGTTCCATCGAGCGGTGGCCCGCATAGGCGGTCAGGGACACGCTTTGCGTGCCGCTCAGGCGGCGCTCGTAGGTGGCGCCGACCTGGGTCTGCTCCAGCGATTTGCGCGTGTTGAACTTCTCGGCCACGGCTTCGCCGTTGTCGGCGCGAAACGATGCGCGGCGCGGGTTGGCCTGCCACTGCTCCCAGGTCAGGCCTTGCGCGTCCTGGGCGTTGGACTTCATGGTGTTGGCGACAATCGTCAGGCGCGCGTCGTCGCCGATGGCGGTCGACAGCTTGGCGTTGGCCACATTGCGGTCGGCCGCGCTGTGGTCGCGCCAGCCGTCGGTCAGGTAGCGGCTGGCGCTGAGCACATAGCTCAGGCCCTGGGCGGTCTGGCCGCTGGCCTTGCCCGAGATGCGCTTTTGGCCGTCGCTGCCGACCGAGTAGCCGCCTTCGACCGTGGGGCGGCCGGTGGGCGTCTCGGTGTACATGCTGATCACGCCGCCGGCCGAGTTGCCGTACAGCGCCGAGTAGGGGCCGCGCAGCACTTCGACGCGCTCCAGGCTGGAGATGTCGATATGCGACAGCGCGCCCTGGCCGTCGGGCATGGTCGCGGGAATCCCGTCCACATACAGGCGCACGCCGCGCAGGCCGAAGGTCGAGCGCGCGCCATAGCCACGGATCGACAGTTGCAGGTCCTGGGCGTAGTTCTGGCGGTTGTTGATCTGCAGGCCGGGCACGCCCGACAGGCTTTCCGACAGGTTCACCTGCAGCTGGCGGTCACGCATCCGGTCGGCGTCGATCACGGATACGGAAGCCGGAGTCTGCTCGAGCGAAGTGCCGCCCAGCGTGCTGTGCACCGTGATTTCAGGCAGGCGGGCTTCGGTGGCGGGCTGGGCGATGGCGACGCCATACATGCCGCCGACCAGTACAGGAAGGCCGGCGACCCAGCGCAGGTGATGCAATGTCATGTCAGAAAACCTTTATGCGGCCGCAAGCCTTGGCCGCGGCTGGCCGCGACAATGCGCAGCGCAGCCACGCAAAGGCCTGCGCGGCATTCATTCAAATGGGGGAGGGCGCCGTCGGGGACCCCTGCGGGCAACGGCAAGGGGCGAAGAATGCCACAGAGCGCCCAGCATTTTTCACGAACCGGTGTAAACACCAGCAGGTCCGTGGTTAATTCTGCCGCCGCTGGTTGGAGTCCCGGGACTCGAGCCGCCGCAAGGGCGGGCCCGGCTTCTTACAGCGCTGGACGCGATCGGCTCTGCGCATTGTCGATCGCGTCGACGATGGCCTTGCCCGTGCTCTGCACGCCGGGCGCGGCAAAAGCCGGGCCGGGCTTGACGGCAGGATTTGCCAGCAGCTGCTCACGCACCTTGAGCCGCTCGGCCATGGCTTCGGGCAAGGGCTTGGGCGCCTCCACCGGGGTGTTGTTCAGGTATTGCTTGTAGACCACGGACTGGGCGCGTGTCATTTCGCGCGCGCTCTTGGATTCCAGATACCAGTTCAACAGATAGCCCAGCACGATGGCGGAGATCAGGCCTACGGCGACGGCGGAGATGACGAACGACTCATCGGTGTACTTGCGCGGGCGCTGCGGAGCGGAAGACATGTAGGCGTAGATGGTTAGGTGGTCACAGGATAGCGCCAACCCGGCGCGGGCAAGGCCGCATCAGGGTTATCACCGAATTGCTCCAAGCCTAACAAAAAAAACCGCCCTGGCGATGACATTGGGGGCAATGTCCCGGCAGGGCGGTCGGCGGACGGCGTTGGGCGCGCCCGCCTGGTGCAGCGAGCTGCAGGCTCAGGCAGCCAGGGCCAGCTGGCTGTGGATGGCCTGCTCGGCCTGGACCAGGGCCGCGGCCTTGGCGTCGGGGCCCATGGCAATGCCTTCGGCGCGCACGAAGCGCACATCGGTCACGCCCATGAAGCCCAGCACGGTCTGCAGCAGGCTTTCCTGGTGTTCCATGGCGCGGCCGCCTTCGGAAGTCGAGTACACGCCGCCGCGGGTCGACACGACGATCACGGTCTTGCCCTTGGCCAGACCTTCGGGGCCGGCGGCGGTGTAGCGGAACGTGCGGCCGGCCTGGGCGACGCGGTCTATCCACGCCTTGAGCTGGCTGGGAATGCTGAAGTTGTACAGCGGCGCACCGATCACCACCACGTCAGCCGCCAGAAACTGGCTCACGAGCTTTTCGGAGATCGCATTTTCCGCACGCTCGGCTTCGGTCGTGGCGCTCTGGCCGGTACGAAAGCCCATGGAAACCGCCGACAGGTGGCTGGGAGCGTCCTGGGCCAGGTCGAGGTAGTCGACGTTCAGGCCGGGATGGGCAGCGACCCAGGCCTGCACGGTGCGGGCGGTCAGATCGCGGGAAACGGACATGTCGCCGGTGATGGCGGAATCGATGTGCAGCAGTTGCATGGAAGGCTCCTTGAATTCGAAATGTGGATGGTTGCCGGTGAGGGCTTGGTATAGATTGTGCAGCTGTGTTGAATGTTTGATAAGCTGCTTTAAATGCGATAGATTGTTCTATCAGCGAGACAATAAGGCTTGGAATGAACGATCTCAACGACATGCTGTATTTCGCCGAAGTCGTCGAGCGCGGCGGGTTTGCCGCGGCCGGGCGCGCGCTGGGCATCCCCAAGTCCAGGCTGTCGCGGCGCGTCGCCGAGCTCGAAGGCAGGTTGGGCGTGCGCTTGCTGCAGCGCACCACGCGCAAGCTGTCGCTGACCGAAGTCGGCGAAGCCTATCTGCGCCATTGCCAGGTGATGCGCGACGCGGCCCAGGCCGCGGCCGATACCGTGGCCCAGGTGCGCACCGAGCCCTGCGGCACGCTGCGCGTGAGCTGTCCGGTGACGATTGCCCAGACCGTGCTGGGCGAGCTGATGCCGGTCTATCTTGCGCGCCATCCGCTGGTGCGGGTGGAAATGCAGGTCACCAACCGGGCCGTGAATCTGGTCGAGGAAAGCATCGATGTCGCGCTGCGCGTACGCGCCTCGCTCGACGACAGCGGCAGCATGGTGGTCAAGCGGCTGGACATGTCGCGCCAGGTGCTGGTCGCCAGCCCCGATCTGCTGCGCCGCCAGGGCACGCCCGGCCGGCTGCAGGAGCTCGGGCGCCTCGACAGCGTCGCCATGTCGGCGGTCGACGGCCGCTCCAGCCTGCTGCTGGCCGGCCCGCAAGGCCAGGAATACACGCTGCAGCACCAGCCGCGCTATGTCGCCGATGACCTGCTGACCTTGAAGTTCGCGGTGCTGGCCGGCACGGGCATGGGCTGGCTGCCGGACTATATGTGCCATGACGAGATTGCCGATGGCCGTCTGGTGCATCTGCTGCCGGACTGGTCGCCGCCGCCCGGAGTCTTCCATGCGGTGTTTCCTTCGCGCCGCGGACTGTCGCCGGCAGTGCGCAGCTTTCTTGATTTTCTTGCCGAGACCATGCCCGGCAGCAGCATCTCATCGGGGCCTGGCGGCGCTTGATCCTTGTGGCGGCGCGCAGCCGCTGCTGTGCGTCTGGACCATAAGATAACAACCAATGGTTCGTTGGGATTTTGGCGGAAGCTGCAGACAATGTCCGTTCAAGGAGAACTGGCATGGATAAACCCCCCCGCATATTGATCGTGCCCGGCTGGCACGACTCAGGCCCCGGTCACTGGCAAAGCCTCTGGGCCGCGCAATTGCCCGGTGCAGAGCGGGTGGTGCAGGACGACTGGATCACGCCCCACCGCGACGCCTGGGTAGGGCGGCTCGAGGAATGCATTTTGTCGCGTCCCGAGCCGGTGGTGATCGCGGCCCACAGCCTGGGTTGCATCGCGACCACGCAGATCTCGGCCCGGGCTGCCGAGCGCGTGGTCGGTGCCTTGCTGGTCGCGCCCGCCGACCCCGAGCGCCGTGCCCAGTTGATCGACTTTTCTCCGGTACCCGCGGCGCCGCTGCCCTATCGCAGCGTGCTGGTCGCGAGCAGCAACGATCCCTTCTGTCCTATCCGGCTTGCCGGCGCCTATGCGCGGGCCTGGGGCAGCGAGTTGGTGCGGCTGCAGAACGCCGGCCATGTGAATGTCGAATCAGGCCACGGCGCCTGGCCGCTGGGCCTGGCGCTGCTGCAGTCCTTGACCGCCGGCCTGGCCTGGTCTTCCACACCCGCCGATGCGACCGCATTGCAGGCATGAATTTGCGCGCATCGCCTGGCGGCGCATGCCTTTGCAAGTTCTATATGCCAAAAGGTGATTAATTAACAAGAATCTATTCGTTTGAGTTTGAAGGAGAAATTCGGACAATGAAACACTTCTTCACGTTCCAGGCTTTGCAACCATGAAATCTTTGACTCTCAAGACCGTTTTGGCCAGCCTTGCTTTTGCGGCCAGCGGCGCGGCAATGGCACAGAACCAGCTGCTCAACGTGTCGTATGACGTGGCGCGCGAGTTCTACAAGGACTACAACACCGCCTTTGCCGCGCACTATAAGAAGACCACCGGCAAGGACGTGAAGATCGACCAGTCGCATGCGGGCTCCAGCGCCCAGGCGCGCGCGGTCAACGACGGCCTGGACGCCGACGTGGTCACCATGAACACCACCACCGACATCGAATTCCTCGCCAGCACCGGCGTGGTCGCCAAGGACTGGGCCAAGAAGTTCCCCAACGACGCCTCGCCCACGACCTCGACCATGCTGTTCCTGGTGCGCAACGGCAATCCCAAGAACATCAAGGATTGGGACGACCTGCTCAAGCCCGGCGTGCAAGTCGTGGTGGTGAACCCCAAGACCGGCGGCAACGGCCGCTATGCCTACCTGGCCGCCTGGGGCGCGGCGCGCGAAAAGGGCGCCACCGATGCCCAAGCTGCGGAGTTCGTCGGCAAGCTCTACAAAAACGTTCCCGTGCTCGGCAAGGGCGGTCGTGACGCGACCGCGATCTTCCTGCAGCGCAATATCGGCGACGTGCTGATCACGTTCGAGTCGGAAGTGATTTCCATCGACCGCGAGTTCGGCAAGGGCAAGGTCCAGGCGGTGTACCCATCCTCGTCGATCATTGCCGAGAACCCCGTGGCCGTGGTCGAGCGCACCGTCGCCAAGAAGGGCACGGCCACGCTGGCCAAGGAATACCTGGACTATCTGTACTCGGATGAAGCCCAGGAAATCGCTGCCCAGCATGCGCTGCGCCCGCGTTCGGAAGCCGTGCTGAAGAAGCACGCCGCAACGTTCAAGCCGCTCAAGCAGTTCACCGTCGCCAAGTACTTCGGTTCGCTGTCTGAAGCCCAGAAGGTGCACTTCAACGACGGCGGCCAGTTCGACAAGCTCTACACGCCTGGCAAGTAAGCCGGCGCGCGCACCCGCACCATGGCATTCGCTGCTAACTCGGCTACGGCCGCATCTCTCTCCGCCTCGCCGGGCGCCGGCGCGCCAGCGCCGCGCGGCCGTGGCGCCAAGCGCGTTCTGCCCGGCTTCGGGCTGACGCTGGGCTATACGCTGTTCTATCTCAGCATCATCGTGCTGATTCCGCTGTCGGCCCTGGTCTTCAAGACCTTCACGATGACCTGGCCGCAGTTCTGGGAAGCCGTGAGCGCGCCGCGCGTGATGGCATCCTACCGGCTGACGTTCGGCGCCTCGCTGATCGCGGCCCTGGTCAACCTGGTGTTCGGTCTGCTGATCGCCTGGGTGCTGGTGCGCTACAAGTTTCCAGGCAAGAAGATCGTCGACGCTCTGGTCGACCTGCCGTTCGCGCTGCCCACGGCCGTGGCCGGCATCTCGCTCACCGCGCTGCTGGCCGGCAACGGCTGGATAGGCCAATACCTTGAACCCCTGGGAATCCAGCTGGCGTTCAAGCCCGCGGGCATTGTCATCGCGCTGATCTTCATCGGCCTGCCGTTTGTCGTGCGCACGGTGCAACCCGTGCTCGAGGACGCGGAAAAGGAACTCGAGGAAGCCGCGACCAGCCTGGGCGCGACGCGGCTGCAGATCTTCGTCAAGGTGATACTGCCGAGCATCACGCCCGCGCTGCTCACCGGTTTCGCGATGGCGTTTGCCCGTGCCGTCGGTGAATATGGCTCGGTGATCTTCATTGCCGGCAACATGCCCATGATTTCCGAAATCACGCCGCTGATCATCATCGGCAAGCTCGAACAATATGACTATGCGGGCGCAACCGCCGTGGCGGTGGTGATGCTGGTCATCTCCTTTGTGCTGCTGCTGATCATCAATGCGCTGCAAGCCTGGCAGCGCCGCCACGCAGGAGCACCGGCATGAGTGGAGTCACTTCTTCCCGCAACCCGGTGCGCCGGGCCAAGGCCGGCACGACCGAAGCGCCCTGGGTGCGCTGGACGCTGATCGGCATCGCGATGGCGTTCCTGCTGCTGTTCCTGGTGCTGCCGCTGGCCGCGGTGTTCACCGAGGCGCTGCGCAAGGGCTTCGGCGCCTATATCGACGGCCTGCGCGAGCCCGATGCCTGGTCGGCAATCAAGCTGACGCTGCTGACGGCGGTGATTGCCGTGCCGCTGAACCTGGTGTTCGGCGTGGCCGCGGCCTGGTGCATCGCTAAGTACGAGTTCAAGGGCAAGGCCTTTCTGACGACGCTGGTCGACCTGCCGTTCTCGGTCTCGCCCGTGGTTGCGGGCCTGACCTATGTGCTGATGTTCGGCTCGCACGGCTGGATGGGCTCGTGGCTGCAGGCCAACGACATCAAGGTGATCTTCGCCGTGCCCGGCATCGTGCTGGCGACGATCTTCGTGACCTTCCCGTTCATCGCGCGCGAGCTGATTCCGCTGATGCAGGCCCAGGGCAGCGACGAGGAGCAGGCGGCCATCGTGCTGGGCGCGACCGGCTGGCAGACCTTCTACAAGGTCACGCTGCCCAACATCAAGTGGGGCCTGCTGTATGGCGTGATCCTGTGCAACGCGCGCGCCATGGGCGAGTTCGGCGCGGTGTCGGTGGTGTCTGGCCATATCCGCGGCCAGACCAACACCATTCCGCTGCACGTGGAAATTCTCTACAACGAATACCAGTCGGTCGCGGCCTTTGCCGCCGCCTCGCTGCTGGCGCTGTTGGCGCTCGTGACCCTGGTCATCAAATCGATAGCCGAATGGCGCGCGGAGCGCGAGCAGGCAGCAGCTGCCGACCTGCCTCCCGAGCGGCCCACGCCGCTGACCACGTCTGCCTGAAAGAACAAGCACCATGAGTATCGAAATCCGCAACGTAAGCAAGCAGTTCGGCAGTTTCCAGGCGCTGCGTGATGTGAGCCTGGACATCCAGTCCGGCGAGCTGATCGCGCTGCTCGGCCCTTCGGGCTGCGGCAAGACCACGCTGCTGCGCATCATCGCCGGGCTCGAGTCGCCCGACGTGGGCAGCATCCATTTCAGCGGCGAGGACACGACCGACGTGCATGTGCGCGAACGCAACGTGGGCTTCGTGTTCCAGCACTATGCGCTGTTCCGCCACATGACCGTGTTCGAGAATGTGGCCTTCGGCCTGCGCATCAAGCCGCGCAAGGAGCGCCCCAGCGAAGCGCAGATCCGCACCAAGGTGATGGACCTGCTCAAGCTGGTGCAGCTGGACTGGCTCGCCGACCGCCATCCCTCGCAGCTGTCGGGCGGCCAGCGCCAGCGCATCGCGCTGGCCCGGGCGCTGGCGGTCGAGCCCAAGGTGCTGCTGCTTGACGAGCCTTTCGGCGCGCTCGACGCCAAGGTGCGCAAGGAACTGCGCCGCTGGCTGCGCCGCCTGCACGACGA
>NZ_JAVWWA010000149.1:0-8641 GCF_036666375.1 Comamonas sp. | reverse complement strand
CGGCGTTGACGTCCATCAGGTCATGCCAGCGGCGCGCGAGATCGCTGCGCGTGGCAACCTTGATCACGGGGCAGGCGGCCAGGCCGTAGGGCGTGCCGCGTCCCGTGGTGAAAATGTGCAGGTTCATGCCGGCCGCAAGCTGCAGCGTGCCGCAGATGAAGTCGGAGGCCGGCGTGGCGGCGTAGATCAGGCCTTTTTCCATCAGCTTCTCACCCGGGGCGAGCACGCCCGTGATCGGCGTGGAGCCCGACTTGACGATGGAGCCCATGGCCTTCTCGACGATGTTGGAGAGCCCGCCTTTCTTGTTGCCCGGCGTGGTGTTGGCGCTGCGATCGGCCAGGCCGCGCGCCAGATAGGCGTCATACCAGGCCATCTGGTCGATCATCGCCTGGGCGACTTCGGGCGTGCTGGCGCGCGAGGTCAGCTGGTCTATGCCGTCGCGCACTTCGGTGACTTCCGAGAACATCACGCTGGCGCCGGCGCGCACCAGCAGGTCGGTGGCGTAGCCCACGGCCGGGTTGGCGGTGACGCCGCTGAACGCGTCGCTGCCGCCGCACTGCACGCCGACCACCAGTTCGCTGATCGGCACGGTCTCGCGCCGGCGCTGGTTCAGGCGCTGCAGATGCACATCGGCCTGGCGCACGATGGAGTCGATCATGCTCATGAAGCCCACATGTTCCTCGGCCTGCAGGCAGACCACATCGAGCGCGCTGTCGGCGGCGGGCAGGGCAGGGGCCGTGCCCAGGCGCTGCATGGGCAGCAGCGGGGCCTCGGCCGGGGGCAGCAGGCGTTCGGGCTGGAGCTTTTCGCAGCCCAGGCTCACGACCATCACTTCACCGCCGAAGTTGGGGTTGCGGCTGATGTTGCGCAGCGTGCGGATGGGAATGATGGCGTCGGGCGCGTCTATGGCCACGCCGCAGCCGTAGCTGTGCTCCAGGCCCACGACGTCATCCACATTGGGGTAGCGCGCCAGCAGCTCGCTCTTGATGCGCTGCACCGCGGTGTCGACCACGCCGGCCACGCACTGCACGGTGGTGGTGATCGCGAGAATATTGCGTGTGCCCACCGAGCCGTCGGCATTGCGGTAGCCTTCGAACGTGTAGCCGGTGAGCGGCGCCAGTGCGGGCGGCTTCACGGTGGCCATGGGCAGGCCTTCGAGCTCCGGCGCCGCGGGCATGCGCAGCGTGCGTTCGTTGATCCAGCTGCCGCGCGGCAGGGCTTTGAGCGCATAGCCTATGACCACGTTGTAGCGCCGCACCACGGCGCCTTCGGCCAGGTCTTCGAGCGCGACCTTGTGGCCTTGCGGAATGTTGTCGACCAGGCGCAAGCCATCGGGGAACACCGTGCCTGCAGGAAGGCCTCCGTCGTTGGCCACGATGGCCACGTTGTCGGCGGCATGCATGCGGATATAAAGGGGACTGCTCATCGGCTGCTTTCGATTTTTGAATTCATCACGACCTCATCGGTGCGGCCTGCCATGCGTCCACGGCCGCCATTCCAAGGCACATCACTTTCGTCTCAACGGTAGGCGCGCAGGGTGCGAAAAGGTGACTGCTCACTTTGAGGCGTCCCACGAATTGGCGCGACCTTGTCGCCTGGCTACTGCCGTAAACCATGATAAGTGATATGTTGTCATACAACTAAAACCAATTATCATCAGACCCATGAGCATCCCGACATCGGAATTACCCCAATCTGCCGCTTTTTTATTGCCTGCGGAGGGTTCTGCGTTGCGCAGCAAGACCAGCCGCGGCAGCCGCAGCCTGGCCAATCTGCTGTCGGAGGAGTTCGACCACAAGATACGCCAGGGTCTGCTGCACGAAGGCGACAAGCTGCCCACTGAATCGGAGCTGGTGCGCAGCTATGACGTGAGCCGCACCGTGGTGCGCGAAGCGCTGTCCAAGCTGCAGGCGTCCGGCTTGGTGGAAACGCGCCACGGCATAGGCACATTCGTGCTGCCCACGCGCCAGAATCCTGGCATGCAGCTCAACGCACACGAGCTCAGCGAGTCGGTCGACGTGCTGGCCGTGCTGGAGCTGCGCATCAGCCTCGAAACCGAAGCCGCGGGCCTGGCCGCGCAGCGCCGCGAGGCGACGCACCTGCAGGCGATGCGGGATGCATTGCAGGCGTTCGAGCACCACTTTGCGCTGGGCAACGAGACCGTGAGCCATGACCTGGCATTTCACTTGAGCATTGCCCAGGCCACGGGCAATCGCTACTTCCAGGACATCCTCCAGCATTTCGGCACCATGCTGATTCCGCGCAACCGCATCGCGTCCATTCATACGCCGGCGCGCGATCCCGACTACCTGCGCCGCGTGAACCGCGAGCATGAAGAAATCTATGCGGCCATCGAGCGCCAGGACGCGGACTCCGCGCGTGCGGCGATGCGCATCCACCTGACCAATTCGCGTGAGCGCCTGCGCCTGGCCCAGCGCCTGAGCCAGCTCTCCGAGCCCGTTTCTCCCGCCTGAACCAGCCGGTTGCCGGCTGCGCGCCCGCTCTGCGGGCGCATGCAGGGGGCTGCGGATTCAGCGCTTTTTCGACCTCGTGTTTACCCCTAGGATTTTTTGCGTGAGTTTTTGAAAGTCTAGTTGTATGATGACTGACCACTATACGGAGACACTTCAAATGCTTTCCCGCTCACGTTTTCTGTGCACTGCCTTGGCGCTTGCCGGCACCGGCCTGCTTTGCGCTCCCGCATTCGCGGCGGATCCCTGGCCCAGCAAACCCATCCGTCTAGTGGTTCCTTATCCTCCGGGCGGCAGCTCCGACATCATTGCGCGTTCCATCGGTCAGATCATGTCGCAGGAGCTCAAGCAGACTGTCGTGATCGAGAACAAGGCCGGCGCCAACGGCAATCTGGGTGCGGAGTTCGTGAGCCGTGCCGCGCCCGATGGCTATACCTGGCTGCTGGCCGACCTGGGCGCGCTGGCGATTTCGCCTTCCGTCTACACCAAGCTCAGCTTCGACCCTTCCAAGGATCTGCGCGGTGCGGCCATGCTGGCCTACTCGCCCCACATGCTGGTGGTCCACCCTTCGGTGCCGGCCACCAATCTGAAGGAACTGGTCGAGCTGTCGAAGAAGCAGGACCTGAACTTCGCCGTGACGGCCACGGGCAGCGCGCCGCATCTGGCCGGCGTGGAACTCGCCCGCCTCACGGGCGCCAAGTGGGTCTACGTGCCTTACAAGGGCGGCGTGCAGGCGGTGCAGGACACCGTTGCCGGCCAGACACAGGTGCTGATGAACGGCATGCTGGCCACCTACCCGCATGTGCAAAGCGGCAAGCTCAAGCTGCTGGGAATCTCCAAGGAAACCCGCATGCCGCTGATCGCCGATGTGCCCACGCTGGCCGAGCAGGGCGCCAAGGGCTTTGCCTCCGGAACCTGGCAGGGCGTGGTGCTGCCGGCCAAGACGCCCGAAGCCATCGTCCAGCGCGTGAACCAGATCCTGCTGACCGCCATCCGCACGCCTGATGTGCGTGCCCGCCTCACGGGCCAGGGCGCCGAAGTCGTGACGATGACTCCGGCCGAAACCGACAAATTCTTCAACGCCGAGCGTGCACGCTGGCGCACCGTGGTGCAGACCTCCAATCTGCAACTGGACTGAAGTCCAGCCTATTTTTTCATTCTGTTCCTTAAGGATTGCCATGAGCCCCCAAGAAGTCAAAAGCGTGATGAGTTCCGGTCTGTTGTCGTTCCCCGTGACCGACTTCGACAGCCAAGGCAACTTCAATGCCAAGAGCTATGCCGAACGCCTGGAATGGCTGGCTCCGTTCGGCGCCACCGCGCTGTTCGCCGCCGGCGGCACGGGCGAGTTCTTCTCGCTGACGGCCGACGAGTATCCCGCGATCATCAAGACCGCTGTGGACACCTGCAAGGGCAAAGTGCCAATCATCGCCGGTGCCGGCGGCCCTACGCGTTTCGCCATCCAGTGCGCCCAGGAAGCCGAACGCGCTGGAGCACACGGTGTCCTGCTGCTGCCCCACTACCTGACCGAAGCCAGCCAGGAAGGCCTGGCCGCGCACGTCGAAGCCGTCTGCAAGAGCGTCAAGTTCGGCGTGATCATCTACAACCGTGGCATCAGCCGCTTCACGCCCGAAACCGTTGCCAAGCTGTGCGAACGCAATCCCAACCTGGTCGGTTTCAAGGACGGCGTGGGTGACATCGAAGCCATGTCGGCCATGTTCCTGACCATGGGCGATCGCCTGGCGTATCTGGGCGGCCTGCCCACGGCCGAAGTCTATGCCGCGGCCTACAAGGCGCTGGGCACGCCCGTGTACTCGTCGGCGGTCTTCAACTTCATCCCCAAGACCGCGATCCGCTTCTACGAAGCGGTGAAGAACGACGACCACGCGACGCAGCACCACCTGCTCAAGACCTTCTTCATGCCCTACCTCGAGATCCGCAACCGCAGCGCCGGTTACGCAGTATCCATCGTCAAGGCCGGCGCGAAGATCGTCGGTCACGACGCCGGTCCCGTGCGTGCGCCGCTGGCTGATCTCAAGCCCAACGAGATCGAAGAACTGGCAGCGTTGATCAAGCTCGTGGAGCAATAAGCCCCAGGCTCCGGACCGCAGGAGCGATCTTGCGGTCCGGGGTGCATTGCAAAGCGCCAGACGCTGTCCTTTTGCAATGCGCCCCGCTGCACCGCAGCCGCAGCCCCTGTGGCCGCACGGGTGACGGTACGCGGTTTCCCCCCCCCTTTCCCTCCGAACGACTCAAGGACTTCCCTGCATGGCACCCTCCCGACCCCGCGTTCTCCAATACGGCAAGATGCCGCTGCCCCAGCTCGATGCTGAACTGGCGCAGGCCTACGACGTGCAGATCCTCTCGGAGCAAAGCGATCCGGATCGTTTCCTGGCGGAGCAGGGCGGGCAGTTTGCCTATGCGGTGACCTCGGCGGCCATGGGTCTGCCGGCGCGCGTCGTCGACGCACTGCCTGAGCTCAAGTTCGTCAGCAGCTTCGGCGTGGGCTTCGACGCGCTGGACAAGGAGTCGCTGCTGCGCCGCGGCGCGCGCGTGGGCTATACGCCGGGCGTGCTCGATGATTGCGTGGCCGACATGGCCTGGGCGCTGCTGCTCGATACGGCGCGCGGTGTCAGCGCCTCCGACCGCTTCGTGCGCCGCGGCGACTGGAGCCGCCAGCGTTTCGGCCTCACGACGCGGGTCTCGGGCAAGCGACTGGGCATCTTCGGCATGGGTCGCATAGGCAGCGCCGTCGCGCGCCGCGCCGCGGGCTTCGACATGGAGGTGGGCTATCACAACCGCCGCCCCATCGACGGCTCGCCGCACCAGTACCTGGCGTCGCTGCTGGAGCTGGCCCGCTGGTCCGACTTCCTGATCATCACCGCCGCCGGCGGCGACCACACGCGCCATCTGGTCAGCACCGAAGTGCTCGATGCGCTGGGCCCGCAGGGCTTTCTGGTCAATGTGGCGCGCGGCAGCGTGGTCGACGAGGCGGCGCTGGTCGAAGCGCTGCGCAGCGGCCGCATCGCGGGCGCGGGCCTCGATGTGTTCGAGGACGAGCCGCGTCCGCTGGCCGATCTGCTGACGCTCGAGAACGCCGTGCTCGCGCCGCATATCGCCAGCGGCACGCACGATACCCGCCGCGCCATGGCCGACCTGGTGCTGCAGAACCTGCAGCAGTTCATTGCCACCGGCGAGCCCGTGGCCGAAGTGCCCTGGTCCGCCGCGCGCTGATGCCAACCACAGGAGATTTCTCATGCACCGTCGCCAGCTGTTGAAGACTTTCAGTGCCAGCGCCCTGGGCGCCTGGGGCGCCGCCGCCGGGGCCCAGTCCTTCGGTTTTTCGCCCCACCAGCGCTATCCCGATCCCGCGGTTTTCATTCTCGATCCGAGCTTTGCCAAGTACCGCATCTACAGCAGCACCATCGAGCAGCTGGGCACGGGCATGCGCTGGGCCGAAGGTCCGGCCTATTTCCCTGAAACCGGCACGCTGATCCTCAGCGACATCCCCAACAACCGGCTGATGAAGTTCGAGGAAAAGACCGGCAAGTTCTCGGTGCACAAGGAAAACGCCAACTACGCCAACGGCAATGCGCGCGACCGCCAGGGCCGGCTGGTCACCTGCGAGCACTCGGTCACGCGCCGCGTGGTGCGCACCGAGCGCGACGGCAGCACCACGGTGCTGGCCGACCGCTACCAGGGCAAGCGCCTCAATGCGCCCAACGACGTGGTGGTGAAGTCGGACGACAGCATCTGGTTCACCGATCCGCTGTTCGGCATCAACGGCGAATGGGAAGGTTCGCGCGCTGCGCCCGAGCAGGCCGGCACCTATGTCTACCGCATAGGCAAGGACGGCCAGATCAGCGCCGTGGTCACCGACCTCGTCAACCCCAACGGCCTGGCGTTCTCGCCCGACGAGAAGAAGCTCTATGTCGTCGAGTGGAAAGGCACGCCCAACCGCAGCGTCTGGAGCTTCGACGTTTCGCCCGACGGCACGACCGTGTCGAACAAGACCAAGCTCATAGACGCCGACGGCCCGGGTGCGCTTGACGGCTTTCGCGTTGATCGTGACGGCAACCTGTGGTGCGGCTGGGGCTTCAGCGGCGCTTTCAGCCCCGAGACCAGCGATATCGGCGGCGGCATGCGCGCCCACCTGCCGCTGGCCAAATCCGAAGAGATGGACGGCGTCAAGGTCTTCAATCCGCAGGGCAAGCCGATAGGCTTCATCCGCCTGCCCGAGCGCTGCGCCAACCTGGAGTTCGGCGGCCCCAAGCGCAACCGCCTGTACATGGCCAGCAGCCATTCCCTTTACGCCTTGTATGTCGAAGCCCATGGCGCGGCATGAACCGATTTTTTTCAGGAACCGAGCAATGACCCAATTCGACAATCTCATCAACGGCCAGTGGACTGCAGGCAAGAGCTACAGCCCCAACGCCAACCCCAGCGACCTGTCCGATGTGGTGGGCGAATACGCCCAGGGCGATGCTTCGGACGTGAATGCGGCCGTGGCCGCGGCCGCCGCCGCCTTTCCTGCCTGGAGCACCTCGGGCATCCAGGCGCGCCACGACGCGCTCGACAAGATCGGCAATGAAATCCTGGCGCGCAAGGAAGAGCTGGGCGACCTGCTGGCGCGCGAGGAAGGCAAGACCCGCCCCGAAGCGATTGGCGAAGTCGGCCGTGCGGGCCAGATCTTCAAGTTCTTCGCGGGTGAATGCCTGCGCCTGGCCGGCGAGACCCTGCCTTCGGTGCGCCCCGGCATTGGCGTGGAGATCACGCGCGAGCCCGTCGGCGTGGTCGGCCTGATCACGCCCTGGAATTTTCCCATCGCCATCCCCGCCTGGAAGATCGCGCCCGCGCTGGCCTTCGGCAATTGCGTCGTTCTCAAGCCCGCCGACCTGGTGCCGGGCAGCGCCTGGGCGCTGGCCGACATCATCCACCGCAGCGGCATTCCCGCGGGCGTGTTCAACCTGGTGATGGGCCGCGGCCGCGTCATTGGCGAAGCGCTGGTGCAGCATGAAGATGTGGCCGCCATCAGCTTCACCGGCTCGGTCGGCGTGGGCAAGGGCATTGCCGCGGCCTGCGTGGCCAGCGGCAAGAAGGTGCAGCTTGAAATGGGCGGCAAGAACCCGCAGGTCGTGCTCGACGACGCCGACCTGAACCAGGCCGTCGAGCTGTCGGCGCAAAGCTGCTTCTACTCGACGGGCCAGCGCTGCACGGCGTCGAGCCGGCTGATCGTGACCGATAGGATCTACCCGGCCTTCATCGAAGCGCTGCAGGCGCGCATGGCCAAGATCAAGGTCGGCGATGCACGTGCTGCGGGCACCGACATCGGCCCCGTGGTGAGCCAGGCCCAGCTCGAACAGGATCTGAGCTACGTTGAAATCGCCCAGGCCGAAGGCGCAGTGCTGGCCGCGGGCGGTGCGCGCGTCGCCTGCCACACGGGCAGCGCCAAGGACGGCTTCTTCATGCAGCCCGCGCTGTTCGTCGACTCCACGCCCGCGATGCGCATCAACCGCGAGGAAGTGTTCGGCCCCGTGGCCAGCGTGATCCGCGTGCGCGACTACGAGGAAGCGCTGGCCGTGGCCAACGACACGCCGTTCGGCCTGGCCGCGGGCATTGCCACCACCAGCCTCAAGTACGCCACCCACTTCAAGCGCCACAGCCAGGCGGGCATGGTCATGGTCAACCTGCCGACCGCAGGCGTTGACTACCATGTGCCGTTTGGCGGCCGCAAGGGCTCGAGCTACGGTCCGCGCGAGCAGGGCCGCTATGCGCAGGAGTTCTACACCACCGTCAAGACGGCGTACACGCTGGCCTGAGCGCGCCATCCAGCTTCTCTTTACACCGGGCCCTGGCCCGGTTTTTTTATGCCCGTTACTTGGGTGCCTGGGCCTGTGCGCAATGCACCTGCAGCAGCTCACGTTCGGCCAGCGAGTCGCCAAAGCGCATGGCGCTCAGGCAGCCGCCCCAGACGCAGCCGGTGTCCAGGCCCATCAGATCATGGCGTGCGACCAGCCCCTGCTGCGACCAGTGGCCGAAAGCGATCGCGGTGTCCGCGCTGCGGCGCGCGGGCGCGTCGAACCATGGCACCAGGCCGGGCGGGGCGTCGCTGGCGCTTTCGGTGCTGTCGAAGTCCATGCGGCCTTCGGGCGTGCAAAAGCGCAGCCGCGTGA
>NZ_JAVWWA010000148.1:7064-8925 GCF_036666375.1 Comamonas sp. | reverse complement strand
GCCGCCGCCATGGATGATGTCGTCCTCGGCGCCCAGCACGATGTACTGGGCGGCGCCGTCGCCGCTGGCCATGTTCTGGCCCGCGCCGCCAATGATGCGCACAGCGCCCACCACGGCCAGGAAGTCGACGTTGTCCACCTGTATGGTGGTGCTGTCGGGCAGGGCGCTCGCGTCAAGGATCACGGCCTGCATGCCGTCGCGCGCAATGGCGCTGCCGCTGATCACCAGGGGCACGTCGGGGTTGAAGCCCGCGCCGGCCGTGGCGGTGATGGTCTGTATGGTCAGCGGCACCGAGGGATCAAGCGTGGCCAGGAAGGCCTGACCGTTGAGGGTCAGCCCGGCGTCGCCACCGGCCGAGCGCTCTATGCGCAGTGTCAATTCAGCCAGCGCTGCGGCACCGGTCATTGGTGCTGGCATGCCCTGGGCCTGCAGCGCCATGCCCACGGGTACGCTGACCTGCAGGATGGAGTGGCCATCTATGCCCTTGACCAGGGGAATGTCGGCCAGCGGCGAAGGCGTGCCGGGCGTGTCGGGCCGGTCGGGCAAGACCACCGGAATGCTGATGATGGTGCTGCCGCCGTCGCCGGGCGTGGTCACCACGGGCACGCCGTCGACGGGCACAGCGCTGGAATCGGTCGGCGGCGCAGGCGTCGTATTTGTCACTGCCGTCGCCGCGAGCGGGGCGGCATCGTTGCCGGCGAGGTCCTGGATGGCACTGGCGGCATTGCCCACTTCGAGTTTGTCATAGGCAACGGTCACAGTGTCGCCATGGGTCACGGGTTTGGTCAGGGTCAGGGTGACGGTGTTCTTGGCCGCGTTGACGACCACGGCCGTGACCACATTGCGCACCATACCCACCATCACCGTAAAGGATTCTGGCGCTGGACCGTTGACGTCATCGAGTGTGTCCGACTTGGAGAAGGTCAACACCAGGGTGCTGCGATTGACGGCGGCCGACTCAAGAACCGGCGCTTGCGTGTCGATGGTGACAACCAGTGCGTTGGATGCAGCGCTGATAGTGCCAACCGCGCCCAAAGCCTTGGCTGTCACGATGTGCATTCCTTCGGCCAGCGCAACGTGGGTTGTCACTTGCCACACGCCTTTGACGGCACGCGTCGTTGCCAGCACGGTGGTGCCGTCTGTGTCGTACAAGGTGACGAGGGCGCCCGACAGCGTCGTGCCTCCGATGGTGAGTTTTGTGGCGCTGGTGATGTGATCCCAGCCCGATTTACCGTTATCGCTGCCGGCCACCAGTTGTACGCCGACTGGTGGCGGCATCACAACCCCGTCGGCAATACTCGCTTGATTGAATTCCAGCGGTGCTAGTTCGTGCATTTTGAGCTCCGGTTACGGTATGTCTCAACTGGGGTGTGCGTGCTGCGTGCCACGGCCACGCACCATTCATCCACGGAAATGCCCAACTTGTTTGTCGCCAGCATGGCGAACTGGGCATCGAAGCCAATGACCACAAGTTACTGTTCACAGAACATGGGCCGGGTTCGGCCTGTCGTATGTGCGGTGGCCCACAGTGCGGTGGCGTTGTTGTTGAACCCCGTCTGAGCCTTGGCAGCGTGACACGCCCCTGATTCGCAGGCCCCGAAACGCACTCGAATCATGCTATCACATGCGGTTGCGAATCCCCATTGCTGCCGGACAGGACCCGAGGCGGCCAAAATCTTAGGCAACCCTGTTGCATCAGAACTTCATGGACTCACCATCCTCAGGGTTCATCACCCGATCCTGCATCTTGTTCTCGCGCACAGAAGCGCGTGACTCCTTGCGGCTGAGCGACATGTGATGCATGACATCCATGGGTACGGCAACGATGGCTGCATCGGGCGCTGCCTTGGTGGCCTGCAGT
>NZ_JAVWWA010000148.1:0-6964 GCF_036666375.1 Comamonas sp. | reverse complement strand
CAACGTGCGCTGTCCAACCATGGATATTCCCAACTTGGGAATAAAACAAAAAGCCCGCTATCTTTTGGATAGCGGGCTTTCCTTATGGGGGTTGGTGGGTCGTGCGTGATTCGAACACGCGACCTACGGATTAAAAGTCCGCTGCTCTACCGACTGAGCTAACGACCCAACCTGCTTCACAAAACGATTGTTCTGATCAGCGAAGAACTCGATTCTAGCACGGAATTTAAGACGCTTTTGGCTCGGTGGCCGCAATTTGATCGAGCACCCAGCCGGCAGCGCATTGCCCGAATGTGGCCGTCACGGCAACGACCGAGCCGTAGCCGTGGCAGTTGAGCGTGCCGTCGGCGCCGTCGATCGCGCACGATGCATCGGGCGGGGCGACGGCTTCGCGGCTGAAGACGCAGGCCACGCCCATCTTCTTGCCGTCGCGCGGCGCGTTGTGTTCGCGGCGCAGGCGGTAGCGCAGTTGGGCCAGCAGCGGGTCGTGCGTGGTCTGGCTCAGGTCGTCGATGTCGACCTTGTGCGCCTGGCGCTTGCCGCCGGCTGCGCCCACGCTGATGAACAGCAGTTTGTTGCGCCGTGCATGCGCTGCCATGGCGGTCTTGGCCTTGACCTGGTCGCAGGCGTCGATCACGGCCGTCACGCCCGCGGGCAGCAGCGCCGGCCAGTTGTCCGGCTCGACGAATTCCTCTATGCAGTGCACTTCGCAGTCGGGGTGGATCTGCGCTATGCGCTCGCGCATCGCGACCACCTTGGCCTGGCCCACGGTCGAAGTGAGCGCATGGATCTGGCGGTTGATGTTGGATTCGGCGACCTGGTCCAGGTCGATCAGCGTGATGCGGCCCACGCCGCTGCGCGCCAGCGCTTCCGCGGCCCAGGAGCCCACGCCGCCTATGCCGACCACGGCCACATGTGCGCCGCGGATGCGCGCGGCGCCCGGCATGCCGTAAAGACGCTCCAGGCCGCCGAAGCGGCGCTGGTTGTCGGCAGCCAGAAAGTCGGGGTCGGGCAGGGCGGCAGTCGCGATGCTCAATGAGAAAGTCATTTCATTTATTCAGGATGCAAGGCACCGCTAACAGCGCGTGAAACTGACGTGTCCTGGGTCAGGGGCACCGAGCAAGGGCCGCCCCGCAGCGAAGGTGCCGTCCCCCTCCACCGTAGGTTGAGAGGGGGAAGCGACGTAAGTCGCTCAGGGGGTGCTTTATTTCAGACGCGACAGCTGTTCCTTGGCGGCATTCGCGGCTTCGCTGCGCGGATAGGCCTTGATCAGGTCTTCGAGCGTCTTGCGCGCCGAACGCGTGTCCTTGAGCTCGATCTGGCAGTTGGCGATCGACAATGCGGCTTCCGGCGCGCGCGCGTGCTCGGGCGTCGCTGTCAGCAGCGATTTGAAGTTGGCGATCGCCTCCTTGTAGTCTCGCTCCGCATACTGCGCGTTGCCAAGCCAGAAGCGTGCCGACGGCAGATAGCCGCTGCGCGGATACTGGCGGATGAACGCGCTGAAGGACTTGTTGGCATCGGCGAACTTGCCGCCGCGGAAGACTTCGAGCGCGGCATCGAAGTCGCGCTTTTCAGCCGGGTCGGCCGTGAACTGCTGACCGTCTACGGTCACAGTGACCGGCTCGAATTGCTTGAGCCGTTCTTCCACACCCTGGGCGATGTCCTTTTGCTTGCGTTGCAGTTCAGACGACTGCTGCAGCAATTGTTCATTCTGCCCACGCAGACGGGCCTGGTCCTGGCGCAGTATCTCGATCTGCGATTGCAGATCGAGCAGGCTGCGGCGCAGCTGCGAAGTGTCTTCGCTGGCGCGCTGGTTCGACTGCTGCATCGCGTCCAGGCGCTGGCGCAGCTCGATGATCGCCTTGCGCGCCTCGTCGTCACCGAACAGGGCGGCCTGGCTGGCCGTGGCGAACGACGCGGTACAGGCGAATGCCAGTACCAGCCGGGCCACGGAGGTGGTGCGGAAAAACGGTGTTGCCATATTTAACGGTACGACAGTTCAGCGCGGCGGTTCTGGGCGAAGGCGTCTTCGCTGAAGCCTTGGACTGCAGGCTTTTCCTTGCCGAAGCTCACGGCTTCGACCTGGGCGTCGGACACGCCCAGCAGACCCAGCGAGCGGCGCACGGCTTCGGCGCGCTTCTGGCCCAGTGCCAGGTTGTACTCGCGGCCGCCGCGTTCGTCGGTGTGGCCTTCGACCACGACCTTGCGGCTGGGCGAAGCCTTGATGAAGCGTGCGTGGGCTTCGATCTGCGATTGTGCGTCGGCCTTGATGACGTACGAGTCGTAGTCAAAGTAGACGATGCGGCTCACGCCCTGGGGGCCGGCCTGGTCGCCGCCCGACTGCGTCAGGTCGACACCCGCGACACCGCTTTGGCCCGTGCCGCCAGCGGTGGCACCGGTGCCAGCGCCGCTGCTCAAAGCCGACTTGTCGGTGACCGGGGTTTCGTCGAGCTTGACGCCCGAGCTGCAGCCTGCCATCAGGGCGGCAACGGTCATGGCGATGGAAAGGCGTTTGAAGGTGATCATGGAAAAACTCCGCAGCGTTCTACAGAACGCCATCAGCGATACGGTTGAAAAGAAAAGAACTACAGAAACTCAGTTTTTGGGGAATGGGCCCCAGTCGGGCTCGCGGATGTCGCCACCCTGGCCGGCGAGCCTTGCCTTGATCTTGCCGTCCAGTGTCGTGGTCATCAGGGATTCGCGTCCTTGCTGCAGGGTCGCGTACACAATCAGGCGGCTATTTGGAGCAAAGCTCGGATTTTCATCGGCCGTGGTGTCGGTGATCGCGGTCACGGTGCCCGCGCTCAGGTCCATCACGTGCAGCTTGAAGCCTCCGCCCACGCGCGAAATATACGCGAGCCAGCGACCGTCCGGACTGACACTCGGAGAAATGTTGTAGTTGCCGGTGAAGGTCACGCGTTCGGCGCTGCCTCCGCTGGCCGAAACCTTGTAGATCTGCGGTGCGCCGCCGCGATCGCTGACGAAGAAGATCGTCTGGCCGTCGCTGGAGAACACAGGCTCGGTGTCGATGCCGCTGCTTTGCATCAGGCGGCGCGGTTCGCCGCCTTCGGCGCTGATCATGTACAGCTGCGAGCCGCCGTCGCGCGTCAAGGTCACCGCCAGCGACTCGCCGTTCGGTGCCCAGGCCGGCGCGCTGTTGGAGCCGCGGAAGTTGGCCAGCAGGCGACGCCGGCCGCTGGCCACGTCATGCACATAGACCACGGGCTTGCGCGACTCGAACGACACATAGGCCACCTGGCGGCCGCTGGGCGACCAGGCCGGGGAAATGATGGGCTCGGGGCTCGACAGCGCCGACTGCGCGCCCTCGCCATCGGCATCGGCAATCCACAGGCTGTAGCGCTTGCCGGCCTTGGTCACGTAGGTGATGCGGGTCGAGAAGATGCCGCGTTCGCCGGTGAGCTTTTCGTAGACGTAGTCGGCGATGCGGTGGGCCACGAGGCGCAGATCGCCAGAAGGTACGGCGAAGCTGTGGCCGCCCAGATCCTGGCCGCGCACCACGTCCCAGAGGCGAAAGCGCACATCGAAGCGGCCGTCGGCCAGGCGCGTCACGCTGCCCGTGACCAGCGAGTCGGCCATCTTCTGCTTCCACAGCGCCACGTCGGGCCGCGAGGTCTCATCAAGCTGGGTTCCCGAGGCATCTACGCCGCGGAACTGGCCGCTGCGCTCGAGGTCGGCCTGCACGATGGCCGCGAGTTTCTGCGGCGACTGCGGCTCGCCGCGGAACGGGGCGATCGCAATCGGCAACTGCGTCAAGCCCACGCCCGTGACTTCTACCCGGAACTGGGCCAGCGCGGGCAGCGCGGGAGCAGAGGCGAGGGCCGCAAGAAAGCCGCGGCGCATCGTTTGCGGCAGCGCCGCGGAAAAGGATGTGGATGGAGTTCGGTCAATAGTCATTGGCAACCATCTTAGTGTGGCCAACACAACCCTTGGCACATCGTTGCGTTGCCTGGGCGCGTGCAACTTGCACTGCGCCTGGTGTCCACCGCAAATCCCGCGATTTCTCGGGCCGTGTCAGGCCGTGTCAGCGACTGTTGCTCCGGGTAAATCCCGGTGCTTACGGATCGCATGTTACACACTCTGGCGCGGCCCAACTGTAAGTGGATGAACAGTCATGCCGTAGGGCCGTAAAATTCGCGTCACATGCAAGCATCCCACTCCGCCCCAGAAGCCTCCGCCCTCGTGCCTTCGCGTCCCCTGAGCATGCGCCAGCGCCTGCAGCGTCTTGCTCCTTACTTCGGCGGGCGTCGCTGGACCTGGGTGCTGGCCGTGGCCGCGATGCTGGTCGGCGCCGCGACCGAGCCCATGATTCCGGCACTGCTCAAACCCCTGCTGGACAACGGATTTACCGACGGCAGCCTGCAACTGTGGCTGGTGCCGGTTTCCATCATGGGCGTGTTCCTGCTGCGCGGCATCGCCCAGTTCGTCGGCCAGTACGCGCTGGCGCGCATCGCCAACGAAGGCATGCTGAGCCTGCGCCACGCGCTGTTCGACCGCTTGCTGGCGGCCGACATGGCGCTGTTCTCGCGCCACTCGGCGAGCAGCCTGTCGAACACCGTGGTCTATGAAGTGCAGACCGGCTCGACGCTGCTGGTGCAGGCGATGATGGGCCTGTCGCGCGACAGCTTCACGCTGATCGCCTTGCTCGGCTATCTGCTCTATCTGAATTGGCAGCTGACGCTGGTCGTGGGCCTGGTCGTGCCCGGCGTCGCCTGGATCATGAAGACGCTGTCGCGCCGGCTGTACCGCATCACCAAGGACAGCCAGGAGGCGACCGATTCGCTGGCTTATGTGGTCGAGGAAAACGTGCTGGCCCACCGCATGGTGCGCCTGCATGGCGCGCAGGACGTGCAGCAAAAGCGCTTTGGCGGTCTGAGCCAGCGCCTGCGCCATCTGGCGGTGAAGTCGACGATTGCGTCGGCCGCGATGACACCGCTGACGCAGCTGCTGGCCGCGGCCGCGCTGTCGACGGTGATCTGCATTGCGCTGTGGCAAAGCCGCCAGACGCTGCGCGCCGACGACGTCACCGTGGGCGGCTTCGTGTCGTTCATCACCGCCATGCTGATGCTGGTCGCACCCATACGCCGGCTGGCCGACGTGGCCAATCCGATCACGCGTGGCGTGGCCGCGCTCGAGCGCGGCCTGGCGCTGCTCGACAGCACTCAGGCCGAGCAGGGCGGAACGCACCGCACGGAACGTGCGCGCGGCGAAATCGAGCTGCGCGACGTGGGTGTGGCGTTCGGCGAGGACCAGGCGCCGGCCCTGGCGCAGGTGAATCTGCGCGTGCGTCCCGGCGAAGTCGTGGCCCTGGTCGGGCCTTCGGGCGCGGGCAAGACCACGCTGGTCAATCTGCTGCCGCGCTTTCTCGCACCGACCAGCGGCGAAGTGCTGCTCGACGGCCGGCCGCTGGCCGAGTGGGATCTGTCCAGCCTGCGCCAGCAGTTCGCCATGGTCAGCCAGGACGTGGTGATGTTCAACGACAGCGTGGCCGCGAATGTCACGCTGGGCGCGCAGGTCGACGAGGCCAAGGTCTGGGCCAGCCTCGAAGCCGCAAATCTTGGCGACCACGTGCGCCGCATGCCCCAGGGACTGCAGACCGTGGTCGGCCACAACGCGGCCCAGCTGTCGGGCGGCCAGCGCCAGCGGCTGGCGATCGCGCGCGCGGTCTACAAGAATGCGCCCATACTGATTCTCGACGAGGCCACTTCGGCGCTCGACACCGAATCCGAGCGCCTGGTGCAGGATGCGCTGCAGCGCCTGATGCAGGGCCGCACGACGCTGGTGATTGCGCACCGGCTGTCGACCATCGAGCACGCGGACCGCGTGGTGGTCATGGAGCGCGGCCACATTGTCGAGCAGGGACCGCATGCGCAGTTGCTGGCCCAGGGCGGGCTGTATTCGCGGCTGCAAGCCGCGGGCTGACGCCTGTGCGTCAGTCGACGACGACCTGCGCCGCGCCGGCTTCCATGCGGCCTATGACCGCGGCGCTCGCAAAACCCTGGGCCGCGAACAGCGCCAGCACCTGATCGACTGTCTCGGCAGTGCAGGACACCAGCAGCCCGCCCGAAGTCTGCGGGTCGGTCAGCAGCGCTTGCAGCGGTGCCGAGACCTGCGACCCCATGACCACCTGCGCGCCATAGGCCGCCCAGTTGCGGCCCGAAGCGCCAGTGACCACGCCTTGCTCCGCAAACGCCTGTACCGTGGGCAGCAGCGGCAGCGCGCGGCTGTCTATGCGCGCCGTGAGACCCGCGCCGCGCGCCAGCTCCAGCGTATGGCCCAGCAGGCCGAAGCCGGTCACGTCGGTCAGCGCGTGCACGCCTTCGATCTGCGATAGCGCCGCGCCCGGACGGTTGAGCTGCGTCGTGGTCTCGACCATGGCGCGGTAGCCGTTGGCGTCGAGCAGGTTCTTCTTCAGCGCCGCCGACAGAATGCCCACGCCCAGTGGCTTGCCCAGCACCAGGACATCGCCGTCCCGGGCATCGGCATTGCGCTTCATGTGCTTGGGGTTGACGATGCCTATGCCGACCAGCCCATAGATGGGCTCGACCGAGTCGATCGAATGCCCGCCGGCCAGCGGAATGCCGGCCTCGCGGCAGATCGATTCGCCGCCTTCGAGCACCTTGGCGATGGTCGCATGCGGCAGCACGTTGATGGGCATGCCGACGATGGCCAGCGCCATCAACGGCGTCGCGCCCATCGCGTAGATGTCCGACAGCGCATTGGCTGCGGCGATACGGCCGAAGTCATACGGGTCGTCGACGATGGGCATGAAGAAATCGGTGGTGGCGACGATGGCCTGTTCGTCGTTGATGCGGTACACGGCGGCATCGTCGGCGGTCTCGTTGCCCACCAGCAGGTCGGGGAAGAACTGCTTGGGCAGCGCGCTCTGGCCTATGAGCTGGGCCAGCACGCCCGGCGCAATCTTGCAGCCGCAGCCGCCGCCGTG
>NZ_JAVWWA010000147.1:0-8955 GCF_036666375.1 Comamonas sp. | reverse complement strand
GGCTTCGAGTACGGCCTGGGCGCGGAAATCGGCATCAGCACCGACAAGTTCCATGCGCGCGGCCCCGTGGGCATAGAAGGCCTGACTTCGCTCAAGTACGTGGTGCTGGGCGACGGCGAAGTCCGCGTCTGAAGACTACCCGCGTCCGGCATCACCAGCGAATTTCATGAAAATCATCATTCTGGGTGCGGGACGCGTGGGCTACAGCGTGGCCGAAAGCCTGGTGTCCGAACAAAACGACATCACCGTGATCGACACCGACAGCCGCAGGCTGCGCGAGCTGCAGACGCGCTTCGACCTGCGCGGCGTGGTCGGTAACGGCACCGATGCCGCGGTGCTGGCCGAGGCCGGCGCGCGCGACACCGACCTGCTGATTGCCTGCGCGGCGCTCGATGAAACCAATCTGGTGTGCTGCAAGGTCGCCGACATGATGTTCAGCGTGCCGACCCGCATCGCGCGCGTGCGTTCCTCGGGCTTCGCGCCCGATTCGCCGCTGCTGGGCAAGGAAGGTTTTGCGGTCGACCGCATCATCTGCCCCGAAGAGTCGCTGACGCGCTACATCGGCAAGCTCATCGAGTATCCCGAGTCGCTGCAGGTGCGCGCGTTTGCCGGCGGCCGCGCCTGCCTGGCTTCGGCGCGCGCGCGCGCCGGCGCGCCGGCCGTGGGCCTGCGCATAGGCGAGCTGCGCGACAGCATGCCCGACCTGGCAATGCGCCTGGTCGCGATCTACCGGCGCTTTGCCGACGAGCCCGATCGCTTCGTGCGCTGTGACGGCATGACGCTGATCGAGCCCGGCGATGAGGTCTTCGTGCTCGCCGCGCGCGAGCACCTGCCTGAAATCCTCAGCGCGCTGCACCGCCCGCGCGGCCAGCAGGCCAAGCCCGTGCGCCGCATCATGATTGTCGGTGGTGGCCGCGTCGGCCAGCGCCTGGCAAGCCAGCTGGCCCAGGTGCCGGGCCAGTTCCACATCAAGGTGCTCGAAGAGAACGAACAGCGCTGCACCGAACTCGCGGCTGTGCTGCCAACCAACGTGCTGGTGCTGCAGGGCGACCCTACCGATGAGGATCTGCTGGGCGACGAGAGCGTCGAGGATGTAGACCTGTTCCTCGCGCTGACCGACGACGACGAGGACAACATCATGTCCTGCCTGCTGGCCAAGCGCATGGGCGCGACGCGTGTGCTGTCGCTGATCAACCGCCGCACCTATGCCGACCTGATGCACGGCACGCAGATCGACATCGCGCTGTCGCCGGCCCAGGCGATGCTGGGCGAACTGCTGGCCTACGCGCGCCGCGGCGATGTGCAGGCCGTGCACAGCCTGCGCCGGGGCGTGGCCGAAGCGCTGGAAATCGTCGCCCGTGGCGACCGCAAGAGCTCGCGCGTCGTCGGCCGGCGCGTCGAGGATCTGCGCCTGCCGCTCGATGTGCATATCGGCCTGATCGTGCGCGGACTCGAGGATGCCGAAGCGGACAAGGGCGCCCCCGAACCCCAGGTCATCATTCCGCGCAGCCACACGGTGATCGAAAGCAACGACCATGTGGTGTTCTTCCTGCCGAACAAGCGCCTGGTACGGGACGTGGAAAAGCTGTTCCGCGTGAGCGCCACCTTCTTCTGACGCCCCACCATGCGTGATCTGTTTCCCGTTCTGCGCGTGCTGGGCATGCTGCTGGTGATGTTTGCGCTCGCCATGCTGCTGCCGCTGGCCGTCTCCTGGCAGCAGCATGAAAGCATATGGCGGGTGTACCCGCTGTCGATCGCGGTCGCGGCCATTGTCGGCATGGTGCTGTGGCTGGGGCTCAACCGCTTTCGCCGCGAGCTGCAGCCGCGCCACGGCGTGATCCTGGTGACCCTGGTCTGGCTGGTGCTGCCGCTGTGCGCCTGCCTGCCGCTGATGCTCGCGCTGCACCAGCTGGACGTGCCGATCTCATTCACCCATGCCTACTTCGAAGCCGTTTCGGGCCTGACCACCTCGGGCGCCACGGTGCTCACCGGGCTCGACGACCTGCCGATGTCCATCAACGTCTGGCGCACTTTCCTGCAGTGGCTGGGCGGCATGGGGATTCTGATCCTGGCCGTGGCGGTGCTGCCGCTGCTGGGCGTGGGCGGCAGCCAGCTGTTTCGCGCCGAGGCCGCGGGCCCGATCAAGGACACCAAGCTGACGCCACGCATGACCGAGACCGCCAAGGGGCTGTGGGGCGTCTATGCGATCTTCTCCATTGCCTGCGGCCTGGCTTTCTGGGCCGGGGGCATGACGCCCATGGACGCGTTGATGCACATGTTCACCACCGTGAGCCTGGGCGGGCTGTCGTCGCATGATGCGAGCTTTGCATATTTCGACTCGCCGCTGCTCGAAGCCGTGGCGCTGTTCTTCATGCTGCTGGCCAGCTGCAACTTCGCGCTCTACTTCGTTGCCATGCGCAAGGGCCAGCTGCAGGGCTTCTGGCGCGACCCCGAAATGCGCGCCACCATCGGCGTGCTCGTGGGCGGTGGCCTGTTTGCCGCGCTGCTGCTGTGGGTCAAGGGCGTCTATGCGCCGCTGGACGCCTTGCGCTACGGCGTCTTCAATGTGATTTCGGTTGCCACCACCACGGGTTTCGCCACCGTCGACTACCTTGGCTGGCCGGTTTTCCTGCCGGTGATGATGCTGTTGCTGTCGGGCGTGGCGACCAGTGCCGGTTCGACCGGCGGCGGCATCAAAATGGTGCGCATGCTGATTCTGCTCAAGCAGGCGCGGCGCGAATTGACCCACCTGGTACACCCCCGGGCAGTACAACCTGTGCGGCTTGGATCGGCAGTAGTGGACAATCGCATGATTTTCTCCGTGCTGGCCTTCATGCTGGTGTACGGCGCCACGGTGATCACTCTGAGCATGCTGCTGCTGCTCACCGACCTTGATCCCGTGACCGCGTTCACCGCCATTTTGGCCAGTGTGCACTGCATGGGCCCGGGCTTGGGAACTGTGGGTCCCGCGTCCAACTATGCGGGACTCACGGATTTCCAGATCTGGGTCTGCACGCTGGCCATGCTCCTGGGGCGGCTGGAGATTCTGAGCTTCATGGCATTGCTGACACCCTCCTTTTGGCGGCGCTGACGCAACGCCGTCGGGACTACCATCGGTGGTGGGTAAATGCCGACGTCGTTGCCAAATCCCTACAATCCAATACACCACCGTCTCTTGAGGGTACCAATGGTTCCGCATCTCATCACGGCTCTGACCGGCCCCATCAACGAGCTTGAACAGCGTATTCTCGAATCCATGCCCGCGATCGAGCGCTGGTTTCGCCTGGAATGGATGGAGCACACGCCTCCGTTCTACTCGTCTGTCGACATCCGCAACGCGGGGTTCAAGCTCGCCCCTGTCGACACCAATCTTTTCCCCGGTGGCTGGAACAATCTGACCGAGGAAATGCTGCCGCTGGCAGTGCAGGCGGCGATGGCGGCGATCGAAAAGATCTGTCCCGAAGCGCGTAACCTGCTGATCATTCCTGAAAACCACACGCGCAACACGTTCTATTTGAACAACGTTGTGCAGCTCCAGCGCATCTTCAAGATGGCCGGGCTCAACGTGCGCGTGGGCTCCATCAGCCGCGAAATCAAGAAGACCACCGTGATCAATCTGCCCAGCGGCGAATCGGTCACGCTGGAGCCCGTGATCCGCAGCAAGCGCCGCCTGGGACTCAAGGATTTCGATCCCTGCACCATCCTGCTCAACAACGATCTGTCTGCCGGCCCGCCGGGCATTCTGGAGGAGCTCTACGAGCAATACCTGCTGCCGCCGCTGCACGCGGGCTGGAGCGTGCGCCGCAAGAGCCGCCATTTCCAGAGCTACGAGGAAGTCTCCAAGCGCTTCGGCAAGCTGCTGGGCATTGACCATTGGTTGATCAACCCGATGTTCACCCACTGCGAAGGCCTGGACTTCAACGACGGCACCGGAATGGACGGGCTCAGCGCCCAGGTCGACATGCTGCTCACCAAGGTGCGCCGCAAGTACAAGGAATACGGCATCAAGGAAAAGCCGTTCGTCGTGGTCAAGGCCGACCATGGCACCTACGGCATGGGCGTGATGACCGTGCGCGACGCCAAGGACCTCGAAGTGCTCACGCGCAAGTCGCGCAACAAGATGGGCGTGATCAAGGACGGCCAGGCGGTGCACGACGTGATCATCCAGGAAGGCGTGCTGACGCAGGAGCGCATGAACAATGCGGTCGCCGAACCCGTGGTCTACATGATGGACCGCTATGTGGTTGGCGGCTTCTACCGCATGCACCCCGAGCGCGGCGTGGACGAGAATCTCAACGCCCCGGGCTCGAGCTTCGTGCCGCTGGCCTTCGAGCACAGCACCCAGCTGCCGCAACTCGGCGCCCGCCCGGGCGCAAGCGCGCCCAACCGCTTCTACATGTATGGCGTGATCGGCCGACTGGCGATGCTCGCGGCGAGCTATGAGCTCGAAGCCACCAACCCCGACGCCGAAATCTACGATTGATGCGTGACGTCGTCGGCGGGCATGCTGCCTGCCGGCGAGACCCAACGACTCTCACACCATGACAGGGAGACCCGGCGCCGCAGCGGCTCCGGGTGCGTTCAGTGAACAATCCAAAATCCTCGCTGGCAGCACTCACATTGGGTGCAATTGGAGTGGTGTACGGCGACATAGGCACCAGCGTGCTGTACGCCGTCAAGGAAGTCTTTGGCTCCGGCCATGTTCCTTTCACCCATGCCAACGTCTACGGCGTGCTGTCCATCCTGTTCTGGACGCTCACGCTGATCGTCTCGCTCAAATACGTGACCCTGGTGCTGCGCGCCGACAACAACGGCGAAGGCGGGCTGGTGGCGATGCTCGCGCTGGCTTCCCAGGCCGTCAAGGATCAGCCCCGGCTGCGCGCCGTGCTGCTGCCCATAGGCATTTTCGGCACCTCGCTGTTTTATGGCGACGGCGTGATCACGCCCGCGATCTCGGTGCTCTCCGCGGTCGAAGGCCTAGAAGTGGTGTCGCCGCACTTTCGCCAGTTCGTGCTGCCGCTGGCGCTGCTGGTGCTGCTGGCGCTGTTCGCGGTGCAAAAGCGCGGAACCGCGGGAATAGGCAAGTTTTTCGGGCCGATCACGCTGCTGTGGTTCGGATGCCTGGCGGTGCTGGGCATATGGCAGATCATCGACCACCCGGAAATCCTTGCTGCGCTGAGCCCGCACCATGCGCTGGGCTTCATCTGGCGCCAGCCCGGCGTGGCCTTCATCATCCTGGGCGCCGTGGTGCTGTGCGTCACGGGCGCCGAAGCCCTCTATGCCGACCTCGGGCATTTCGGCAAGAAGCCCATCCGCCTGGCCTGGTTCGGTGTCGCCATGCCCGCGCTGACGCTCAATTACTTCGGCCAGGGCGCGCTGCTGCTGGCTCAGCCCGATGCGGTGCAGAACCCGTTCTTCCGCATGGCGCCCGCCTGGGCGCTGCTGCCGCTGGTGCTGCTCGCGACCATGGCCGCGGTGATTGCCTCGCAGGCATTGATCACCGGCGCGTTCAGCGTCACGCGCCAGGTCATACAGCTGGGCTACCTGCCGCGCCTCGAAATCCGCCACACCAGCGCCAAGGAGGCCGGCCAGATCTACATCCCGCTGGTCAACTGGAGCCTGTTCGCCGCCATCGTCATGGCGGTGATGCTGTTCCGCTCCAGCGGCAACCTGGCCGCGGCCTATGGCATCGCGGTCACCCTGGACATGCTGATCACCACCTTGCTGACCTTCTTCGTGATCCGCTACCGCTGGCATTACCCCTGGCTGCTGTGCTGGGCGGCCACGGGCTGCTTCTTCGTCATCGACCTGGCGTTCTTCAGCTCCAACCTGCTCAAGCTGTTCCAGGGCGGCTGGTTCCCATTAGCCATTGGCGGCGCGGTATTCCTGCTGATGATGACCTGGCGGCGCGGCCGGCAATTGCTGCACGAGCGCCTGCACAGCGAGTCGATCGAGCTGTCGGGCTTTCTGGGTGCGCTCGTCCAGCATCCGCCGCAGCGCGTCGCGGGCACTGCGATCTTCCTGTCGGGCGAGCCGGGCACGGTGCCTTCGGCGCTGCTGCACAACCTCAAGCACAACAAGGTGCTGCATGCGCAGAACCTGTTCGTCACGGTGCGCAACCATGAGGTCCCCTGGGTGGGCATGGACAAGCGCGTGCAGGCCGAATCGCTGGGCAGCCATTGCTGGCAGGTGACCGTGCACTATGGCTTCAAGAACGAGCCCGACCTGCCCAAGGCGCTGGCCCAGCTGTCCGGGCTGGGCTATCCGCTGGACCCCATGGGAACGAGCTACTTCGTTTCGCGCGACGCCGTCATTCCCGGCATGCGCCAGGGCATGGCGCCGTGGCGCGAGAAGCTGTTCGCGCAGATGCACCGCAACGCGAGCCGCGTGTCCGACTTCCTGCGCCTGCCCAGCAATTCCGTGGTCGAACTCGGCTCCAAGATCGAGTTGTAAAGGCGCCGGCCGCTGGCGCGCCGGCGACCGTCGGCGGCCTGCATGCTCTGACAGAATCGGGCATGCATTTCTTTCGTGATTCGAGCCTCTCCACGGTCGCGGCAGGCTTTGTCGCCATGCTGGTGGCTTTCGCCAGTTCGCTGGCGCTGGTGTTCCAGGCCGCCCAGGCTTTCGGCGCCACGCCCGCGCAGGTCACATCCTGGATCTGGGCCCTGGGCCTGGGCATGGGCCTGTGCACCGTGCTGCCGTCCTTGTGGCTGCGCAAGCCCGTGATGATCGCCTGGTCGACGCCGGGAGCGGCGGTACTGGCCACGGCCGGCCTCGCGGGCGACGGGTTCACCATGGCGCAGGCCGTAGGCGCGTTCATGCTCGCCGCTTTGCTGACCATCATCGTCGGCGCCAGCGGTGCCCTGGAGCGCCTGATGCGGCACATTCCCGTGGCCATCACTTCGGCGCTGCTGGCCGGCGTGCTGGCGCGCTTTGGCATGCAGGCGTTTGCGGCGGCGCAGACCGCATTGCCGCTGGTACTGGGCATGCTGCTGACCTATCTGGTCGCGCGTCGTCTGGCACCACGTTATTGCGTGGTCTGGACACTGGCTGTGGGCCTGGCGCTTGCGGCATTTGCCGGCGATATGGCCTGGACGTCCGTGCATTGGTCGCTGGCCAGCCCGTTGTTCACTGCACCCGAATGGTCCTGGTCGGCGGCCGTGAGCCTGGCGTTGCCGCTGTTCATCGTGACCATGGCTTCGCAGAACCTGCCGGGCATTGCCGTGATCCGCGCCTCGGGCTATGAGCTGCCGGTGTCGCGCCTGATCACGATGACCGGGGTGGTGACGCTGGTGCTCGCGCCTTTCGGCGCGTTCGCGCTCAATTTCAGCGCCATCACGGCGGCGATCTGCATGGGGCCCGAGGCCCATGCAGATCCACGGCGGCGCTATGCAGCGGCAGCGGCCTGTGGTGTGTTCTATATCTTGATAGGGGCTTTCGGCGCCGTGGTGACCGGCTTGCTCACTGCCTTTCCGCGCGAACTGATCGCAGCGATCGCGGGCCTGGCGCTGCTGGGCACCATAGGCGCGGGGCTGACATCGGCCTTTGCCGAGGAAAAACACCGTGAAGCGGCGCTGATCACTTTCCTGGTCACGCTCAGCGGCGTGGTGATCTTCGGCATAGGTTCGGCCCTGTGGGGGGTGCTCGCCGGCAGCCTTGCCTTATTTGTGCAACAGTATGGTCGCCGTGCCTGAGTGCGCGTTGTCTCTGCCCCGCCGCAACGCCTGATTCTGCGGCGAATGGCCTGCCCCCTGAGGCTGCAACTGTTGTGACCACCATGAACCTTCTTTTCATCGCCGACCCTCTCGCATCTTTCAAGATCTACAAGGACACCACCTTCGCCATGATGCGCGAAGCCCAGCGCCGCGGTCATGCGATCTCCGCCTGCGAAGTGCAAAGCATTTCCTGGCAGCGCGGCAGCAAGGTGTCGGCGCTGGTGCGTGACATCGTGCTGACGGGCGATGCCGACGAATGGTTTGCCGAGCAGGGCACGCGCCGCGTGGACCTGGCCGAATTCGACGCGGTGCTGATGCGCAAGGATCCGCCGTTCGACAGCGAGTTCTTCTACGCTACCCATCTGCTCGAGCAGGCCGAGCGCGAAGGCGCCAAGGTGCTCAACAAGCCCAGCGCCTTGCGCGAGCATCCCGAAAAGCTGGCGATCATGGAGTTCCCCGAATTCATCGGCCCCACGCTGGTCACGCGCAATGCGCAGGAAATCCGCGCATTCCATGCCGAGCACCAGGACATCATCCTCAAGCCGCTCGACGGCATGGGCGGCATGGGCATCTTCCGTGTGGGCGCCGATGGCCGCAATCTTGGCAGCATCATCGAGACGCTCAACCGCGATGGAGCGCAAAGCGTGATGGTGCAGAAATTCCTGCCCGAGATCGTCGCTGGCGACAAGCGGGTGCTGGTGATAGGTGGCAAGCCTGTGCCTTATTCCCTGGCGCGCATTCCCCAGGGCAATGAAGTGCGCGGCAACTTGGCGGCCGGCGGCAAGGGTGTGGCCCAGCCGCTGAGTGCCAAGGACTTTGAGATCGCCGAAGCCTTGGGCCCCATCCTCATGGAGCGCGGCCTGCTGCTCGTGGGCCTGGACATCATTGGCGAGTGCGTGACCGAAATCAATGTCACCAGCCCGACCTGCTTCCAGGAGATCTATGACCAGACTGGCTGTGATGTTGCTGCGCTGTTCCTCGACGCCCTCGAGCAGGAACTGAGCGACAATTGATGCCCGCACAAGAAATGCACCGCCACGCGGTGCATCTGCCGACCGCAGGTCGGCAGATGACGATAAAAAGTCATTTTCAAAATTCGGGCCTTGTTTCGAAAAATGGTTGAAAAACCGGGCTACAATGCAAGGCTGCGCTGCTGAAACAGTTAATCACTGAGGAGGCAGCGAGAAACTTAAAGTTGACAGGGTCTTTAAAACTGTTGTAGAATTCAAGGCTCAGCTGA
>NZ_JAVWWA010000146.1:3669-9147 GCF_036666375.1 Comamonas sp. | reverse complement strand
CCTAGGGCGGGCCGGGGGCGGGCTCAGGCCTGCGCCGGGCGGCGCGCAAACGCCAGATAGTCCAGCGCGGCCATCACCAGCATCGACGCGCCAACCAGCGGGAAGACCGCGCCGCCCACCAGCAGCAGCGCGAAGACGCCGGCCTGCAGCTTGCGGTTCGCGGGTGCGGGCGGAACGCCCAGGCCGCCCGCGGGCCGGCGCTTCCACCACATCACGGCCGCGCTGACGCACAGCAGCACGATGGCCAGGCAGGTCACGACCAACAGCGCCTGGTTGAACACGCCCCATTCCATGCCCAGGTGGACATTGATGCCCCATTCCAGCGCCCGGCCCATGGGGCCGTAGTCCGCGTAGCGCATGTCGAGCAGCGGCCGGCCGCTGTACTGGTCCAGATGCACCACGCGCTGCTGCGCCAGATCCGCGGGATAGACCGAGCCGGAATAGACGCCTTGCGCGCCCTTGGGCAGTTGCACGGCGTAGCCCGGCGCCAGGCCCAGGCGATCGAAGGCCGCGACGGCCTGGTCCAGCGTCCATGCCGCGGGCTGCGGCGGCACATCGGCCGGCACATGGCCCGCGTGCGCGGAATGCCCTTCGTGGCCGTCATGGCCCGAATGACCGTCGTGGTCTTCATGGCCCTCATGGCCTTCATGGCCCGACTCGGGCAGGCGTGCCTGCTGCAGCGACCAGGCCGTGGTCTGGCCGTCGGCCAGGCGCAGTTCGGACATCGGCACCTGCACGCGCACGCCCGCCGGATAGCCGAAGTTGCTGCCGTTGGCCCATTGGTTGATCTGATTGCCCCACAGCACCGACCAGGGCATTCCCGTTATGGCCAGGAACAGCAGCATGCCGCCCACGCCCAGGCCCGTGACCGCATGCAGATCGCGCCAGAAAACCCGCTTGGCGGGCGTGGCGCGCACCGTGACCACACCGCCTTTTTGCCCGCGCGGCCACCACAGGTAGATGCCGGTCAGCACCAGCAGGATGGCCCAGCCCGCGGCAATCTCGATCGCGCCGCGCGCGACCTTGCCGAAGTACTTGAGGCTGTGCAGCTTGCGAATGGTCCAGGCGACGCTGCCGCCATCGGGCAGCGCGCCCAGCACTTCGGCGCGGTAGGGGTCGACGAAGACCGCCAGCCGCTCTCCGCCTGGGGTCGCGATCAATGCTTCAGCGCTGCGCGTGGCCGCGGCCGGCGGGGTGTATTTGATCAGCGCTCCCGGGTGCGCGGCCAGCGCCGCGGCCGCAAGTTGCGTGGGCGCACGCGCGGGCGTCGCGGCCGCGTTCACCGTGAGCAGCCGCTGGTGAAAGAAGCCGTCGATCTCGTTCTTGAACACATAGAGGCCGCCGGTGATCGCCAGCCAGATCAGGAACGGCAGCACCAGCAGACCGGCGTAGAAATGCCAGCGCCAGACCGCGCGGTAGAGGTCGGGAGAAGCGCGCCGAGCGCGGGTTTCGGGGACGGAAGTCGTCATGGGAATCTCGTGTCCATCGGCGCGCACTGCGCGGCCTGGGCGTCAGCGGTGCGTGCGCGAAATCGGGAAAGAGCGCGGCCATATGCTGGTGGGCATGGCGCGCGCAAAGGACTGCGCCGGGCGACGGGGCAGGGGCGGATCAGCCGATGGCGGGCGGGCCGCGCGGCGGAAAGCGCGCGCCGCTGCGGCCCGCGATATGCGCGGCGACCAGCGGCGTCAGCGCATGCGCCAGCGGCTGGTGCACCGGCACCGCACTGCAGAACTCGGGCACGGGCAGCGATGGCGCGAGGCACAGCGAGCAGTCCAGCGTGTGCTCGCCGGCCTGGTGGTCCAGCGCCACCATCTTCATCGCGCCAGCGGCGCTGCAGACAACTTCCATGCGCTGCGGATGAAAGACCGGCGCGGCAGCGGCAATTCCCAGCACCAGCAGATAGCACGCCATGACAAGGCGTAACAGGGCTGAGGAAATGCGCAGGGCTTGCATGGCGCGATTATCCCGAGTTGCGAAAGACACGGCCGCCTCGCGGCTGTTGTCGTTGGAGTGTGGCTTTGACTATCAATCAAATTTTGCAATAATAAAAAACTATGATTGATGCCTTTTTACTTGCTGGTCGCTTCAGGCCCCGGCCGGCCGTTCTTGCGCTGGCGCTGGCCGCGCTGCCCTGCGGCGCGCAGCCTGCCGCCGAGCTCGAGACCATCACGGTCCGCGCGGGCGGCGCGGGCCCGCTGGAGCGCGCCACGGCCACCGGCAGCCGCCTTGATCTCAGTGTGCGCGAGACTCCGGCGAGCGTCGAAGTGATCACCCGCGCCCAGCTTGAATCGCGCGGTGACAGCACGCTGCGCGAGGCGATCACGCGCGCTGCGGGTATCACCAGCCTGGGCCATGCGGGCAACAGCGCGAGCCTTTCGGCGCGCGGCTTCACCGACACGACGGCGGTGCTGCGGCTGTATGACGGCAGGCGCCAATATGGTGGCGTGGGCGTGAGCTTTCCGTTCGACACCTGGTCCATAGACCGCATCGAAGTGCTGCGCGGGCCGGCGTCGGTGGTGCATGGCGACGGCGCCATCGGCGGCGTCGTCAATGTGATTCCCAAGAAGCCGACGCGCGCTCCGGTGCGCAGCGAGATCCAGGCCTCGGCGGGCAGCGCGGGCCGGCGCGCGCTGGCGCTGGGCAGCGGCGGCGCGATAGACGCGCAATGGTCGTACCGGCTCGATCTGAGCGCCGATCGATCGCAGGGCTGGGTGGAGCGCGGCGAGCTGCGCAACGCCACGGCGACGGCCGCGCTGCGCTGGGATGCGACGCGCGATCTACAGCTGCAGCTCGCGCTGGCGCAAGGCCGGCAGGCGCCGGCGCGCTACTTCGGCGTGCCGCTGATCGATGGCGTGCAGCCGCGCGCGCTGCACCGGCGCAACTACAACGTCGAGGACAGCGACATCCGCCTGCACGACCGCTGGACGCAGCTGAGCGCGCAATGGGCAGCGAGCAGCGATGTCGCCGTGCGCAGCACGCTGTACCACATCACCAGCGAGCGCCACTGGCGCAATGCCGAGACCTATGCATTCAATGCCGCAACGCGTCTGATCGACCGCCCCGACAACACCGAGATCGGCCATGCGCAGACGCAGACCGGCAACACCACGGATGTCGCGTTCACGGGAAAGCTGTTCGGGCGCGACCACCAGCTTTCGCTGGGCTTCGATGTCAACCGCGCGGCCTTGCGGTACAGCCACAACGACTATTCGGGCAGCGCGGCGCCAGTCGATCCCTGGTACCCCGATCCCGGCCATTATTTCAGCGAGCAGCCTTTCATCCCGCGCGACCGTAACCAGGCGCGGCAGTACGCGCTGTTCGCCGAAGAAAGGATCGCCTTGACGCAGCGCTTGTCGCTGGTCGCGGCAGCGCGCTTCGACCATGCGCGGCTCGCGCGCCATGACCTTGTGGCCGGCACGCCGGTTTTCGATCGCCGCTACGCGCACAGCGGCTGGCGCCTGGGAACGGTCTACGAACTGCACCCCGATGTCGCGCTCTACGCGCAGGCCAGCGCCGCGGCCGATCCGGTCAGCGGCCTGCTGATGCTGTCTGCGGACAATGCGCGTTTCGATGTCTCCAGGGGGCGGCAGCTCGAAGTCGGCATCAAGCAGTCGTTCTGGCAAGGCCGGGGCGACGCGACGCTGGCCGCGTATGCGATCCGCAAGAACAACCTGCTGACGCGCGACCCCGGCAACCCGTCGCTGCGCCGCCAGGTCGGCCGGCGCTCGTCGCGGGGCGTGGAAGCCACGCTGGCGCTGCAGGCCGCAGCCGCGCTGCGGGTCGAGGCGAATGTCGCGCTGCTGCAGGCGCGCTACGACGATTTCAGCGAATTCGCCGGCGGCGCCGCGGTGTCGCGCAACGGCAATGTGCCCGTCGATGTCCCTGAACGCGTCGCCAACGTCTGGGTCGGCTGGACGCCGCGGCCCGACTGGACGCTGTCCGGCGGCCTGCGCCATGTCGGCAGGCGCTACGCGGACAGCGCCAACCGTCTGACGCTGCCGGCCTACACCACGGCCGACCTGGCGCTGCAATGGCAGGCGGGTGCGGCAACCAAGCTGACGCTGCGCGGCTTCAATGTCTTCGACCGGCCGTTCTTCACGACCGCCTACTACACCGGCACGCAATGGTTTGCGGGGGAAGGGCGGCGCTGGGAACTCGCGCTCCACCATCGCTTCTGAGAGCCGCGCCCTGTAGGCCCAGGACGCGCCCCAGATGGGCGCTAGACCGACTCCAGGGTATTCGGCAAGGCCGTCAAATAAGGTTTCCCCGCGACATCCTCGTCGCGGCCAAGGCATAGGCCGCGAACCAGGCCCGCCCAGCGAAGCGGGCCGTTTCGTCAATCAACCAGGAAACCGCACCATGGACAACAAGCAAGTCATCGAGACCTTGAACGACCTGATAGAAAACTGCAAGGACGGCGAATTCGGCTTCACCAGCAGCGCGGAACATGCACGTACCGGCAGTCTCAAGCAGACCTTCCTGTCGCGTGCCCAGGACTGTCGCCTGGCCGCGGAAGAACTGCGCAATGTCGTCGGCCAGCTCGGCGGCCGCTCCACGCCAGATGGCGGCACGCTCGCCGGCGCCGCGCATCGCGGCTGGGTCGCCGTGAAGGGAACGCTCGCCGGCTACAGCGACCTCAACATGCTGGAAGAAGCCGAACGCGGCGAAGACAAGGCGCTGGAACGCTATCGCAAGGCGCTGGAGGAAGACCTGCCCGCCGACGTGCGCGTGGTGGTGCAGCGCCAGTACGAAGGCGCCAAGCGCAACCATCTGCAGATCCGCGAACTGCGCGACGCCGCGCGCCGCGCCGACAACGCGTAACGACGCCGCGCGCAACGGCGGCGCCCGCAGAGCGGGAGCCACCGTTGCGCCGCATCAGGGCGTGGATTCAGGAGGGCGCATCTGCGCCCTTTCCTTTTCCTCGCCCGAAGGCGTTTGCGGATCGAGCCCGGTGTCGGGCGATTCCTTGACCTGGGGCAGATCGGCGGCGCGCGTGATCATTTCCTCGATGATGAAGCGGCCGTAGAGCTGGGCGCGCTCGGCGCCCTGGGCATGCAAGGCATCGGCGGCACGGCGTGCCACGTCATCGTCGTCGACCCGCACCACGATGAAGTGGAAGCCCTGGGCGGCGAGTTCACGGTTGGCCTTGACCAGATTGAGCTCCTGGCCGACGGAGGCTGCAGGGCTGGCCCTGGCGATGTCTTCATCGCACTGCGCGAGCATCTGCGCGGCGCTGTAGCGGTGGATGTCGGCGGGTTCCGTTCCCAGGGCCGTGAGCGCCGCCTGGCCGTCGTCGGCGCTGGCCGCATCGGGAAACGAAACCACCATGTGGCCTATGGGCTTGAACACGCCGTAGGCGCGGTGTTCTGTGGGATCCATTGCGTTGCTCCTCTGGTTGGGGGCGGATGCTGCCCATGTGGGCGCAGTGCGTTCTCCGCCGTCTGCTTGGAATTCCAGCCTAGCGTCTGCTGCCCGCCG
>NZ_JAVWWA010000146.1:0-3569 GCF_036666375.1 Comamonas sp. | reverse complement strand
GCGCGGCCGGCTTTCTCGGCTTGGCCGGTTCGCAGGCATCGAGCAGCTGCAGCAGCGCGCATTCGGCCGGGCTCATTCCCAGCTTCTTGCGCGCCGCATGTCCTGCGTCCGCCGCCTGGCGTTCGCAGAAGTTCAGTACTTCGGGATGGATGTAGAACTTGCGGCATACGCTGCTGGTATTGCCCAGGCGCTGCGCGACCTGCTTGACGATGTCGTTGATCGCGCTCGCGCTCAGCTGCGCCTGTTCCTGGTCGGCGCAGCGCGCGGCCAGCGCCAGCTCCATCGCGCAGACGCTGGCATGCCAGGTGCGGAAATCCTTGGCCGTGAAGTCTTCGCCGCACAGCGTGCGCAGGTAGTCGTTCACATGGTCCGAACGCAGATGCTGCAGCTCATCGTGTTCGTCGAGGAACTGGAACAGCCGCTGACCCGGCAGTTCCTGGCAGCGCTGCACGATGCGCGCCACGCGCCGGTCGGCGATGGACACCTGCTGCATCACGCCGCTCTTGCCCTTGAAGTGCAGTTGCAGTTGGGTGGCGCTGGCCTTGGCGTGGCGGTTCCTGAGCGTGGTCAGGCCATACGATCCGTTCTGCTCGGAGTATTCGTCGTTGCCTATGCGCATGCCGGTTCGGTCGAGCAGCCGCACCACGGTCGCGGCCACGACTTCGAGGCCGGGGCGGCGCGCCGCGAGGTCGCGTTCCACCGCGCGGCGTATCCGGGGCAGCGCGCGGCCGAAGCGCAGCATGCGCTCGAACTTGGCCTGCTTTTGCTGCTCCTGCCATAGCGCGTGGTAGCGATACTGCTTGCGCCCGCGCGCGTCGCGGCCCGTGGCCTGCAGATGGCCCAGGGGATCGGGGCAGATCCAGACATCGGTATAGGCCGGAGGAATCGCCAGCTGGCGAATGCGTGCAAGCTGTTCGGCATCGCGTATCAGGCTGCCGTCGGCCGCCCGGTAGGAAAAGCCCTTGCCGCTGCGCACGCGGCGCCAGCCTTCGGTCTGCTCGTCGACATAGGTCAGCGTCGCCATCTTTGCCTTTTAGTTCCAACAGGGATCAGCAAGGATCTTGCGGAACATCGGGCCGCGCCGCCGTCATCCTGCGCCGCGTCGCGGCGCAGGCGCTCAGGCAGGCAGCGGCGCCTGCGGGCCGTTGCCCAGACCCTGGAACGTGGTCTGCGTGACCCAGTCGAGGATCTGCGCATTGGTGTACTGGCCCGACTCCTTGAGCAGGGCCACGACGGGGTCGCAGGCGCGCGCGAACAGCGTATAGAGCACCAGCTCGGATGGCAGCTGGGCGTTGAGCTGGCCGCTGGTCTGGGCTTCGGCGATCCAGATGCTCAGGCGGTTGCTCAGCGCGATCAGCCGGTCCATATAGGCATCGTTCGATTGCAGCGAAGCGCTCAGACTCGAGTTCTGCGCGGGCAGGGACGGCATCTCGCCTTCGAGTTGGGTCTGCATGGCCCAGCGTATGACCGCGCGCAACTGGTCCACGGGCGACAAAGGCTGGTCGGTCTGCGCGGCTTCGGCCGCCTGGGCGCGCAGGCCGTCGACAAAGGCCAGCGCGCGGTCGAGCACGCCGACCATGGCCGCGCCCGCCAGTTCTTCCTTCGATGTGAACAGCTTGTAGAGGCTGGCTTTGGCCATGCCGGCTTCGGCCGCGACTTCGTCCACGGTCATGGCGTCATAGCCCTTGCTGGCCAGCAGGCGGTTGACGGCGGTGACTATGGCTTCCTGGCGCAGGCGCTGGATTTGCTCTTTGATCGATGAACGGGTTTCCATGGCCTGATTCTAGAGCGAAACCCGCAAGCCGAAAACTTTATAGTGCAAAGTGGAGACTTAACGGATATATTGTGAACTCATGAGTTCAGTAATTGATCTTTCAAGTACATCAGGGAAATCCACCATGCACCGCATCGCTGTCATCGGATCCGGCATCGCCGGCCTGTCTGCCGCATGGCGGCTCGCCGACCAGCATGCGGGCCACCAGGTCACGCTGTTCGA
The DNA here is from genome assembly GCF_036666375.1 of Comamonas sp. GTDB lineage: Bacteria > Pseudomonadota > Gammaproteobacteria > Burkholderiales > Burkholderiaceae_C > Comamonas. The sequence goes on along the minus strand of NZ_JAVWWA010000146.1, from coordinate 1,573 downwards.
GGCCGGCAGCCATTTCGGCGGCCATGCGAACACCGTGGACCTGACGCTCGAGGGCCTGCAGCATGGCGTGGACACGGGCTTTCTGGTCTACAACCAGCGCACCTACCCCTTGCTCACGGCGCTGTTTGCCGAGCTGGGCGTGGAAAGCGCGGCGTCCGAGATGTCGCTGTCGGTGCAATGCCTGGATGCGCAGGGCGGCAGCGGGCTCGAATGGAGCGGGACATCGCTCAACGCGGTGTTCGCCCAGCGGCGCAACCTGCTGCGGCCGCGGTTCTGGGGAATGCTGTCGGAAATCCTGCGCTTCAACCGCATCACCACCGATCTCGCGCGCCGCCAGGTCGAACACGAACTGCAAAGCCCGATTGCGGATTTCCTCTACACCCATGGCTTCGGCAAGGCGTTCCGCGAAGACTATCTGCTGCCCATGATCGGCAGCATCTGGTCCTGTCCCACCGAGCAGATGCTGCAGTTTCCGATAGCGACGCTGGTGCGCTTTTGCCACAACCATGGCCTGCTGCAGGTCACGGACCGGCCGCAGTGGTACACCGTGCGCGGCGGCTCGCGCGAATATGTGCGCCGCATGGTCGCGCGCTTGCAGGCCCCGGGCCCGCACCAGGCGCGCCTGCACAGCCCGGTGCTGGGCCTGCGCCGCAGCGATGCCGGCGTGCAGCTGCAGACCGCGCAGGGCACTGAAGCTTTCGACGCGGTCGTGCTGGCCTGCCACAGCGACCAGGCGCTGGGGCTGCTCGGCGCCGATGCGACGCCGCTTGAAGCGGCGGTGCTGGGCGCGATCCGCTACCAGCCCAATGTCGCGGTGCTGCACACCGACACCCAGGTGCTGCCGCAGCGGCGCGCGGCCTGGGCGGCGTGGAACTACGAGCGCGCCGCGGGCGCCGATGCGCACCAGGCCCAGGTCTGCCTGCACTATCTGCTCAACCGCCTGCAGCCGCTGCCCTGGCAGCAGCCGGTGATCGTCTCGCTGAACCCTTCGCGGCCGATCGATGAAAGCCAGATCCATCAACGCATCGAATACAGCCATCCGGTGTTCGACCTGGCCGCGATCCAGGCCCAGGGCACGATCGCAGCGCTGCAAGGCCAGCGCCGCACTTGGTTCTGCGGCGCATGGACAGGCTATGGCTTCCACGAGGACGGCCTGCGCTCCGGCCTGGACGCGGCCCAGGGCGTGATGCAGGCGCTGCGCCGCATGCCGCTGCGCGTCTCGCAGGAGGCGCTATGAACCCCACCCCCGCACGGCCGCTGATCGGCATGGGCCATGTCTGGCACCGGCGCCTGCGGCCGGTCGCGCATGCGTTCCGTTATCCCAGCTACTTCCTGCTGCTGCCGCTGCGCAGCCTGCGCGACGCGCCCTGCGCGGCGCTGGCACGCAACCGCCGCGCGCTGATGAGCTTTCATGATTGCGACCATGGCGAAGGCGGTGACGACGCGCTTGCCTGGTTCGACGCCATGCTGCACAGCGAAGGCATTGCCGACGCCGATGGCGAAGTCTGGCTGCACACTTTTCCGCGCGTGCTGGGCTATGTGTTCAAGCCCGTGAGCTTCTGGTATGCGCACC
>NZ_JAVWWA010000145.1:0-9330 GCF_036666375.1 Comamonas sp. | reverse complement strand
TGTCGGTGTCGATGTTGATCTTGCGCACGCCGTACTTGATGGCTTCCTGGATTTCTTCCACGGGCACGCCGTAGGTTTCCTTCATGTTGCCGCCGTACTGGCGAATGGTGGCCAGCAGCTCCTGGGGCACGGAAGACGAGCCGTGCATCACCAGATGGGTGTTGGGCAGGCGGGCGTGGATGTCCTTGACGCGCTGGATCGACAGGATGTCGCCTGTGGGCTTGCGCGTGAACTTGTAGGCGCCGTGGCTGGTGCCGATGGCGATCGCCAGGGCGTCGAGCTGCGTGGCCTTGACGAACTGCGCGGCTTCCTCGGGGTCGGTCAGCATCTGGCTGTGGTCGAGCTTGCCGACCGCGCCAATGCCGTCTTCTTCACCGGCTTCACCGGTCTCGAGCGAGCCCAGGCAGCCGAGTTCGCCTTCGACCGTGACGCCCACGCGGTGCGCCATTTCGACGACCTTGCGGGTCACATCGACGTTGTAGTCGAACGAAGCCGGCGTCTTGCCGTCTTCCATCAGCGAGCCGTCCATCATCACCGACGAGAAGCCCAGGTCGATCGCGCCCTGGCAGATCGCGGGCGACTGGCCGTGATCCTGGTGCATGACCAGGGGAATGTGCGGGTACTGCTCGATGGCGGCCTGGATCAGGTGCTTGATGAACGCTTCACCAGCGTACTTGCGCGCGCCAGCGCTGGCTTGGAGGATCACGGGTGCGCCGACTTCGTCGGCCGCAGCCATCACCGCCTGGACTTGCTCCAGGTTGTTGACGTTGAAAGCAGGAATGCCATAGCCGTTTGCAGCAGCATGGTCGAGCAGTTCGCGCATCGAGACGAGGGACATGTCGTGGATCCAATTCAGGGTGGGTAAACAGCCAGCGCCTGTCGCGCGCGGCCGCACCGCGCCACGGCAGGAGCCCGGGCCAAGCGGCCGTAACCGCTGTGTAACCCGGGATTTTATCCCGACTGAAAAACCCGCACCAGTGGCGTCGATGTCGAGCTAGTCAGGCCGGGCTCAGCTCGCGCGGCAAATCTGCAGCATGTTGGTGCCGCCGGGCTGGCCCATGGGCAGGCCGCAGGTGATCGCGTAGACATCGCCTTGCTGCACGATGCCGCGCGCCTTGAGATGGGCTTCCGCCTGCTCGAGCGCGGTGTCGCGGTCGGCCGAGGTGTCCATCAGCAGCGGGCGCACATTGCGGTACAGCGCCATGCGCCGCTGGGTGTGGACCTTGGGCGTGAGCGCGTAGATCGGGATGTGGATGCGCCGGCGGCTCATCCACAGCGCGGTCGAGCCGCTGTCGGTCATGGCCACGATGGCCTTGGCGCCCAGATGATGGGCCGTGAACAGCGCGCCCATGGCGATGCTCTGGTCTATGCGGCCAAAGGTGCGGCCGGTGAAATCGGCATCGCGCTCGACGTCTTCCGCGGCTTCGGCGGCGGTGCAGATGCGCGCCATCTCTTCCACGGTTTCCAGCGGGTACTTGCCGGCGGCGGTTTCGGCGCTGAGCATCACGGCGTCGGTGCCGTCGAGCACGGCATTGGCCACGTCGCTGACTTCGGCGCGCGTGGGCACGGGGTTGGTGATCATGCTTTCCATCATCTGCGTGGCCGTGATCACGACCTTGTCCATCTCGCGCGCCATGCGGATCATCTTCTTTTGCAGCGCGGGCACGGCCGCATTGCCGACTTCGACCGCCAGGTCGCCGCGCGCGACCATGATGCCGTCGGAGACGCGCAGGATGTCTTCGAGGTGGGGAATCGCTTCGGCACGCTCGATCTTGGCGATCAGGCCGGGCTTGTGACGCCAGGGCGAGCCCGCGACGTTGCACAGCTGGCGCGCCATTTCCATGTCGGTGGCGTTCTTCGGAAAGCTCACGGCCACGTAATCGGCCTGGAAGCCCATCGCGGTCTTGATGTCTTCCATGTCCTTGGCGGTCAGCGCGGGCGCCGTCAGGCCGCCGCCCTGCTTGTTGATGCCCTTGTTGTTGGACAGCTCGCCGCCGAGCTTGACGGTGGTGTGCACCTCTTCGCCGCGCACCGAGTCCACGGTCAGCACGATCAGGCCGTCATTGAGCAGCAGCAGGTCGCCGGCCTTCACGTCGCGCGGCAGCTCCTTGTAGTCCAGGCCCACGCCCTGCAGATCGCCGGGTTCGGTGCGCGAAGCGTCGAGCACAAACGACGCGCCGGGCTCGAGCATCACACGGCCTTCGGCGAACTTGCCGACCCGGATCTTGGGGCCCTGCAGGTCGGCCATGATGGCCACTTCGCGGCCCGCGCGCTGGGCGGCGGCGCGCACCATCGTGGCGCGGTCGATATGGTCCTGTGCAGTGCCGTGGCTGAAGTTCAGTCGCACCACATTGACGCCGGCACGCACCATGCGCTCTAGCAGCTGGGGATCGCTCGAGGCGGGGCCCAGGGTGGCAACAATCTTCGTGGCGCGGGTCAACGGCTTGGTCATAAGGCTTTCACGGGAGAGGGATCGGATTTCCATTCTCACACGGAAGCGGTTACATAACGGGTACGAAAATAAGGCCCCCACGCTCGCCCACTTCGTGTGGTCGCTTGGGGGGCGTGGCCCCCCATCGCGTTTTGCCTTGGGGCGGCCCGGCGGCAAAACCCGGCCCCCACGCTTGCTCGCTACGCGTAGCTGCGCTTGGGGGGCAATGCCCCCCATCTCGTTTTGCCTTGGGGCGGCCCGGCGGCAAAACCCGGCCCCCACGCTTGCTCGCTACGCGTAGCTGCTTGGGGGGCAAGCCCCCCGGAAGGCCTACAGCACCGGGCCGATCAGCCCATGCGACATCACATAGGTCAGCACATGGGCCAGGATCGCGGCCTCGAGGCCGAAGCGCCAGCAGAGGAAGCCGCCCATCAGCCCATAGACCAGCTTGCCCAGCAACACATGCAGCAGCAGCAGACCCGGCAGGGGACCGAGCAGCCACCAGGCAAGCAGCCAGTGCGTCGCGGCCCAGAGCAGCGAGCACAGGATCACCGCCACCCAGCCCTGCGTCGCAGACGGCGGCGCATCGGTACGCCCCGCAAGACGCCAGACCCCCCAAAACACGCAGGCCAGCATGCCCCAGCGCACCAGCAGTTCGTTGGTCACGCTGCCGTAGAGCAGCTTGGCCAGCAGTGGCATGGTGTAAAGCGGCTCAGCCGCCTTGACGCTCTCCGGCCAGGCAATCGCCAGCGTCACCAGCCAGGCCGCGCCCGCGACCCCTCCGGCCACGCCCGGCAGCCAGAGGCGGCGCAGCGCCTCGCGTGGCGAGCGCCCCGCAACCCAGGTTGTCAGAATCGGCGCCGCCAGCCCCACGCGCGGCGCGAGCAGCACGCCCATGCCCACGGCCAGCGCCAGCACCGAGGACAGCACCAGCAACAGCCCCACACCCGGCTGGCCAAACGGCGGCGGCACGGGCTGGGCATAGCGCCAATGCGGAACGATGGACCACACCATGGCCGACATGCCGGGCATTCCCAACAGCCAGAGCACCGTGAAAATGCGCCACTGAAGGCGCGGTGGTGCGGAAAGCGAGCTGGAAGCGTCGGACATGGGAGCAGTCAAGAAAAATGGAAGCACATGCCGTGGCGTGTGCCGGTGCTGGCATGGTTCACGCCAGATCGCGCATCAGCGCTTCGATCTCATCGGCCTTCACGGGCACATCGCGCGTGATCAGCTCGCAACCCTCCTCCGTGACGATGGCGTCGTCCTCGATGCGGATGCCGATATTGTGGAACGCCTCGGGCAGCTCGGCGCTGGCGCGCAGATACAGGCCCGGCTCTATCGTGGTGCACATGCCCGCACGCAGAATGCGGCTGGGGCGCTGGCGCAGCGTTTCGCCCGTCAGCGGGTCGCGCCGTGCGGGGCCGGTATCCTGGGCCCCGGGTTCGATGTAGCTGCCGCAGTCATGCACGTCCATGCCCAGCCAGTGGCCGGTGCGGTGCATGTAATACGGGAAATAGGCGCGCGTCTCGATCACGTCCTGGGCCGTGCCCACGCGGCTCGCGTCGAGGATGCCCAGGTCGAGCAGACCCTGCGACAGCACGGCCAGCGTCGCATCGTGCGGATCGCTGAAGCGTCGGCCCGCGCGCGTGACCGCCACGGCCGCTTCCTGGCTCGCGAGCACCAGGTCGTAGACCGCGCGCTGCGCGCCCGTGAACTTGCCATCGGCGGGGAAGGTGCGCGTGATGTCGCTGGCGTAGCCGTCGAGTTCGCAGCCCGCATCGATCAGCACCAGTTCGCCGGCGCGCACCAGCGCCTTGTCGGCCTGGTAATGCAGCACGCAGGCATTGGCGCCCGCAGCGACGATGGAGCCATAGGCCGGGTATTGCGAGCCGTGCTGGCGGAATTCGTGCAGCAACTCGGCGTCAAGGTGGTATTCGCGCACTTCCTCGCCCGCACGCAGCATGCGCGCCGAGCGCTGCATGGCGCGCACATGGGCGCCGGCGCTGATGCGCGCCGCACGGCGCATGATGTCCTGCTCGTGCGCGTCCTTGACCAGGCGCATTTCGTCGAGCAGCGCGCACAGATCACCCTGGTGGGTCGGCGACTGCACGCCCATGCGCACGCGGTTGCGCACCTGGGACAGCCAGGTCTCGACCTGCGCGGCGAGTCCGGTGTGGGTGGCGAACGGGAACCACACGCACTCGGTGTTGTCCAGCAGGCGCGGCAGCCGGGTGTCGATCTCGTTGCTTGAAAAGGCCTGGTCCACGCCCAGCGTCGCGACCGCGCCTTCGGGGCCCAGGCGATAGCCGTCCCAGATTTCGCGTTCGAGGTCCTTGGGCTGGCAAAACAGCGTACTCTGACCATCGCCCTTGAGCACCAGGCAGGCGTGGGGTTCGGTGAATCCGGTCAGATAGTAGAAATAGCTGTCATGCCGGTAGAGAAAATCCGTGTCGCGGTTGCGCGCGCGCACCGGTGCAGTGGGGATGATGGCCACGTCCTGGGGGCCCAGCTGGGCAGCCAGGCGCGCGCGGCGTTGGGCATAAACAGAGATCATGCCGGCTATCGTACTGCGCAGTTGCTTGTAAATGTATCCCCTAAATTAACGGTTTGACCACTATTTGCAATCTGGCGTGCAGCGGGCCTCCTCTGAAATCAGGTTTTTCCTACAAGAACCCGGCGATTCCGGATGCCGGCAACCGTGTCAACCTCAGGCCGCGTTCAGGCGCTGCAGGCGCGCGGGCGTTCCCACATCGGTCCAGCGGCCCGAATACACCGATGCGCCGACCCGGCCCGCAGCCATGGCGCGGCGCAGCAATGGTCCGAGCGCCGCGCGCTCGCCCGCGGGGTTGCCTGCGGGAATCGCGCACCAGGGCGCGCTGAACAGTTCGGCACGCAGCAGCGCGATCGTGCTGTAGGTCCAGCGCGGCCGCGGGTCGGCTTCGGGCAGATCGAGCGCCAGGCCCTGCTCGGACAGACCGAAATCGCCTTGGGGATGGTGCTCGGGATTGGCCACCAGCCACAGGTGGGCCAACTGGTCGCTGGCCGTGAAAGCAGCCGCCGCCGCCGCATCGAACCTGAAGTCGGGCGCAAACACATCGCCGGCCGCAAGCCAGAACACCGGGCCGAGCCGGGGCAGCGCGCGCGCAATGCCACCCGCGGTCTCGAGCGCCGAGCCCTGGCCCGACGGGTCTTCATCGGAATAGACCAGTGGCAATTGCACACCGGGGGCGTCAAACACGCTGCCCAGGCGCTGCGGAATCTGCGCGCCCAGCCAGCCGGTATTGATCACCGCGCGCGGCACGCCGGCAGCGGCAAGCGCCTGCAGATGCCACTGAAGCAGCGGCTGGCCCTGCACTTCGAGCAGCGGCTTGGGGCAGTGATCGGTCAGCGGCCGCATGCGCTCGCCGCGGCCCGCGGCCAGCAGCATCGCGGGCGGCTGGAGCGCGGCTGCGACAGAGGGCGGGACCGCCGTCGAAGGCGCGGAAAAAGAGACAGAAGACATGCGCTGAAAGCTCCGAAAATGCAGGCCGGTCAAGGGTTTGACCATGGGCTGCACTGTAGTGCATTGCCCCGCGATACGGCTCAAAACGGGCTGCCGCTTAAAATATCCGGCTTCCCCTGACAAACACCCTCCTTTTTCGGAGCGCCCTGATGGCCAACACTCAACAAATGGCGAATGCGATCCGCGCACTCGCAATGGATGCCGTTCAACAAGCCAACTCCGGTCACCCCGGCGCCCCCATGGGCATGGCCGATATGGCCGTAGCCCTGTGGAGCCGCCACCTGCAGCACAACCCGGTCAACCCGCATTGGGCCGACCGCGACCGTTTCATCCTGTCGAACGGCCATGGTTCGATGCTGATCTATGCGCTGCTGCACCTCACCGGCTACGACCTGCCGATGACCGAGCTGAAGAACTTCCGCCAACTGCACAGCAAGACCGCAGGCCATCCAGAAGTGGGTATCACCCCGGGCGTGGAAACCACCACCGGCCCGCTGGGCCAGGGCGTGACCAATGCCGTCGGCTTCGCGCTCGCAGAAAAGCTGCTGGCTTCGGAGTTCAACCGCAAGGGCCACGAAATCGTCAACCACCACACTTATGTGTTCATGGGTGACGGCTGCCTGATGGAAGGCATCTCGCACGAAGCCGCGGCGCTTGCCGGTGCCTGGAAGCTCAACAAGCTCGTGGCGCTGTACGACGACAACGGCATTTCGATCGACGGCCAGGTCGCTCCCTGGTTCATCGACAACACCGCCCAGCGTTTCGAAGCCTACGGCTGGAACGTGGTCGGCCCCGTGGACGGCCATGACGTCGGCGCCGTCGACGCCGCGATCGCCCATGCGAAGCAAAGCGCGACCAAGCCCACGCTGATCATCTGCAAGACCAGCATCGGCAAGGGCTCGCCCAACCGCCAGGACACCGCCAAGGCCCACGGCGAACCCCTGGGTGGCGAGGAAATCGGCCTGACGCGCGCGGCGCTGGGCTGGTCGCACACGCCGTTTGAAATCCCGGCCGACGTCTATGGCGACTGGGACGCCAAGGCCGCCGGTGCCAAGACCGAAGCCGCCTGGAACAAGAAGTTTGCGGCCTACGCCAAGGCCTACCCCGAACTCGCGGCCGAGTTCACGCGCCGCATGGCCGGTGACCTGCCGAAGAACTTCGCCCAGGTCGCGGTCAACACCGTGGTCGACACCATCGCCAAGGGCGAGACCGTCGCCAGCCGCAAGGCCAGCCAGATGGCGCTCGAAGCCTTCACCGCGTCCCTGCCCGAAATGCTCGGCGGCTCGGCCGACCTGACCGGCTCCAACCTGACCAACACCAAGAGCACGCCCGCTCTGCGCTTCGACGACCAGGGCAACGTGGTCAAGAACGAGTACGGCGTCGGTGGCCGCCACATCAACTACGGCGTGCGCGAATTCGGCATGGCCGCGATCATGAACGGCATTGCGCTGCATGGCGGTTTCATCCCCTACGCCGGCACCTTCCTGACGTTCAGCGACTACAGCCGCAACGCCATCCGCATGGCCGCGCTGATGAAGCAGCGCGTGATCCACGTGTTCACGCACGACTCCATCGGCCTGGGCGAAGACGGCCCCACGCACCAGTCGATCGAGCACGCCGCGAGCCTGCGCCTGATCCCCGGTCTGGACGTCTGGCGTCCGGGTGACACCACCGAAACCGCGGTCGCCTGGAGCGCGGCGCTGTCGCAGCGCAACAAGCCCACGGCCCTGCTGCTGAGCCGCCAGAACCTGGCCTATGCGCGCAAGCGCGACGCCGGCGACATCAGCCGCGGCGCCTACGTGCTGAGCGAGCCCGCCGACATCGGCCTGACGCAGGCCGCCCAGGCCGTGATCATCGCCACCGGCTCGGAAGTGCAGCTGGCCCTGGCCGCGCAGAAGCTGCTGGCCACCAAGAAGATCGCCGTGCGCGTGGTTTCCATGCCCAGCACCACGACCTTCGACCGCGAAGACGTCAAGTACAAGACCAAGGTGCTGCCCGCCAATCTGCCGCGCGTGGCGGTGGAAATGGGCGTGACCGACTTCTGGTGGAAGTACGGCTGCGCGGCCGTGGTCGGCATCGACACATACGGCGAATCGGCGCCAGCGGGCGTGCTGTTCAAGCACTTCGGCTTCACCGAGGAAAATGTCGCGGCAACGGTCCAGGCCGTGCTGCGCCAGCAGAAGAAGAAGTAATCGTCCAGTAACAGGTTTTCGTCATTTCACTTCAAGAGGCAAATATGACCATTAAAGTAGGTATCAACGGGTTCGGCCGCATCGGCCGCATGGTGTTCCGCGCCGCCGTGCAGAACTTTGGCAGCGACATTGAAATCGTCGCCATCAACGACTTGCTCGAACCCGATTACCTGGCTTACATGCTCAAGTACGACAGCGTGCATGGCCGTTTCCAGGGCACCGTGGCCGTCGAAGGCAACACTCTGGTGGTCAATGGCAAGCCCATCCGCCTGACGCAGGAACGCGACCCCGCCGCCCTGAAGTGGAATGAAGTCGGCGCCGACATCGTGATCGAAGCCACGGGCCTGTTCCTGACCAAGGAAACCGCACAGAAGCACCTCGACGCAGGCGCGAAGAAGGTCATTCTGTCGGCTCCTTCGAAGGACGACACCCCGATGTTCGTGTTCGGCGTGAACTGCAAGACCTACGCCGGCGAAGCCATCATCTCCAACGCTTCGTGCACCACCAACTGCCTGGCCCCCGTGGCCAAGGTGCTCAACGACAAGTGGGGCATCAAGCGCGGCCTGATGACCACCGTGCACGCTGCCACGGCAACGCAAAAGACCGTCGACGGTCCGTCGAACAAGGACTGGCGCGGCGGCCGCGGCATCCTGGAAAACATCATTCCTTCGAGCACTGGCGCCGCCAAGGCCGTGGGCGTGGTGATTCCCGAGCTGAACAAGAAGCTCACGGGCATGTCGTTCCGCGTGCCGACTTCCGACGTGTCGGTGGTCGATCTGACCGTTGAACTGAACAGCGAAGCCACCTACGCCGAAATCTGCGCCGAAATGAAGGCCCAGTCCGAAGGCGCGCTCAAGGGCGTGCTGGGCTACACCGAAGACAAGGTGGTTGCCACCGACTTCCGCGGTGAGTCCTGCACTTCGGTGTTCGACGCCGAAGCCGGCATCGCGCTGGACAAGACATTCGTCAAGGTCGTGAGCTGGTACGACAACGAATGGGGCTACTCGAACAAGTGCCTGGAAATGGTGCGCGTTGTGGCTTCGAAGTAAGAAGCAAGAGCGTTCATTGCACTGACGAGTGCAAAGAACAGCAAAGGCGCCGGTCCCGCGAGGGGCTGGCGCCTTTTTTCATGGGCCAAGAACGTTTCGCGCATTTGCTCATGCGAAAGAATGCGTTGGCCGCATAAGTGCGCGTCCATAGAC
>NZ_JAVWWA010000144.1:0-9441 GCF_036666375.1 Comamonas sp. | reverse complement strand
CGAAGCGCAGCATCGCTCCGGGCAGGCTCAGGGTGCGAACGCCCGTGCGGTTGTCCTGCCAGCTGCCGTTGTCAAAGATGTTCTGGACGAGGTCGAGATACTGTTTCATAGGGCGGAATCGTAGCGCAAGCGGCAGCGCCGCACTGCGGGCGGCCGCAATGCCCTGCCGGCCCTCAATGCCGCGCCAGCCGGCGCGAAAGCCACGACAGCGGCAGGCAGATCAGCAGATAGAACAGTCCTACGAAGCAATAGACCTCGACGAAATAGGGGCGCCAGGCGGTGTCGGCGACCACGGTCTTGGCCGCGGCCAGCACGTCGAACACGCCGATGATGGCGACCAGCGAGGTGTCCTTGACCGCGCCGACAAACACGCCCAGCGCGGCCGGCGCGGCGAGCACGCGCGCCTGGGGCAGCACCACGCTGGCCAGCACCGTCGCCGCGCGCATTCCCAGCGCCTGGGCCGCCATGGCCTGGCTTTGCGGCACGGCCTGCAGCGCGCCGCGCAGCACTTCGGCCAGCATGCAGCCGGTGTGCAGCACGATGGCAAACAAGGCCAGCTGGAACTTGGCGCTTGACCAGTCGCCGCCGACAAAGATGGGAATCCAGAACGAGGCCACGAGCAGCTGCACCACCAGCGGAATGCTGCGCACCGCGTCGACCAGCGCGCCCGCGGGCCAGCGCAGCCAGCGCCGCGGGCTGCGGCGCAGCAGCGCCAGCGCCACGGCCAGCGGCAGGGCCAGCAGGATGGCGCTCAGCGCCATGGCCAGCGTCGCCAGCAGCCCGCCCCAGGCGACCACGGGCAGCGCGGGCCATAGCCCCATGCCGCCGGCCAGCACCAGCACCACGGCAAGGCCCGCGGCAAACACCAGCGCCGCGCGCAGGCGCGGGCCCAGGCGTGGCCACAGCAGCAGCCCGATCACGGCGGCCAGCAGCGCACAGGCCAGCGCGGCCTGGGGGCGCTGTTCGGGTGCGATGGTGCCGAACGTCAGCAGCGGCGCGTTGTACGTGACCACGGCCCAGCAGGCGCCCGTGGCCTGGGCGCAGGCATCGGCCGTGCCGGTCCAGACCGCATCGAGCAAGGCCCATTGCAGGCCGCGCCACAGCAGCCACAGCGTGGCCGCGGACAGCAGCAGCGTCAGTGCGGCGCGCGCGCGCCCGCGCCACAGCCCTGCGGCGTCGAACGCCGGCAGGCGCAGCACCTGGCCCAGGCGCAGCGTTCCCGCGCCGTCGACGCTGTAGCGGTTGACATGCGCGTTGTATTGCGCGATCGCCCAGGCAAGCAGCGTGCCCAGCAGCACATAGAAGGCCATGGCCAGCGTCATGCCTTCGATCGCGCGGCCGGTCTGGGTGATGGTGGTGTTGATGATGGCCATCAGTTCCTGGTAGCCGATCGCGATCGCCAGCGTGCTGTTCTTGATCAGCATCAGGCATTGATTCGCATAGGGCGGCACGGCCACGCGCACCGCATAGGGGTAGATCACATGCCGCGCCAGAGTGGCGGCGTTCATTCCCAGGGCCTGTCCCGCGTTGACCTGGCCCACGGGCACGGCCAGCACGCCGCCGCGCACCACGTCCGAAATGAATACCGCATGGAAGATCGTCAGGCCCAGCAGCAGGGTCGTGAGTTCGGGGCTCAGGCTCCAGCCGCCGCGCAGGCCCAGGCCCGCGAGCCGCGGCAGGTCCCAATGCAGCGCCGACCAATCCTGCGCGGCCATCGCCCACAGCAGCGCCAGTCCGGCGAACACCGCGGCCTGGGGCCGGCTGCGCCGCCACAGCGTGGCGCAAGGCAGCAGCAGCCATAGCGGCCACCAGACCGCACCCTGCAGCATGGGCAGGGCCAGGCCGCGATTGGACAGATAGACGCCGGGCAGCGGCTGCCAGGCTTCGCGCACCACGGGCAATTGCAGCAGCAGCGCGTACCACATGAACATCTGCAGCAGCACGGGCGTGTTGCGAATCGGCTCGACCACGCAGGCCAGCACGCGCGCCAGCAGCGGGTGGCGCGACAGGCGCAAGACGCCCAGCAGCAGGCCCAGCGCCGTGGCCAGGGGAATGGCGATCGCGGCGACGGTCAGGGTGTTGACCAGGCCTGCAAGCAGCAGTTGCCAGTAAGGGTGTTCGGCCGTGACGGTCCACAGGCTTTCGGCGATCTGAAAGCCGGCGCGCTGGCCGAGGAAGCTGAAGTCCAGCATGGAAAATAGTGCGGCCCGGGCGCCTTGTCAGCGCCCGGGCCGCAGCCTGTACTGGATTACTGGAAAGGCGGAGCGTAGAGCAGGCCGCCCTTGTTCCACAGCGCGTTCTGGCCGCGCTCGAGCTTGAGCGGCGTCTTCAGGCCCACGTTGCGGTCCCAGATCTCGCCGTAGTTGCCCACGGCCTTGATCACGTTGTAGGCCCACTTGTCGCCCAGGCCGAAGCTCTTGCCAATGCCCGCATCCAGGCCCAGCAGGCGGCGCACCTGCGGGTCCTTGCTGGCGCTGAAGCTGTCGACGTTCTTCGACGTGATGCCCAGTTCCTCGGCCGTGACCACCGCATGCACCGTCCACTTGACGATGTCCACCCATTGCGTGTCGCTGTCGCGCACCCAGGGGCTCAGCGGCGACTTGTTGACGCGCTCGGGCAGGATCACGAAATCATCGGCATTGCCCGCGCGCGAAGAGCGGCTCGCGGCCAGCGTCGAGGCATCGGACAGATAGACATCGCAGCGGCCCGCGTAGAACGCCTTCTCGAGTTCCACCAGATTTTCGATCACCACCGCGCGGTACTGGATCTTGTGCGTCGCGAACCAGTCGACGAGGTTTTGCTCGTTGTTGGTTCCGGGCTGCACGCAGACCTGGGCGCCGTCGAGGTCCTTGGCGCTCTTGACGCCCAGCTTCCTGGGCACCATGAAGCCCTGGCCGTCATAGAAGACGATGGCCGGCGCCGTGACGTTCATGCCCGCGTCGCGGCCCGAAGTCACCGTGGTGTTGCGGTTGAGCACATCGATCTCGCCCGACTGCAGCGCGGGAAAGCGCTGCTGCGAGCTCAGCGGAACGTAGCGCACCTTGTCGGGTGCGTTGAGCACGGCCGCGGCCAGCGCCTTGCAGAAGTCCACATCGAGGCCGCTCCAGCGGCCCTGGTTGTCGGCCAGCGACAGCCCGGCCGAACCCTGGCTCACGCCGCAGACCAGCTGGCCGCGCTTCTTGATCGTGTCCACCGTGGAGTTCTGGCTTTGGGCGCTTGCGGGAAACAGTGTCAGGGCGGCGGCTGCGCCCGCGGCAGCCAGAGTGAAGCGACGCAGTAAGGATTTACGCATTTGGAGAGCAGGTGATAATGATTGATTCTGGGTTCGGCAGGGCTGCGCAAGACCGAAGAAAATCATTTTGATAATGATTGGCGGTTTATTGTTTGCGCGGGAAAGTCGGTGCTTCGAGCTCTTGCTGCGATTGTAGGGAGTCAATGCCATAAACAGTGGATTTCACATAGACGGATTTTCACTATGCATATGACTTAAAAAGTGATGTGCGAACTTCGTAAAAGATGCAGCGTGGTCCTAGAATTTCAGCCATGACCACGAGTACCGACGCGCCGGCCTGGCAACAGGCTTTTCGCAACCATTTCCCGATCACGGCGCAGAAGATCTATGTCTGTCAGGCCTATGCCAGCCCGATGGCGCCGCGCGTGAGCGATGCCATGGGGCATTTCTTCTCCAGTCTCAGCATGGCGCGCGCCGACAAGCCCGAGTGGCTGGCCGCGGCCGAGGGCGTGCGCACCCAGGTCGCGCAGCTGATAGGCGGCAAGGCCCGCCATGTCGCGTTCACCAAGAACACCACCGAAGGCCTCAACATCGTTGCCCAGGGATATCCCTGGCGGCCCGGCGACAGCCTCGTGATCGACGACCAGGAGCACCCGGTCAACACCGTGCCCTGGCTGCACCTGCGCCAGCGCGGCGTCGAGGTGCGCGTGGCGCGCACCGAAGACCGGCGCGTGACCGTCGATTCGATCTGGTCGCAAGTCGATGCCAACACCCGCCTGATCGCGGTTTCCTATGTGCAGTACAGCACGGGCGTGCGCGCCGATATCCAAGCGCTGGCCGAGCGCTGCCGCGCCCAGGGCATACACCTCGTGGTCGACGGCATCCAGGGCGTGGGCCTGCTGCCCATCGAGGTCGAGAACTGGGGCATCAGCGCGCTGTCCTGCGGCGCCTACAAGGCGCTGCACGGGCCGCTGGGCCTGGGCTTTCTGTACGTCGCGCCGGCGCTGCTCGAGCAGCTGCAGCCCGCGCACTTCGGTCCGTCGTTCGCCAACCGCATCGACAAGAGCGTCGAAGGCTGGGGCCTCAAATCCGGCGCCGGCGATGCGCGCGTGCTCGAAGGCGGCAACATCAACTACCCCGGCGTCTACGGCCTGGCCCAGGCGCTCTTGATGATAGAGGAAGCCAAGGTCGAGAACCTCGCGCCCTGGACGCTGGCGCTGGCCGCGCGGCTGGACGCCGGACTGCGCGCCCAGGGTTTCCAGATTCTCTCGTCGACCCATCCGGGCGAGAACAGCACCATCGTCTGCATACGCCATCCCCAGGCGTTCGCGCTGCGCAAATACCTCTATGCCCAGGGCGTGGTCTGCAACCTGCTCGATACCGGCTCGATCCGCTTTTCCATGGGTGCTTACAACACGCCCGAGGAAATGGACGCCATCCTGAAGATCACGGGCCGTTTCATGGCCGATGCGCAGCTGCGCAGCTGCGCATGCAGCTGATGCTGCCGACCGCGAGCACGGCCTATGCGCGCTGAACCGCAGCGCGCCGCGGCGCGCATCGCCGTCATCGGCCATGGCGCGATGGGCCGCTATCTGCTGCCGCGGCTGGCGCAGCTGCTGCCCAGGGCCGAACTGGCGCTGGTGCTGCGCGATACGCCGGACAAGGTGCCTGCCGGCACCACCGTGCTCACGGGCGCTGCGCCGCTGCTTGCCTGGCAGCCCGGCCTGCTGATCGAATGCGCAGGCCATGGCGCGGTGCGCGAGCATGTGCCGGGCGCGCTGCGTGCGGGCGTCGATGCGATCATCACTTCGGTCGGCGCGCTGGCCGATGCGGGCTTGCGCGCCGAGCTGGAAGCCAGCGCGCTGGCGGGCGCCAGCCGGCTGATCACCGTCGCGGGGGCGATCGGCGGACTGGATGCGCTTGACGCCGCGCGCAGCGCGGGCCTGGACAGCGTGCGCTATATCGGCCGCAAGCCGCCGCTTTCATGGAGCGGCACGCCCGCGGCCGACGCGTTCGATCTGGCGGCGCTCACGCAGCCCACGGTCATTTTCGAAGGCTCGGCCGGCGCGTCCGCGCGCGCCTATCCGAAGAACGCCAATGTGACGGCCGCCGTGGCGCTGGCCGGCATAGGCTTCGAGCGCACCGAGGTGACGCTGGTCGCCGACCCGCGCGTCACGCAGAACTGCCATGAGCTCGAGGTGCGCGGCGCGTTCGGCGAATTCCAGATCCGCCTGGCCAACGCGCCGCTGCCCGACAACCCGAAAACCTCCTGGCTGGCCGCGCTGAGCCTCGAGGCGCAGATTCGCGCCTACTTCGGCTTGGCGTCCTCGGCCGAGGGGGCCCGGGCATGAGAATATCGCGGATGTATGCTTGGAGGATAATCGCATCGCATTGCGCAGGCCGTGAATGGATCGCGGCCTGCACATAATGTCCCAAGAATGCTGCTTATATGTATAAGCAGTTTATATATATTGATTCACCAAAGCGCCGAATATAAAAATCCCGTTCGGCATTCCAACCTGCACTTTCGAAAAGGCAAGAAAATGCGCATTGAAACCCTGGCAGTCCACGCCGGCTACAGCCCCGATCCCACCACCAAGGCCGTGGCCGTTCCCATCTACCAGACCGTGGCCTACGCGTTCGACAGCGCCCAGCACGGCGCCGACCTGTTCGACCTGAAGGTGCCGGGCAACATCTACACGCGCATCATGAATCCGACCACCGACGTGCTGGAAAAGCGCGTCGCAGCGCTCGAAGGCGGCATTGCGGCGCTGGCCCTGGCGTCGGGCATGGCGGCGATCACGGCCGCGATCCAGACCATTGCCGAAGCCGGCGACAACATCATCTCGGCCTCGACGCTCTATGGCGGCACCTACAACCTGTTTGCCCACACCTTCCCGCAGCAGGGCATAGAAGTGCGCTTCGCCGACGCGCGCGATCCCGCCAGCTTCGGCAAGCTGGTCGACGCCAGGACCAAGGCGATCTTCATTGAGTCGATAGGCAACCCGCTGGGCAATGTGACCGACATCCGCGCGCTCGCCGATGTCGCCCACGCGCACGGCGTGCCGCTGATCGTCGACAACACGGTGCCTTCGCCCTACCTGCTGCGCCCCATCGAGTTCGGCGCCGACATCGTCGTGCATTCGCTGACCAAGTACCTGGGCGGCCACGGCACCAGCGTGGGCGGCGCCATCGTCGACAGCGGCACCTTCCCCTGGGCCGAGCACCGCGAGCGCTTCCCGCGCCTGAACGAGCCCGATGTCAGCTACCACGGCGTGATCTACACCGAAGCCCTGGGCCCCGCGGCCTACATCGGCCGCGCGCGCGTCGTGCCGCTGCGCAACATGGGCGCAGCGATCTCGCCGCAGAACGCCTTCCAGATCCTGCAAGGCATTGAAACCCTGGCGCTGCGCATGGACCGCATCTGCGAGAACACGCAGAAGATCGCCGAGACGCTGCAAAAGCACGCCAAGGTCGAATGGGTGCGCTATGCGGGCCTGCCCGACCACCCCGACCACGCCATCGTGCAAAAGCAGTCGGGCGGCCGCGCTTCGGGCATCGTGTCGTTCAGCCTCAAGACCAGCGCGGGCGATGCGCGCGCGGCCGGCGCGCGCTTCCTCGATGCGCTGCAGTTGTTCACGCGCCTGGTGAACATCGGCGACGCCAAGTCGCTGGCCACCCATCCCGCGTCGACCACCCACCGCCAGCTTGACGCCGCGGAGCTGGCCAAGGCCGGCGTGACCGAAGGCATGGTGCGCCTGTCGGTGGGCATCGAACATATCGACGACCTGCTGGCCGACCTGGACCAGGCGCTGGCCCAGGTCTGATCAGTCCGGCGTTCACCGAAAAACCCGACGGCCTGACCGTCGGGTTTTTTCATGGGCGGGCCGCAATGCAGGCGGCGCGTTGACCGACAGCCACTGCCCTGCGGCGCGGGTCAAAATGGTGCGCAGTACGGCCAGGGCGCGCATGTGTGCCAAGGCCGTGATAAAAAATTGACATGCGGCAGCGGCCGTGGGCGCTGTCGTCAACCTTTCGCTCAAAGGTGTGCATCATGCGTTTCGTGTTTTTTTCCGTTCAGACGGCCGTCGCCCTGGCTGCGGCGGGCTTGCTTTGCGCGTGCGAACCCAAGCCGCCCGCGCCCAAGGCCGCGCATGCGGCAACCGTGCCGGCCGCCCCGGTGCCGTTGACGACCCAGGATGTTTCGGCCACGGCTGCCGTGATCCTCAAGGACAAGCCCGTGCCCGCGCAGGCCGAAGCGGCCCAGGTGCCGGCGACGGCGGGCGCGCCGCTCGAGCCCTTGCTGAGCCTGGCCGATTCCGTGGGCAAGTATCCGTATGACGGCGACAACTATCTGGAGCAGGGGGTGCTCGCGGCGCGCCTGCGTGCCTTGCTTGGCGAGCGTTATCCTGTGCTGCTGGCCAATATGCGCACGGTCTCGCCGCTGACCTCGGCTGGCGGCCTGTGGTTCATCACGGGCAACCGGCCGCATGAAGGCGGTGTCGAGGCCGGCGCCGTGGTGATTGATCCGCGCGCCAACGCGCTGCGCGTATGGCTGCTCAACGCGGGCCAGTCGGAGGAGTTCATCGATCCGCCGGCGGCCGTGGTGCCCTGGCCCAAGGACGTGCAGACCATGATAGGCAACCAGCGCCGCAACGCGCAGTAACCGTGCGTCTTACTCCCGGGGCAGCACGCAGCCCGGGTTCATGATGCCCTTGGGGTCCAGCGCCTGCTTGATCGCGCGCATCATGCCCAGCGCCACGGGCGACTGGTATTTCTGCAGCTTGTCGACCTTGAGCGCGCCCACGCCGTGCTCGGCGGAGAACGAGCCGCCGAACTTCGCCACGGCCTCGTAGACCAGATGGTTGACGCGGTCTTCCTGGTCGCGCAGGAAGGCCTTGGGGTCGCCTTCTGCGGGCGCCTGCACGTTGTAGTGCAGGTTGCCGTCGCCCAGATGGCCGAAGTTGACCAGGCGCACGCCTGCAATCTCGGCCTGCAGCAGCGCGTCGGCGTATTCCACGAACGCCGGAATGCGCGAAGCCGCGATCGAGATGTCGTGCTTGATGTTCAGGCCTTCCTCGGCCTGGGCCAGCGGAATGCTTTCGCGCACATGCCACAGGCCCTTGGCCTGGGCAATGCTTTCGGCCACCACGGCGTCGAGCACGCAGCCGTCCTCGAACGCCATTTCCAGCAAGGCCTCGAAGCGCCCGCGCGCATGGGCTTCGGATTCGCTGTCGGAGTTCTCCAGCAGCACGCAGTAGGGCGCGTCGGCCAGATCGGCGAACGGCACGCGCAGCTGCGGCATATGGCGCACGACCAGGCTCAACGCGAACTTGCCCATGACTTCAAAGCCCGTGAGGCCCGCGCCCAGTTGCTGGTGCGCCAGGCCCAGCAGGCGCACCGCGGCTTCCATCGACGGCACGGCGGCCCAGGCCGTGAGGCGCGCGGCCGGCTGGGGAAACAGCTTGAGCGTGGCGGCGGTGATCACGCCCAGCGTGCCTTCGCTGCCGATCAGCAGATCGCGCAGGTCGTAGCCGGTGTTGTCCTTGCGCAGCCCCTTGAGCCCGTCCCAGATCTCGCCCTGGGGCGTGACCACTTCGAGTCCCAGGCACAGATCGCGCGTATTGCCGTAGCGCACGACCTGCGTGCCGCCCGCATTGGTGCCCAGGTTGCCGCCAATCGTGCAGCTGCCTTCGGCGGCCAGCGACAGCGGAAACAGCAGGCCCGCGGCATCGGCCGCCTGCTGCACGTTCTGCAGAATGCAGCCGGCTTCCACCGTGAGCGTCAGGTTGTCCTTGTCGAGCTGGCGCACGGCCTGCATGCGCTGCAGGCTCAGCACGATCTGCGTGCCGCTGGTGTCGGGCGTGGAGCCCACCGACAGGCCGGTGTTGCCGCCCTGGGGAATCAGGCTGGTGCCGCTGTCGTGGCAGGCGCGCACCACGGCCGCGACTTCGGCGGTGCTGGCCGGGCGCACCACGGCCAGCGACTTGCCGCGGCTGCGGCGGCGCCAGTCCTGCTCCCAGGCGCTCAGGTCGCCTTCGGTCAGTACATGGGGAGCGCCGACGATCTGGCGCAGGGTATCGAGCAGAGTGGACATGGTGACGGTTCTCGCAAAAAAATCATTCAGCCCGCGGCGCCGAGGGCCGAAGCCTTGACGGCGCGCTGGCGCCAGCGCACATGCAGCGTGCAGGCGACGAACAGCGACAGGC
>NZ_JAVWWA010000143.1:0-10055 GCF_036666375.1 Comamonas sp. | reverse complement strand
AACCATGAACGGCCCGTCCTCATGACTTGAGCGCAGGCCGTTCATCCTTCGACAAGCTCAGGACGAACGGGGAGTTGAGGCCTGCTGTTTTTCCTAGTGCGTTGCGCGATCTTGGCTCGCTTACCCCGCTCAGGACGAACGGTCCACAGAAAGCGGCGCTGCCACTAATCCGTTCGTGGTGAGCCTCCCTGGCCGGGCGCGTCTAACCATGAATGCCCTGTCCTCAAGCCAAGTAACGCAACGTTCAGAACCCCACCGGCTGCAAATCCACCCACACCCAGCGCGAAGCCAAGAACCGCATGCGCAATTGAGGAAACGAGCGCTGCAGCAGCCGCAATGTCTGCGCGGTGTCGTCCAGCGGCAGCACGCCCGAGACGCGGATGTCGGCCAGCGCCGCGCGGTCGAAGCGTATCGGGCCCGGGTGGTGGCGCGCGAGCTGGTCCAGCACTTCGGGCAGGGGCCGGTCCTGCACCACCAGCTCGTGGCGGCGCCAGCCTTGTTCCACGCCTTGCGCGTCCATGTCTTCGACCGCGGCCACGCCTTCGCCACCCAGGCGCAGGCGCTGGCCGGCCTGCACCACCAGGGCTGCATCGCTGCCGCTTTGCCACTGCTGCGGCGTCTGCACCGCCACGCGCGACTCGAGCATTTCCAGCGTCACCTGGCCGTTGTCATAGCTCACGGCAAAACGCGTGCCCAGCGCGCGAATGCGGCCCAGCGGCGTCTGCACATAGAACGGCCGCGCCGCGTCCCTGGCGACTTCGACCAGGATGCTGCCGCGCACCAGCTCCAGCACGCGGCTGTCGTCGCTGACCCGCCAGTTGACCGCGCTCACGCCGCTGAGCGTGAGCTGCGAGCCGTCGCTGAGCCGGCGCTCGCGCCATTGGCCGCTGCTGGCATGCATGTCGCTCCACAGCAGCGCGGGCGGGTGGTTGTGCAGCGTGAGCCAGGCGGGCAGGGCCAGCAGCACGACCAGGGCCAGCGCGCCGCCGACACGGGCCGTGATACGCCGCCGGCTTGCTGCCTGGCGTGGGCCGCGCGCCGCATCAAGCGCGGCCTGCGCAGCGCGCGCCTCGCCCGGGCCGCTGCCCAGCTGCTGCACCTGGGCGACAAAGGCCTGCAGCCGCGCCGCGGCCTGGGCATGGCGCGGGTCCAACGCCTGCCATTGCGCAAAGCCCTGCTGCGCCTGCCTGCGCTGCGCGGCGTCGTCGCTGCCGAGTTGCACTATCCAGGCCGCGGCCTCTCGCGCGATCTCCGCGCTGCTGGGTACCTCGCCCGACATCTCAGCCTTCGAGCGCCAGATGGCAATGCGTGAGCGCCTGGACCAGGTATTTCTGCACCATCTTGGTCGACACGCCCAGCTGCTGCGCGATCTGCGCCTGGGTCTGGCCTTCGAGATAGCACAGCAAGAACGCCTGGCGCGCCTTGGCCGACAGGCCGGCAAGCGCGGCTTCGATCTGCACCAGCGCCTGCACGGCTTCGAGCAGCTCCTGCGCCGAAGGCGCGCCCTGGTTCGCAGACATCGCCAGCGCGAGTTCCTGCAGATAGGCTTTTTCGATCAGCGCGCGCCGCGCCTGGTCGATCATCAGCCGCTTGGCCGTGGTCACGAGGTAAGCGCGCGGCTCCTGCACTCCCAGCAGGCCATTGCGCGAGGCGAGAATGCGCACAAAGGTGTCCTGGGCGACATCGGCCGCATGGTGGCCGCAGCCCAGCTTGCGGCGCAGCCAGCCGAATAGCCAGCCATGGTGCGCGCTGTAGAGCGCATGCATCTGCTGCTGAAAGGCCGTTTCCACGGCGGCGGGCGGACCTTCCTGTAGGCAATGCACGGTGAATGGATTCAATATATGAGAATGGTTCCCATTCTAATGCGTGCCTGCGCCGACCGCGCACGCGCACCGCAGGCACCGAAGGGCTTTGTGCTCAGGCGCGCTGCAGCAGCGGGTTCTGCGCGAAGAGTTCGGCGGCCCAGTCGACAAAGGCGCGCACCTTGGCGCTCAGATGGCGGTTGGGCGGATAGACCACGTAGACCGGCAGCGCGGGCTGGGGCCAGTCGGGCAGCAGTGCCACCAGCTCGCCGCGTTCCAGATGCGGCTGGGCCTGGAAGGTGGTGATCTGGCCCACGCCCTGGCCGGCAACGATGGCGAACACATAGGCATTGCTTTCGTTCACCGTGAGGTGGGGGTTGTTGGCAATCTCCACGACTTCGCCGTCGCGGTGGAATTCCAGCGGATAGCGGCGCTGCGAGACCGGCGAGAAATAGGTCACGATGCGGTGGCCCGATTCCAGGTCCAGCGGGTGGGCGGGCCTGCCGTGTTTCGCCACATAGCCGGGCGTGGCGACGGTGATGAACTCCAGGTTGCCTATGCGCCGCGCGACCAGCGACTGGTCGCTGAGTTCGCCGCCGCGTATCACGCAGTCGACGTTGTCGCTGATCAGATCGATGGTGCGGTCGCTGACGCCCAGATCGATCTGGATGTCGGGGTAGCGCTGCTGGAATTCGGCCAGGCGCGGAATGATCAGCATGCGCGCCACCGAAGTGCCGATGTCTATGCGCAGCCGGCCGCGCGGGTTGGCGCGCGCCTGGGTCATGCTGGCTTCCATGTCGTCGAAATCGGCGAGCAGGCGCACGGCGCGGTCGTAGTAGGCGGCGCCGTCGGTGGTCACGGTGACGCGGCGCGTCGTGCGGTTGAGCAGCTTCACGCGCAGGCGCTCCTCGAGCGCCTGTACATGCTTGGTGACGGTGGCCTTGGGCAGCTGCAGCGAATCGGCTGCATGGGTGAAGGTGCCGGCCTCCACCACACGCGCAAACGTGCGCATGGCTTGTATCTGATCCATGGGCTCTCCTTGGGGCGTGGTGGTCGGTCAGTGGGGTGGCGAATTCTGACATGCGCGCTGCATGGCCATTGTTCAGGATTTGGAAACAGTGCGGCAACGTTTATCGGGTTTATGGGGGAGGCGCGAACGTTTACATTTGTGTCTCCACGGTTCCGCCCGGATCACACCATGACTTCACCTTCGTCAGACCGCCCATCGCCATCGCTCCATACC
Organism: Comamonas sp.; assembly: GCF_036666375.1. Classification (GTDB taxonomy): domain Bacteria; phylum Pseudomonadota; class Gammaproteobacteria; order Burkholderiales; family Burkholderiaceae_C; genus Comamonas. The sequence continues at coordinate 7,010 of NZ_JAVWWA010000143.1, read as the reverse complement.
GACGCCGCCATTGCGCTGGCGTCCGGTGAGGAGGTGGTGGTGCGCACCTATGGCAGCAAGAAGGCCGGCGAGACCCTGCCACTGGTCGTGCATTTCCACGGCGGAGCCTTCATCTCCGGCACGCTGGACAACGGCTGCACCGTGGCCCATCTGCTTGAAGCGGCAGGCGCGCGCGTGGTGTCGGTGGCCTATCCGCTGTCGCCCCAACATCCGTTTCCGCGTCCGCTGGAGATCGGCTTCGAAGTGCTGCAGTGGGCGTTCAAGCACCGCACGCGGCTTGCAGGCAAGGGCGCCCAGGTCTACCTGGCGGGCGAGGAGGCCGGTGGCAATCTGGCGGCCGGCGTATGCATGATGGCGCGCGATCAGCGCCATCCGCCGCTGGCCGGACAGATCCTGCTGTCTCCCATGCTCGACCCCTGCGTGGGCACGCCTTCGCTGCGCGCCGCCACGGGCACGGCGACCGACTGCAAATGGGCCAGAGGCTGGCTGCAGTTCCTGCGCTCGGCCTGCGATGCGGTCCACCCCTATGCCGTGCCCAGCACCGCCCAGCGGCTGGCCGGCCTGCCGCCCACCTTGATGCTGGTCGGCCAGGACGATCCCATGCGCGACGAAGCCCTGGCCTATGCGGCCCGGCTCGAAGCCGCGGGCCTGGCCGTGACGCGCCATGTGTTCGACAAGGCCCAGCAGTGGCCCGATGCGCTGCTCATTCCCGATCCCCGGCCATGCCCTTGTGCACAGGAAGTGCAGGACCAGTTCCAGCAGTTCTTCAGCACCACCCGATGTCGGCCGCCCGACCCGGCCTGATTCACTCTGAGCTCCTGACGCCTGCTGCCTGACAGCTGCGTGCCCTGGCCGACGCCGGGACGCGCTGGCGCAGCCGTTGCCGCACGGCCGCCCCCGATTTTCCTTTTGTTGTCCGACCTTTGCGCCGGAAGGGAGCGTTGCGCCCGCAAAACGCCGACTTCCAGCTTTCACCACCTTTCAAGACCAAGACCGACCATGAAGCAACAATTCTTCTCCTCCCTGCCCCAGCGCTGGCGCACCGCGGCGATTGCCGCCGCCGCGATTGCCGTCGTCGGCGGCGCGGCCTTCGGCCTGCAGGCTTCGGCCCAGGCTCCGGCAGAGCCCGCCGCGCCGCCAGCGATTCCCGTGTCCGTCGCCCAGGTGGTGCAGCAGGACGTCGCGCTGTGGGATGAATTCTCCGGCCGCCTCGAAGCCGTGCAGCGCGTGGACATCCGCCCGCGCGTCGCCGGCGCCGTGCAGGCCGTGCATTTCCGCGAAGGCGCGCTGATCAAGCAGGGCGACCTGCTGTTCACGCTGGACGCCGCGCCGTTCAACGCCGAGGTCGATCGCGCCCAGGCCCAGGTGGTCGCGGCCCAGGCCCGGCTGTCGTATACCCACAGCGAAATGGAGCGCTCCACCCGCCTGTGGGAAGAGCGCGCGATTGCCCAGCGCGAACACGACGAGCGCGTCAACGCCCAGCGCGAGGCCGACGCCAACCTGCGTGCCGCCCAGGCCGCGCTGCAGACCGCGCGCCTGAATCTGGGTTACACCCAGGTGCGCGCCCCGATTGCCGGGCGCGTGGGCCGCATCGAAGTCACGGTCGGCAACCTCGTGGCCTCGGGCGCGGGCGCGCCGGTGCTGACCACCATGGTCTCGGTCAGCCCGATCTACGCGAGCTTCGACAGCGACGAGCAGGTGGTGGTGCGCGCGCTGGGCAGCGAGAACGCTCGCGCGCGCCTGGAGCGCATTCCCGTGCAGATGGGCACGGGCACGGCCGGCGGCACGCCGCATGCCGGCCATCTGCAGCTGATCGACAACCAGGTCGATGCGCAAAGCGGCACGGTGCGCGTGCGCGCGGTGTTCGAGAACCAGGACGGCGCGCTGATGCCCGGCCAGTTCGCGCGCATCCGCATGGGCCAGTCGGGCGCCACCTCCGCGGTGCTGGTCAACGAGCGCGCGGTCGGCACCGACCAGAGCAAGAAATACGTGATGGTTGTCGGCGCCGGTGAAGTCGCCGAGTACCGCGAAGTGCAGCTGGGCGCGCCGGTCAACGGCCTGCGCATCGTCACTTCGGGCCTCAAGGCCGGCGAGCGCATTGTCGTCAACGGCCTGCAGCGCGTGCGCCCCGGCGCGCGCATCGAGGCCCAGGACGTGCCCATGGCGAACAAGCCAGAAATCGCGGCCAAGGACGCGAAACAGCCCGCCGCCTGAGCGAGCTGACTGAAAAGAACAATATATGAACCTCTCCCGCTTTTTCATTGACCGCCCGATCTTTGCCGGGGTGCTGTCGGTGCTGATCTTCCTGGCCGGCCTGATCGCCTTGCGCGCGCTGCCGATCTCGGAGTATCCCGACGTCGCTCCGCCCTCGGTCGTGGTGCGCGCCCAGTATCCTGGCGCCAATCCCAAGGTGATCGCCGAAACCGTGGCCACGCCGCTGGAGGAATCGATCAACGGCGTCGAAGGCATGCTCTACATGGGCAGCCAGGCGACGACCGACGGCGTGATGACGCTCACCGTGACTTTCGCGCTGGGCACCGACCCCGACAAGGCCCAGCAGCTGGTGCAAAACCGCGTCTCGCAGGCCGAGCCGCGCCTGCCCGAGGAAGTGCGCCGCCTGGGCATCACCACCATCAAGAGCGCGCCCGACCTGACCATGGTCGTGCACATGGTCTCGCCCAATGACCGCTACGACATCGACTACCTGCGCAACTACGCGGTGCTCAACGTCAAGGACCGACTGGCGCGCATCCAGGGCGTGGGCCAGGTGCAGATTTTCGGCGGCGGCGACTACGCCATGCGCGCCTGGCTGGACCCGCAGAAGGTCGCCCAGCGCGGCCTGTCGGCGGCCGACGTCGTGGCCGCGATCCGCGGCCAGAACGTGCAGGCCGCGGCCGGCGTGGTCGGCGCTTCGCCCGGCCTGCCCGGCGTCGACATGCAACTGTCGATCAACGCCCAGGGCCGTCTGCAGACCGAGGAAGAGTTCGGCGACATCATCGTCAAGTCGGGCGCCGACGGCGCGGTGACGCGGCTGCGCGATGTCGCGCGCCTGGAGCTGGGTGCGGCCGACTACGCGCTGCGCTCGCTGCTCAACAACGAGCCCGCCGTGGGCATGGGCGTGTTCCAGGCCCCGGGCTCGAACGCGCTCGACATCTCGGCCAATGTGCGCGCCACCATGGCCGAGCTGCAGAAGAACATGCCCGAAGGCGTGGAATTCCGCATCGCCTACGACCCCACGCAGTTCGTGCGCGCTTCCATCAAGTCCGTGATCACCACGCTGCTTGAAGCCGTGGCGCTGGTGGTGCTGGTCGTGGTGTTGTTCCTGCAGACCTGGCGCGCGTCCATCATTCCGCTGCTGGCCGTGCCGGTCTCGGTCGTGGGCACGTTTGCCGTGCTGCACCTGCTGGGCTTCTCGATCAACGCGCTGAGCCTGTTCGGCCTGGTGCTGGCCATCGGTATCGTCGTTGATGACGCCATCGTGGTGGTGGAGAACGTGGAGCGCAACATCGAGATGGGGCTGTCGCCGCGCGAAGCCACGTATCGCGCGATGCGCGAAGTCTCGGGTCCCATCATCGCGATTGCGCTGGTGCTGGTCGCGGTGTTCGTGCCGCTGGCCTTCATCAGCGGGCTCACCGGCCAGTTCTACCGCCAGTTCGCGGTGACCATCGCGATCTCCACCGTGATCTCGGCGATCAACTCGCTGACGCTGGCGCCCGCGCTCAGCGCGCTGCTGCTCAAGGGCCATGACGCGCCCAAGGATGCGCTGACGCGCGGCATGGACCGCGTGCTCGGCGGCTTTTTCCGCCGCTTCAACCGCCTGTTCCAGCGCGGCTCCGACGCCTACAGCGGCGGCGTGCAGCGCGTGATCGGCCGCAAGGCGCTGATGCTGGTGATCTACCTGGCGCTGGTCGGCGCGACCTGGGGCCTGTTCAAGATCGTTCCCGGCGGCTTCGTTCCCGCCCAGGACAAGCAGTATCTGGTGGGCTTTGCCCAGCTGCCCGACGGCGCGACGCTGGACCGCACCGACGAAGTGATTCGCCGCATGGGCGAGATCGTCAAGCAGAACCCCAACGTCGAGGACGCGCTGGCCTTCACCGGCCTGTCGATCAACGGTTTCACCAACAGCTCGAATTCGGGCGTGGTGTTCGTCACGCTCAAGCCGTTTGCCGAGCGCACCCGGGCCGACCAGAGCGGCGCGGCCGTGGCCGGCCAGCTCAACCAGGCGTTCGGCGGCATCCAGGAAGCCTTCATCGCGCTGTTCCCGCCGCCACCCGTGGCCGGCCTGGGAACGACCGGCGGCTTCAAGCTGCAGATCGAGGACCGCGCATCGCTGGGCTATGACGCCATGGACGCGGCAGTCAAGGCCTTCATGGCCAAGGCCTACCAGACGCCCGAACTTGCGGGACTGTTCACCAGCTGGCAGGTCAACGTGCCGCAGCTGTACGCCAACATCGACCGCACCAAGGCGCGCCAGCTGGGCGTTCCCGTCACCGACATCTTCGAGACGCTGCAGATCTACCTGGGCAGCCTGTACGCCAACGACTTCAACCAGTTCGGCCGTACCTATAGCGTGCGCGTGCAGGCCGACGCCGCCTACCGCGCGCGCGCCGAGGACGTGGGCCTGCTGCAGGTGCGCTCGACCACCGGCCAGATGGTGCCGCTGTCGGCGCTGATGAAGCTCGAGCCCAGCTTCGGGCCCGAGCGTGCGATGCGCTACAACGGCTTCCTGTCGGCCGACGTCAGCGGCGGACCCGCGCCCGGCTTTTCGTCGGGCCAGGCCCAGGCGGCAATCGAGCGCGTGGCCGCCGAAACCCTGCCCCAGGGCATTGGATTTGAGTGGACCGAGCTGACCTACCAGGAGATCCTGGCCGGCAATTCCGCGCTGCTGGTGTTTCCGCTGGCCATCCTGCTGGTGTTCCTGGTGCTGGCCGCGCAGTATGAAAGCCTGACGCTGCCCATTGCCATCATCCTGATCGTTCCCATGGGCCTGCTCGCGGCAATGACCGGTGTGTGGCTCAGCGGCGGCGACAACAACGTGTTCACGCAGATCGGGCTGATCGTGCTGGTCGGGCTGTCGGCGAAGAACGCCATCCTGATCGTGGAATTCGCGCGCGAGCTGGAGTTTGCCGGGCGCACGCCCATACAGGCCGCGATCGAGGCCAGCCGCCTTCGGCTGCGCCCCATCCTGATGACCTCGCTGGCTTTCGTCATGGGCGTGCTGCCCCTGGTGCTGGCCACGGGCGCGGGCGCCGAGATGCGCAGCGCCATGGGCGTGGCGGTGTTCTTCGGAATGATTGGCGTGACGGCCTTCGGCCTGTTCCTGACCCCGGTGTTCTATGTGGTGCTGCGCCGCATGGCGGGCAACCGGCCTTTGCTGCAGCACCCCAGCCCGGACGCACCTGCCGCAGCTTCGGCTGCGCATGGTTCGGGCGCCGTGGCCCATCCCGTGCTGGCCGCGCCGCGCGCTCACGATGAATAAGAAGAGGAGTCACTCCATGAAAACCATTGCCTTGTTGACGCGCCAACCCCTGGCGCGCCTGGCGCCGCTGTTTGCCGCTCTGGTGCTGGCCGGCTGCGCCAGCGCCTTGCCGGCCCCGGCCGAGCATGCGGGCCTAGACCTGCCGACCACGTTCAGCAGCGCCGAAGGCGGCGAAGCGCCGGTCGGCACGGCCTCGGCCGCTCCCGCCGAATCCCAGCCGCGCGGCGCCTGGTGGCTGGCATTTGCCGACCCGCAGCTGAGCGCTCTGGTCGAGCGCGCGGGCGACGCCAACACCGATATCCAGGCCGCCGCTGCGCGCCTGGCCGAAGCGCGCTCGCTGCTGCGCTCGGCCGACGCCCAGCGCCTGCCGCAGATCGGCGCCTCGGCGGGCGTGGCGCGCCAGGCCGGCCTGCAGTCCACGGGCAGCAGCACGCCGGCCACGGTGGGCACGGCGGGACTGAACCTGTCGTATGAAGTCGATCTGTTCGGCAAGCTGTCGCAGACCAGCGCCGCCGCGCTGCAGGACACGCAGGCGCGCGCCGCGCTGCTGCAGAGCACGCGGCTGATGGTCCAGGCCGATGTCGCCCAGACCTATCTGCAACTGCGTTCGGTGCAGACCGAGCGCGCGCTGGTGGTGCAAAGCCTGGACATCTACCGCGACAGCCTGCGGCTGACGACGCGGCGCTTCCAGGCCGGTGACGCGGCCGAGCTCGACGTGGCGCGCATGCAGACCGAAGTCTCGGCCACCGAGTTCGAAGTGCTGGCGCTCGAGCGCCAGCAGGCGCTGCTGGTGCATGCGCTGGCGGTGCTGACCGGCGAAGTCGCGGGCCGCTTCACGCTGGCCGACAGCCAGGCCCAGGCGACGCTGCCGGTGATTCCGGCCGGCGTGCCGGCCACGGTGCTGGCGCGCCGCCCCGATGTCTCGGCCGCCCAGGCCAATGTGCAGGCCGCGCTGGCGCGCGTGGGCGTGGCCCAGACCGCGTGGTTTCCCTCCATCATGCTGACCGCCAACGGCGGCTATGCCTCGCCCGAACTGGGCGACCTGCTGCGTTGGTCGGCGCGCTCCTGGGGCCTGAACGCCCTGCTGTCGCTGCCCATCTTCGACGGCGGCCAGCGCGCGGCGCAGGAAGAGGGCGCCAAGGCCAGGTTGGAAGCGGCCGTTGCCGCGCAGCGCGGCCAGGTGCTCACGGCGTTTCGCGATGTCGAGGACCAACTGAGCACGCTGCGCCTGCTGGCGGGCCAGTCCGAAGTGCTGGCCCAGGCCGTGCAGTCGGCCGAGCGCGCCAGCCACCTGTCGGACGTGCGCTACCGCAACGGCTATGTGAGCCAGCTTGAACTGCTGGATGCGCGCCGCAACGCGCTGCGTCAGCGGCGCAATGCACTGCAGGTCAGCACTGCGCAGTACACCACGACGGTGATGCTGATTCGCGCGATCGGGGGAAGCTGGGAGCAGGGGGCGGTCTAGAGAAGGGTCCTTGGGTTCGGGCGGATTGTTGGATGAGGGCTATCCTTTCGCCCGTTCGTCCTGAGC
>NZ_JAVWWA010000142.1:0-10099 GCF_036666375.1 Comamonas sp. | reverse complement strand
CTGACGCTGGTGTTCGGCCTGATGGACGTGCTGAACTTCGGCCATGGCGTGTTCATCGCGCTGGGCGCGTTTGTCGCCGCCAGCGTGCTTGGCGCCATGGGCGACTACACGGGCTCGGCGGATCTGTGGCGCAACCTGCTGGCCGTGCTGCCCGCCATGCTGATTGCCATGCTGGTGGCCGCGGCCGTGGGCCTGGCGTTCGAGCGCTTCATCGTGCGGCCCGTGTATGGCCAGCATCTCAAGCAGATCCTGATCACCATGGGCGGAATGATCATCGGCGAGGAGCTGATCAAGGTGATCTGGGGGCCGCAGCAGATTCCGCTGCCGCTGCCCGAAGGCATGCGCGGCGCCTGGCTGCTGGGCGATGCGGCGGTGGAGAAGTACCGCGTGGTCGCGGTGCTCGTGGGCCTGGCGGTGTTTGCCGCGCTGGCCTACACGCTGGCGCGCACCAAGGTCGGCCTGCTGATTCGCGCGGGCGTGCAGGACCGCGAAATGGTCGAGGCGCTGGGCTACCGCATTCGGCGGCTGTTTGTCGGCGTGTTTGTCGTCGGCTCGGCGCTTGCCGGCCTGGGCGGCGTGATGTGGGGGCTGTACCAGCAGAACGTGATTCCGCAGATGGGCGCGCAGGTCAATGTGCTGATCTTCATCGTGATCATCATCGGTGGCCTGGGCTCCACGGGCGGGGCGCTGATCGGCGCGCTGCTGGTCGGGCTGATGGCCAACTACACCGGATTTCTGGTGCCCAAGGTCGCGCTGTTTTCCAACATCGCGCTGATGGTCGCCATCCTGCTGTGGCGGCCCCAGGGCGTATACCCGGTGGCCAACCGTTGAACCAGGAGTCACAAGCATGTTGAACCGATTGCTTTCCGGCGATATGCCGCGCAGCCGACCGCTGGCGGTGATTCTTCTCGCCATTCTGGTGGGCCTGGCGATTGCGCCGTTTCTGTTTCCCGGCGTCAAGGCGCTGAACGTCGCCGCCAAGGTGCTGATCTTCGTGGTGCTGGTCGCCAGCTTCGATCTGCTGCTGGGCTATACCGGCATCGTGAGCTTTGCCCACACCATGTTCTTCGGCATAGGCGCCTACGGCGTGGCGATTGCGGCGGGGCGCATGGGCCCCACCTGGAGCGCGCTGGCGCTGGGCATAGGCTGCGCATTGCTGCTCAGCCTGCTGCTGTCGCTGGCCGTGGGGCTGTTCTCGCTGCGCGTGCGCGCGATCTTCTTTGCGATGATCACGCTGGCCGTGGCCGCGGCCTTCCAGACGCTGGCCTCGCAGCTGTCGGAGTGGACCGGCGGCGAGGACGGCCTCACGTTCAAGCTGCCCGAGTGGCTGTCGCCGAGCTTCGAGCCGTTCGACAGCGAGTTCCTGGGACGCATGATTGACGGCAAGCTCATCACCTACTACCTGCTGTTTGTCGTCGCGCTGGTGCTGCTGCTGGCGCTGCTGCGCATCGTCAACTCGCCGTTCGGGCGGGTGCTGCAGGCGATACGCGAAAACGAGTTCCGCGCCGAGGCGCTGGGCTACCGCGTCGTGGTCTACCGCACCTTGTCGAGCGTGCTGTCGGCGCTGTTTGCCTGCCTCGCGGGCGCGATGCTCGCGCTCTGGCTGCGCTACAACGGGCCCGAGACCTCGCTGTCGTTCGAGATCATGATGGACTGCCTGCTGATCGTGGTCATAGGCGGCATGGGGACGATCTACGGCAGCGCCATCGGCGCGGTGCTGTTCCTGATCGCGCAGAGCTATCTGCAGGACCTGCTGCGCCTGGGCAGCGAAGCTGCCGTGGGCCTGCCCTGGCTGGCCGCGCTGCTGAGCCCCGACCGCTGGCTGCTGTGGCTGGGCGTGCTGTTCGTGCTGTCGGTCTATTACTTTCCCACGGGCATCGTCGGCCGCCTGCGCGCCGCGGCCCTGCGCAGGAGCACGCCATGAGCAATGCGGCAACACGTCTGGAATGTGCGATTCCCTCGACCGACGAGCAGGCCGGCTGGGCGGTGCAACTTGCCCGGGTGCCCGCACCGGCTTCGCGCTATGTGCGATGCGCGGGGTACGAGATCCACTACATGGATTGGTCGGCGGCGGCGGCCGATGCCGCCTTGCCCACGGTGATTGCCTGGCATGGTCTGGCGCGCACCGGGCGCGACATGGACCCGCTGGCGCGCTATCTCGCGGCGCAAGGTTACCGCGTGATCTGCCCCGACACGCTGGGCCGCGGCCTGAGCGAATGGAGCCGCGCGCCCGGCGACGAGTACCAGCTGCGCTTCTATGCGCGGCTGGCGCGAGAACTCTCCGATGCGCTGGGGCTGGAGCAGATCCATTGGGTGGGAACGTCAATGGGCGGGGCCATAGGCACGGTCTGCGCGTCAGGCTTGTTCGAGCCGACGCTGGCAGCGCGCATATGCAGCCTGGTGCTCAACGACAACGCGCCCGAACTCGCCGCGCCGGCGCTCGAACGCATCAAGGGCTATGCGGGCCAGCCGCCGGTGTTCGCGACCATGGCCGAACTCGAGGCGTTTTTCCGCAGCGCCTACGCACCCTATGGCTGGCTGCCCGAGGCGCAATGGCGCGCGCTCACGGAGAGCAGCATGCGCCGCCTGCCCGATGGCCGCGTGACGCCGCACTACGATCCGCGCATGATCGAGCAGTTCACGGGCCATGCGAACGATTACCTGATCTGGCCGCATTACGATGCGATCGAGGTGCCCGTGCTGCTGCTGCGCGGCGAGGCCTCGGATCTGGTTCTGGCGTCGACGGCCCAGCAGATGATGCAGCGCGGGCCGGGCGCGCGCGGGCAGTTGCAATGGCTGGAGGTCTCGGGCTGCGGGCACGCGCCGGCGCTCAATGTATTGAAACAGTGGCAGGCGGTGAAGGGGGCGCTGCGCGCAGGGGAGAGCAACCTTCGATCCTTCGACGGGCTCAGGACTCAGGGTGAACGTCCTCTGGGCACGTAAAAAAGCCCCGCAAGCGGGGCGGTTGGCATACCTAATCCGGAATCGAGCAATGCCCGCCCTGTGACGCCTGCCCCGAGCCCGCGGCGATCAGCGGCGCTTCGTAGCGCAGATCGACGGGGGCCGAGTAGGTGTAGTCCCAGGCCAGGAAAGCGAGCAGCACGGCCCAGAAGGCGATGCGCAAAGTGGTCTGTTGCGTCATGGTGTGCTGTCCTTTCAGAAGCCGAAGCGCCGGCGAATGCGCAGGCCGAAGATGGTGCCGGCGAAGGCCAGCGGCACCCAGATCCAGCCATGGATGCTGCCCGTGCTGATGCCCGACAGCATGGCGCCCACATTGCAGCCGAACGCCAGGCGCGAGCTGTAGCCCAGCACCAGGCCGGCGACCAGCGCCACCACCCATTGCGTTCCCGTCAGCGCCTTGGACGAAGGCGGCTTGTTTGCCGCGACCCACAGCGCGCCGGCCAGAATGCCGATGTTGGTGATGCTGGTGACATCGAGTAGAACGGTTTCCTGCAATCGCGCGGCATTGCCGGGCTGGCTCCAGAACCAGTTCTGTGCCAGGTCGACCGCGCCCGTGGCGCTGGCCACTTTTGCCGCCCACAGGCCAAAGCCGTAGACCACGCCCCAGGGCTGGCCCGCAATCACCAGATTGGCCGTGGCCAGAATCGCCAGCAGCACCGCGCCCACCACCCATTTGCGCTGCCACAGCGGCTGGGTTGCGCGCTGCAGCCTGGCATTGGCCTGGCCCACATACCAGCGCACGCCCACGGCCACCAGCGCCAGCGCCAGCAGCGTTGCGCCCAGCGCCGCGGGCCAGCCCCAGCGGCTCACCAGGCCCACGGGCTGCACGCGGCCCAGTTCCAGCCACCAGCCCAGGTGCATGGAGCCGACAAAGCTGCCGATGGCAAACATCGGCAGGATGGCGGCGTTCATGGGAATGCCCATGCCGGCCTTGTAGAGCGTGCCGCTGCCGCAGCCGTCCGCAATCTGCATGCACAGGCCGAAGACAAAGGCGCCGATCAGCAGGCTGATGCTGGGCGGGCCCAGCGCCGCCGTGAGTTCGGGGAAGCTGCCCAGCAGCGGCATTGCCAGCGCGGCGGCCAGCGCCAGCAGCAGCAGCTGGCCGAACACGCCGCTGGCGTCCTTTTCCTCGATCAGCAGGCGCCAGCCCGTGGTGAAGCCAAAACGCTGGCCCGCAAGCACCGCGCCCAGGCCTATGCCCACGGCAAACAGCGCGGCCTGGCGCACGGACACGGTCCACAGCAGCCAGGCAAAGAAAACGGCCATCAAGGCCGCAAGGGGTAGACGTTTCATGGATTTACTTGAATTTGCGCTGCCACCATTGGCGCGCGTCATAGGCCAGCGACTCGGCGCGGCTGGGTTGGTTCTCGAGCGCCGGTGCGTCCGGCTGCTGGGTCCAGTCGACCATGGAGCCCGCATACAGCTTGACGTTGGGCAGGCCGGCCATCTCGCTCAGGCCGAACCAGTCGGTCGCGGCCCAGTGGCCGGTGTTGCAGAACGCGACCATGTCTTCGCCCTGCTTGCGCTGCACCTTGGCGGCAATCTGTTTGGCCGCGGCGGTGTCGACAAAGGTCGAGGTGCCGGGCACGAACCACTGGTTGAAATCGAGCTGCTGCGCGCCGGGCAGCGTGCCCGACAGCTTGGCCGCGGGTGCGCGCGTCTTGCCCTGGTAGAAGGCGTCGGGGCGCGAATCGACCAGCGCCGCGTTGCTCAGGTCGAGGTTCTTGCGTATGTCCTCGCGCGTCGCGATCAGGCTGGTGTCGAGCTGGGGCTGCCAACTGCTGGCCGCGATCTGCACGGCCGCGTTGTCCTGTGGCAGCTTGGCGTCGGCCCAGGCTTTCATGCCGCCGTTGACGATGGACAGCTGCTTGAGCCCCAGCGTCTTGAGCGTCCAGTAGACGCGCGCCGAAGCGCCGAAATCGGTGGCATCCGCGCCACTGGACACGACCACTGCATGCGTCGCCGGCGTGAGGCCCAGCGACTGCACCAACTGCGTGAGTTTGGAAATGTCGGGCAGTTCGCCGGGGTTCGTTGCCGGGCCGCGCCACTTGCCATACGGTGCGCTCACCGCGCCGGGAATATGCTGCTTGGCATAGGCTTGCGGGTCGCGTATATCGATCACGCGCAATGCGGCCGTGGACGCTGGAATGGCGCTGAGTTGCGCCGGAGTCAGCAGGGGCTGGGCCGCGAAGGCCCAGTGACCTGCACTCAGGGCCAGCGCAAAAGCAAGGATTTTTTTCATGCCTCAATTGTCCGTGGGCATGACGCAGCAACCAACGATGAAAAAGGCATTGCCTTATGAGATGTAGTGATAAGTCCGGGCGGCTTTTTGCGCATTTACTTGCGGTGGCGCTTTATTCCTGTTGATAAATATCACCTTGGCCGCAAAGCACTCACCGCAGGCCGGTTAAATGACGACAATCAGCGATTTTGTAAATATTTGTAGATGGGTGGCTCGCCCGGCCGTCCCATATACAAGCGCTTGCGCTTCACGAGAACCCTATACATGCTCACCGTCCCCTTGCAGATAGCGTCGATCGACCGCCGCATTGATTTGTGCCGGCCATGAGCGCCCGTACCGAGGGTGAGGCGGAAGGGGCGCTGGCGGCGCAGCGCAATTGTTGGCATTGCGCTGCACAGACCGCATGTCCGGTCACCCGCCTGCGTGGCGATCTCATGGCCAAAGTTCAACTCAGGGAACACCGCTTTCGCGCCGGCGATGTGCTCCAGGCGCAGGGATCGATCTCCACGGCCTTGCGCATCATCAAGTCAGGTACCGTCATGATGTGCTGCGCATTGCCGCCCTACGGCGGGCATCGGTCGATAGGCGTGCTGGGGCGTGGCACGGTCACGGGCCAGTTCGGGCTGCTGGGGCGGGCAAGTCCGGTGACGCACATCGGCATTCTGGAAGGTCGCTATTGCGAGCTTTCCAACGCGGCGCTGCGCAGCAGCGGGCTGCTCGAGGACCCGGCCTTTCTGTGGGCCCTGCAGGATTTCATGGCGCACGCGATGGAGCAATATTTCAGCTGGAGCATGTTGCGCAGTGGTGACAGCGTGACAAGACAACTGGCTGGGGCACTGCTGCACCTGAGCGAACTGCAATGCAGCCTGCGAGTGCGACTGCCGACGCAGACCGTCTTGGCTGATCTGCTGGGCACCACGCGCGAATCGATCACCCGGGCCTTTGCGCGGCTTGAAAAAAATGGCGACGTAAGCCGCTGTGGCCGCCATTACTGCGATCTCCATATGCCTCGATTGCTTGAGCGCATACAGGCACCGGACCCATCGCTGCCGCACTGAACGCAGGCGCCAAGGGCCGCCATGGCCACGCAGCGGGCCGTATCCTTGACGGCCTCGTCAGGCTGGATGTTTGCCATGGGTCAAGGCGTTTTTTCCTGCGGAAAAAAATGCATTGGCTGCTGGTGATATTGATCACATCAGGTGCGGATACAGGGAAAACCGCGAGCTTGCGCTCTATCGATTGAAATAGGCATTTCCCATAATCCTAGTCTCAACATCGTTTCAGCCACGGCTGTGGCGGCGTGCCTATGCCCGATCGTTGATCGGGGTGCTCATATCTTTCAGCCTGTTTCTCCACAATGAAAAATAATGGACCTGTCACGCAGCGCGAGTTCCAGATAGGTGAACATGAAACACTGCTGTCCGCGACCGATCTGAAGGGCCGCATCATTTATGCCAACGATGCCTTCATTGCCTGCAGCGGCTTCGAGCGCGAAGAGTTGTATGGCAAGGCCCACAACCTGGTGCGTCACCCCGACATGCCGCCTGCGGCGTTCGAAGACATGTGGAGCACCATCCAAGGCGGTCGCCTCTGGACGGCATTGGTCAAGAACCGCCGCAAGGATGGCGACCACTACTGGGTGCGCGCCAATGCCGCGCCCATTCGCCAGCGTGGTGAAATCACCGGCTACCTGTCGGTGCGCGTGCAGGCTCCCCGCAACGGCGTGAGCGCGCATGAAGAGATTTATCGCGGGATGCAGCAAGGGGACCGAAAGCTTGACCTGTTGCGCGGCCAAGTGGTGCGCAGGAGCCTGGCCGGCTGTTACACGCGTTGGCGCTTTGTGTCGCTGGCTACGCGCATGCGCCTGGGGCTGGGGGCTTTGTGGCTGGCGGGCGCCGCAGGGATGGCATTCGCCGGGGGCGGGGCGGCGGCACAATGGCCCGCGCTGGCGAACTGGACGCTGGCGGTACTCGTCAGCGGCTGGTGGTCGCGCGTGGCGGTGCATGGGCCGCTGCGCCAGCTCATGGTGCAAGCTCAGGCGGTGGCCAGCGGCCAGCGGGCCGAACCCTTGTTCCTGAATCGTTGCGACGAGATCGGCCTGGTGATGCGTGGCATCGAACAGGCGTCGCTGAATCTGCTCTCGCTGGTGGGGGACATCCAGGACAAGGTGGTACATGTGCGCAGCGGTGCGCACGATCTGCAACAAGGCAATGAGAAACTGGCCCAGCGGACCCAGGAGACAGTCGCGCGTCTCGAAGAAACTGCCGCCGCCAACGAACAGCTGGCCGCGGCCATTGGCAGCAACAGCGAGACCGCCGCCCAAGCTGCGCAGATGGCGACGCAGGCGGTGCGCATGGCAGCGCAAAGCGCCGCCATGGTGGCGCAGGCCCAGGAAAGCATGCGCGGCGTCTCGGCATCCAGCCAGAAGGTGGCCGATATCACCAGCATGATCGACGCCATTGCGTTCCAAACCAACATCCTGGCGCTCAACGCAGCGGTCGAGGCGGCGCGCGCGGGCGAGCATGGCAGGGGCTTTGCGGTCGTGGCCTCGGAGGTGCGTGCGCTATCGACCAAGAGCGCCAACGCTGCCAGGCAGATCAAGCAGCTCATCGACGCATCGACCGCTCAGGTCGATGCCGGCAACCGTACCGTGGTCGCTGCCGGCAGCACCTTGACCGAGGCTGTGCAGGCCGTTGAACGCGTGGCCGCGATGATGGAGGACATCCGCCTGGCGAGCCAGGAGCAGTCCCATGGCGTGGCTCAGATCAACCAGGCGCTGGCACAGCTGGAGCAAATTGCCAAGCACAATGCGGCGCAGGTGACGGACAGTGCCCAACTGAGCCAGGTGCTGGGTGCGCAGGCCCAGCGTCTTGACGAAGCCGCTTCGGTCTTCCGGCAAGAGGTGTGAAGTGAAGTTGATTTCCAATGAAGAAGCACTCGCCCTGGCCGCACTGGATGCCGCACCGGACAGTATCCTCATCGTGGATGACACCGGTGCCATCTTCAGGGCCAACCCAGCTGTCGAACTGTTGACCGGCTATAGCGCCGAAGAGCTGTCGGGTCAGTCGGTCAGCATCTTCCTGCCCCCGCACATGCGCAGCAAGCACAGCGATCTGGTGAGGAAGTTCTTTCTGAACCCGGTCGCCCGGCCCATGGGCATGGTCAGTCAGCTGCAACTGCTGCGCAAGGATGGCTTGATGGTGTCGGTCGACATTGCCCTGGGCCACTGCACCATGGATGGCCTGCTGGCCGGGGTGGTGTTCATGCGCGACATGACCGAGGTGAAGCGTCTGCAGGAAGACATGCGCTACCAGGCCACGCACGACGGGCTCACGGGGTTGGCGAACCGCTGGCAGTTCATGCAGCATTTCGAGCAGGCCATCCATCGGGCACGGCGCAGCGGCCGAACATTGGCGTTGCTGCTGCTGGATCTCGATGAATTCAAGGACATCAACGATGCCCATGGTCATGCGGCAGGCGATCAGGTGCTGATCGAGGTGGCGCGAAGACTGCGCAGCAGCTTGCGCGCGGGCGATGTGATTGCCCGGCTGGGCGGCGATGAGTTCACAGTGCTGCTGCCCGATGTGCCATCGATGGACCATGTGCTCACGGTCGTGCAGAAGCTGCAGCGCAGCCTGTCGGCGAGTTGTCGTTTCAAGATGGGTGAATTGAGTCTGGGAGCCAGCATCGGCGTTGCGGCGTTCCCCACCGATGCGCAGGATTCGGGCATGCTGATGCGTTTTGCCGACATGGCCATGTATGCCGCCAAGACGCAAGGGCGTGGCACCCATGCCGTGTACAGACCCGAAATGAGCGAAGCCCTGAGGCTGCGCAACCAGATGCACGAACGGCTCAAGCGGGCCGTCGAAACACAGGCGCTGGAGCTGCACTACCAGCCGCAGGTGGATGTGAAAACCGGCGCTGTCGTCGGCGTGGAGGCGCTGCTGCGCTGGCACGATGCCGAGCTGGGGTGCGTGCCGCCCGATCACTTCATTCCCGTCGCCGTTACCAGCGGCCTGATCCACCCATTGGGCGACTGGGTGCTGGAGACCGCGTGCCGCCAGGCTTCCCTGTGGGATGGCAACGGCACGCCGGTGCGCGTTTCGATCAACCTGTCGGCGCAACAGTTTCGCCAGACCCAATTGCCGGCTCGGCTGCAGCAATTGCTGGATCAGCACGGCACGCGTGCGGACTTGATCGAGCTGGAAATCACCGAGACCGAGGCCATGGCCGAGCCGGATACGACGCGGCAGGTATTCGACAGATTGCGCGCCTTGGGCATCAGCATCGCGCTGGACGATTTCGGCACTGGCTATTCCTCGTTGGCCTATCTGCGCCTGCTGCCGGTGTCGCGACTGAAGATCGACCGCGAGTTCATCCGCCAGGTCATGGAAAACAACAACGATGCGGTGCTCGTGCGTGCCGTCATCGCCATGTCCCACATGCTAGGCCTGCCGGTGGTGGCCGAAGGGGTGGAAGACGCCGCACAACTGGGCTTTCTGCGCAGCAATGGTTGCGAAAGCTACCAGGGCTGGTTGTTTTCCAAGGCGCTTCCCGCCGCGGAAATCACCCGTCTGTTGGGCCGGTTCGACTGCTCGGCGGCGTGGGAGTCGTGCGACGCTCCCGCCTGACTATTGGCTATTGGCGCGCGCCCAGGGCCTTGGCGCGCTCGGCGGTCTGCAGCAATGCCTTTTCATCGGGCAGGCCCACGGGCCAGCCTGCAAGGTGCTGCTGCGCGATCCGGCTCAGCGCCGTGATCCAGGGCGCGCTGTCGTTGACGCAGGGAATGTATGCAAATGCCTTGCCGCCCGCGTGCAGGAAGGCTTCGCGCGCTTCCTGGCTGATTTCCTCCAGCGTCTCCAGGCAGTCGCTGGTGAAGCCCGGGCAGACCACGTC
>NZ_JAVWWA010000141.1:0-10156 GCF_036666375.1 Comamonas sp. | reverse complement strand
CCGCGCTACCAGCTGTCGGCTCGGCGGCCGTCGTGGTGCAGCAGCTTGCCCGCATCGGCCGCCTGCGCTCCGGCGAGCGTCGCGCGCATTCCCTGCACGCTTTCCTCGACCGACAGCGGTGCCACGCTGCCACCCATCTCGGTGCGCACCCAGCCCGGGTCCATGGTCAGCAGCAGCACGCCGGGCCAGCCATGCTGGGCCGTCGCCACCGCCATGTTCAGCGCGGCCTTGCTGCAGCGATAGAGCCACGAATGGTCGTCATCGACATGGCCGATCTGCGCCATGCTGCTCGAAATGAAAGCGAACTTGCCGCCCGCGGCCTGCACCATGGGTGCGACCTGGGGCAGGGCCTGCATCGCGCCCAGCAGATTGGTGTGCATCACGCGGTCGAACTCCTGCTGCGTGGGCGGCGTGGTCGTGTGCAGATGGTCGAGCACGCCGGCCACATACCACGCATAGTCGAATTTCTCGCCGTCGAGCAGCCAGGCCAGGCCGCTGACCGACTGCGGCTGGGCCACATCGATCAGATGCACGGCCGACGCGCCCTGCGCCAGCAGCGCCTCGCGGTCCTCGGCGCGGCGCACCGTCGCGATCACGCGATCGCCGTTGTCAATGTACTGCTGCGCCAGCTCGCGGCCAATGCCGCGCGACGCTCCGATCACCAATACCTGCGCCATTGCGCCTCCTTTAAAAACGTCTACGCTGCTAGGCGTCGCCCGTCGGCGCCACGCCCTGCTCCTGCGCGATCAGATGCGCATAGCGCGCCACCATCACTTCGTGCGGTTCGGCCGGTGCCTGCAGGCCGATCTGCGCATGCACGATCTGATTCATGCCGGGCATGGTCGAGCGCGGCACCTGGGCCTCGGGCTTCCACAGCCGCGCACGCATCAGCGCTTTCGCGCAATGCAGATAGGCTTCGTGCACCGTCACTTCGATCACCAGCCGGATGCGCGGGTTGTCTGCGCGGAACAAGGCCGTGTAGTGCGCTTCGTCGCGCAGCCGCGCCGTGCCGTTGACGCGCAGCGTCTCGTCGAAGCCGGGAATGAGAAACAGCAGCCCTATGCGCGGGTCGTGCAGCAGATTGCTCATGCTGTCGAGCCGGTTGTTGCCGCCCACGTCGGGCAGCAGCAGCGTGTTCTTGTCGGGCGCCTTGACGAAGCCCGGGCGGCCGCCGCGCGGCGAGGCATCGAGCAGCGCGCCCGCAGGGCCCGCGGTCGAGACTATGCACAGCGGCGACAGCGCCAGGAAACGCAGGCAGTAGCGGTCCAGGTCCACCTGCTGCTTGAGCAAGGCCCGCTCCGCGGGCGCTTCGTAAAGCGTTCGCAGCTGCTCCTCGTTGGTGATCACGGTGATTCCCTTCTCTGATGCCGCCCGCGGTGGTCGGGCCGTCAGGCAGCTTAAACCAACTCGATCGCCATGGCCGTGGCCTCGCCGCCGCCAATGCACAGCGTGGCCAGGCCGCGCTTCTTGCCGCGGGCCTGCAGCGCATGCAGCAGCGTGACAAGAATGCGCGCGCCGCTGGCACCGATGGGGTGGCCCAGCGCGCAGGCGCCGCCATTCACGTTGACGATGTCGTGCGACACGCCCAGCTCGGTCATCAGCGCCAGCGGCACGACCGCGAACGCTTCGTTGATTTCCCACAGATCGACATCGGCCACGCTCCAGCCGGCCTTCTTCAGCGCCTTCTGCGTCGCGCCCACGGGAGCCGTGGTGAACCATTCGGGGGCCTGGGCAAAGCTCGCGTGCGCAACGATGCGCGCCAGCGGCTTGCAGCCCAGCTCCTTGGCTGTCGATTCGCGCATCAGCACCAGCGCGGCGGCGCCGTCGTTGATGCTCGAGCTCGACGCCGCGGTGATCGTGCCGTCCTTCTTGAACGCCGGCTTGAGGCTGGCGATCTTGTCGAGCCGCGCCTTGGCCGGGCCTTCGTCGACGCTCACCACCACGTCGCCCTTGCGCGTGGACACCGTCACCGGCGTGATCTCGGCCGTGAATGCCCCGCTTTGCGTCGCGGCCTGGGCGCGCTGCACGCTGGCCGTGGCAAACGCGTCCTGCTGCTCGCGCGTGAACTGGTACTTGGCCGCGCAGTCTTCGCCGAACGTTCCCATGGAACGGCCGGCCTCATACGCGTCCTCGAGGCCGTCGAGCATCATGTGGTCGAAAATCTTGTCGTGGCCCATGCGGTAGCCGCCGCGGCCCTTCTTGAGCAGATAAGGCGCGTTGGTCATGCTTTCCATGCCGCCGGCAACCATCACGTCGCGGCTGCCCGCGACCAGTTGGTCATGCGCCAGCAGCGTCGCCTCCATGCCCGCGCCGCACATCTTCGACAGCGTCACCGCGCCCGTGCTCTGCGGCAGGCCGCCCTTGAACCCGGCCTGGCGCGCGGGCGCCTGGCCCTGGCCGGCCATCAGGCAGTTGCCGAACAGCACTTCGTCGACTTTCTCGGGCGCGATGCCCGCACGCTCCACGGCCGCGCGGATCGCGGCGCCGCCCAGATCATGGGCCGCGAGTTCGCTGAAGTCGCCCTGGAAGGCGCCCATGGGGGTGCGGGCTGCGCCCACGATCACAATGGCTTCGGTCATTCTTTTGTCTCCAGTTGGTTTGAAATGGGAAGAAAGGCCCGGCGCTCAGTGCGCGTTCGGGTCATCGGTCGCAGTCCGCACGAAACGCCGTTCGCGCTCGTACGGAAAAACATCGTGCACATGGCCGGCGCGTATGCGCTGCTGGTGGCCCTGCCAGAACGCGGGCTCGAGCAGGTCGGCATGGTGCTGCAGAAAAACCTCGCGCACCGCGGGATGGCCCAGCAGGAAAGGCGCGAAGCTCTGCGGAAACACATCGCGCGGGCCGACCGCGTACCAGATCTCGCCGCTCATCTCGTCTTCCTCGTTGCGCGGCGCGGGCACGGCGCGGAAGTTGCAGTCCGTGAGGTACTCGATCTCGTCGTAGTCATAGAACACCACCTTGCCGTTGCGCGTCACGCCGAAGTTCTTCCACAGCATGTCGCCCGGAAAGATGTTCGCCGCCACCAGGTCCTTGATTGCATTGCCGTACTCGACCACGCTGCGCGCGAGCTGCGCCTGGGCGCGTGCGTCGCCCGGCCCGGCCTCGAGCGCTTCCTGCAGGTAGAGGTTCAGGGGAATCATGCGCCGCTCGATATAGAGGTGGCTGATGATGACCTCGGTGCGACCGTCGCCGTCGCGGTCGCTGATCTCGAGCTGGCTGGGAGCGAACTTCTCTATCTCGGCGATCAGCGCGTCATCGAAGCGCTCGCGTGGAAACGCCACCAGGCTGTACTCCAGCGTATCGGCCATGCGGCCGACGCGGTCGTGCTGCTTGACCAGTTGGTACTTGGCCTTGACCTGTTCGCGCGTCGTGTCCTTCTGCGGCGGGTAGTAGTCCTTGATCAGCTTGAACACATAGGGAAAGCTCGGCAGGTCGAACACCAGCATCACCATGCCCTTGATGCCAGGCGCGATGCGAAACGCGTCGCTCGAATAGCGCAGGTGGTGCAGGAAGTCGCGGTAGAACAGCGTCTTGCCCTGCTTGGCCAGGCCCAGCGCGGTATAGAGCTCGGCGCGCGGCTTGCCCGGCATCAGGCTGCGCAGGAACTGCACATAGCCGCTGGGAATTTCCATGTCGACCATGAAATAGGCGCGCGCAAAGCTGAACAGTGCCTGCAGATCGTCTTCGCCGAACAGCGCGGCATCGATCACCAGACCGCCGCGCGGCCCGTGCAGCAGCGGCAGCAC
The DNA here is from genome assembly GCF_036666375.1 of Comamonas sp. GTDB lineage: Bacteria > Pseudomonadota > Gammaproteobacteria > Burkholderiales > Burkholderiaceae_C > Comamonas. The sequence continues at coordinate 6,410 of NZ_JAVWWA010000141.1, read as the reverse complement.
CAGCGGCAGTTCGGTGAAGCCGTTGATCAGCTTGGCGACCAAATAGGCGCCCTTGTTGCGGAAGAACAGGCTCGACAGCACCTGGATCTGGAAATTGGTGCGCTGCTTTTCCAGAACCCCTTGATCAAGGATCGCCTGCTCGACCGCCGCCAGATCGCGCGGCAGATCCTCGAACGCGCGCTGCAGACCGAAGTCTTCAACGATCTGCCGCAGCGTCGCGCGCAGCGACTGTGGCGCGGGCGCGCGCGCGGGGTAGTAGGCGCGGTAGGTGGGCCGCGCGGCCGGGTCGTCGTTCTCTATGTATTCCGTGCTGACCGCGGGCCGCACGAAAATGAAATCGTTGTGGAAATGCGTGCGGTGCAGGATCTTGGTCGTGACCGAATTGAAGAAGGTCTCGGCCAGCTCGGGCTGGAAATGGTTCACGAGCAGGCCGATGTAATGCAGCTTGACCTGCTGCCATACCGCCATCGGCAATCCGCCGGCGGCGAATTCCTTTTCCAGGCGCCGCGTGCATTCCTTGACGCGCAGGTCGTAGAACGCGATGCGCTCGCGCTGCGCGCGCTGCTGGCCATGCCAGTCAGCGGTTTCGAAACGGTGCTTGGCGCGCGCCGACTCGGAGCGGAACAGCCGGTAGTGGCGGTTGAAGCCATCCATCATCGCCTTGGCGATGTCATAGGCCTGCGGCGCATCGAGACGCTGGGGAAACATCACGCCGTGCCTGGAGGAGTCGGGCCGTACCGGGTCGCCGCGCGTCAGCTGCGTTCGCGGCTGGCGACGTACGCCACGGCCTGCTTGTAGGCCTTGTCGGCGCCTTCGACACCCGGCAGTGTCATCTGCAGGTTGTTGATCAGGCCGTCCTTGAGGCCATAGCACCAGCCGTGCAGCGTGACCTTCTGGCCGCGTGCCCAGGCGTCCTGCATCACCGTGCTCTGCGAGATGTTCATCACCTGCTCGATGGAATTGAGCTCGCACAGCGCGTCGTGGCGCCAGGCCACGGGCAGCGACTCCAGCAGTTCGCGGTGCTTGTCGCGCACATCCTTCACATGGCGGATCCAGTTGTCGACCAGGCCCATGCGCAGGTCGTTGAGCGCGGCCAGCACGCCGCCGCAGCCGTAGTGGCCGACCACCATCAGGTGTTCGACATGCAGCTGGTCGACCGCGTACTGGATGGTCGACAGGCAGTTGAGATCGCTGGGCACGACCACGTTGGCGACATTGCGGTGCACGAAGATCTCGCCCGGCTCCAGACCCGTGATCTGGTTGGCGGGCACGCGGCTGTCGGAGCAGCCGATCCACATGTAGCGCGGCTTCTGCTGCGACATCAACCCCGTGAAAAACCCGGGTCGGTCATGCTCCACCTGGGCAGCCCATGCGCGGTTGTGAGCGAAGAGTTCATCGATGGAAGTGGTCGTCATGTGGAATTCCTGGTAATCAAAAGACAGGCGCGGGCCGCTCAGCAGGTCTCGGCAAACAGTTCTCGGCCAATGAGCATGCGGCGGATTTCACTGGTTCCCGCGCCGATTTCATAGAGTTTCGCATCCCTCCAGAGACGGCCAAGGGGGTAGTCGTTGATATACCCATTGCCGCCATAGATTTGCACGCCTTCGCCGGCCATCCAGGTGGCCTTCTCCGCACACCACAGGATCACGCTCGCGCAGTCCTTGCGCACCTGGCGAACATGCTCCGTTCCCAGCAGATCGAGGTTTTTAGCGACCGTATAGGCAAAGGAACGTCCGGCCTGCAGCACGGTGTACATGTCCGCGACCTTGCCCTGGATCAGCTGGAACTCGCCAATGCTCTGGCCGAACTGCTTGCGATCATGGATATACGGCACGACCGAATCCATCACCGACTGCATGATGCCCAGCGGCCCGCCGGTCAGCACCGCGCGCTCGTAGTCGAGCCCGCTCATCAGCACCTTGGCGCCGTTGTTCAGCCCGCCAAGCACGTTCTGCGCCGGCACTTCGACGTTCTCGAACACCAGCTCGCCGGTATGGCTGCCGCGCATGCCCAGCTTGTCGAGCTTCTGCGCCACGGAGAAGCCGGCCATGCCTTTTTCGATCAGGAAGGCCGTCACGCCGCGTGCGCCCATCTGCGGCTCGGTCTTGGCATAGACCACCAGCGTGTCGGCGTCGGGGCCGTTGGTGATCCACATCTTGCTGCCGTTGAGCAGGTAGTAGCCGCCCTTGTCCTCGGCCTTGAGCTTCATGCTGATCACGTCCGAGCCTGCGCCCGGCTCGCTCATCGCCAGCGCGCCCACATGCTCGCCGCTGATCAGCTTGGGCAGGTACTTGCGCTTTTGCTCTTCGCTGCCGTTGCGGTTGATCTGGTTCACGCACAGATTGCTGTGCGCGCCATACGACAGACCGACCGAAGCGCTGGCGCGCGAAATCTCCTCCATCGCCACCATGTGCGCGAGGTAGCCCATCTGCGCACCGCCCCAGGCCTCGGGCACGGTAATGCCCAGCACGCCCAACGCGCCCATCTTCTCCCACAGGTCCATGGGGAACTGGTCGTTGCGATCGATCTCGGCAGCGCGCGGAGCGATTTCGCTTTGCGCGAACTCGCGCACGGCATCACGCAGCGCATCGATGTCTTCGCCCAGCTGGAAGTTGAGTCCTGGAAGGTCGGTCATGGCTTGTCTCCTGTCGGTTTGTTTTGATTACGTTTACGTAAACGTCAATTATGAATTATTTTTGCCCATCCACCTTGTCCAAAAGCTGACGTGCCTCGTTTTCATGCTCGCGCACTTCGTCCAGGTTCATCTGCAGATCGGCCATGCGGTCCTCGAGCTGCTGGCGGTGCTGGCCCAGCACTTCGAGAAACTTGCGCAATTGCGCTCCGGTGTCGCGCGGGCTGTCGTACACGTCGATGATGTCCTTGGCTTCGCTGAGCGACAGCCCCAGCCGCTTGGCGCGCAGCGTCAGCCGCAGGCGCGTGCGGTCGCGCGCGCTGTAGATGCGGTTGCGCCCCGCGGGGCCGGTTCTTTCGGGCTGCAGCAGCCCCATGTCTTCATAGAAGCGCATGGCGCGTGTGGTCAGGTCGAACTCTTTGGCCAGGTCGCTGATGGTGTAGGTGATGGGCATACGGAGATCTGAAGAGAGCCGCGCAAGTGACATGCATCTTGGCGCGAATCTCTAGAATGCAAAATGTGACGTTTACGTCAACGTTAACATAACTCTAGGTCCGCGCCATGAACCTGCTTGAACACGAAATCCACTACCCCCTCGCGGATGCGATGCCTCAAGCGGGGAGCTGTCTGGAAGTCGCGCCAGGCGTCAAATGGATACGAATGGGTTTGCCGTTCGCGCTCAACCACATCAACCTCTGGCTGCTGCGCGACAGCTTCGACGACGGCGCGGGAGCGCGCGAAGGCTGGACCGTGATCGACTGCTGCGTGGCCAGCGACAGCAGCCGCGCGCAATGGGAACAGATCTTCGCCGAACAGCTCGAAGGCCTGCCCATCGTGCGCGTGCTGGTCACCCATATGCATCCCGACCACATCGGCCTGGCCCACTGGCTCTGCAGCCGCTGGCAAGCCCCTTTGTGGATCAGCGCCACCGACTACCATGTGGCGCTGGTCGCCTGCAAGCCGCCCGCGAGCCACAATCTCGAAGGCGGCGCGCGCTACGCGGCGTTCTATCAGCGCCATGGCCTTGACGACCCCGAGTTCCTGCAGCATGTGCTGCAGCGCACGGCCTACTACCCGCAGCTTGTTCCCGACCTCCCTGACAGCTTTCGCCGCCTGATGGACCACGACCGCATCCAGATAGGGGCGCAGACCTGGGAGTGCATTGCCGGCTACGGCCATGCGCCCGAGCACATGGCGCTGTACTGCGCCGAGCTGCAGTTGCTGATCAGCGGCGACATGGTGCTGCCGCGCATCTCGACCAATGTGAGCGTGCACGCCAACGAACCCCAGGGCGACCCGCTGGGCTGGTTCCTCGATTCGCTGCAACGCTATCTTCCGCTGCCCGAAGACACGCTGGTGCTGCCCTCGCATGGCAAGCCTTTTCAGGGCCTGCATACGCGCATCCGCCAGCTGCAAGACCACCACGCAGAACGCCTCGATGAAGTGCGCGCCGCCTGCGCGCTGGGCCCAACCAATGCCGCCAAGGTGATGCAGGCCATGTTCCGCCGCCCCCTCAACCCGCATGAGCAGACATTTGCGCTGGGCGAAGCGCTGGCCCATCTGAACTATCTGTGGCGCCGCGGCGAAATAGCGCGCCATGACAACGGTGACTGCTGCAAGTTCACTGCAGTGACGGCATAAGGAAAGCGGCTCACCGCCGCATCCCTTCGGCAGCCGTCGGAACAATCTGCGCATGAACGCGCAGCATACCGGCGCATACGGCCAGGCGACGCCGCGCGCCATGCCACGCCTCCCCTAGAATCGAAAACTTCCGTGGTGCCAATGGCTGTCCACACCATTCGATCTCTATAGCGTCCACAAAAATGAAAAGATTGCCAACCCTTGTCGAAGGCCTCGACGAGATCCTCAACGGCGGGTTGTTCGAGGGTGGAGTCTACATTTTCGAGGGGCCGCCCGGCGTAGGCAAGACAACCCTGGCCAATCAGATTGCGTACACCCTTGCCAGGCGCGAAAGCCGCACGCTGTACGTGACCATGCTGGCGGAATCGCATTCACGCATGCTGCAGCACATGGAGCAGCAGATCTTCTTTGACCAGCAGGAAGTCAGCGCCACCGTGTTCTATGTCAGCGGCTACCGCGAGCTGGAACTCGGCGGGCTCAAAGCCGTGGTGCGCCTGCTGCGCGGCGAACTGGTGCGTCACCGTGCATCGCTGCTGGTCATCGATGGGCTGGTGGTCGGCAGCCTTGGTTCAATGACCAACGATGCGGTGCGCCAGTTCGTGCACGAACTCCAGAGCCTGGTGAGCGCCATGTCCTGCACCTGTCTTGTGCTCACCAGCGGCCACGGCAATGCACTGAGCGCAGAACAGACCATGGTCGACGGCATCTTCGCCTTCGAGGACCACGGCTTTCACTGGCGCGCGGAGCGCCGGCTGCAGGTGCGCAAATTCCGCGGCAGCCAGATCATCCGCGGCCAGCATACCTTTTGCATCTCGACCCAGGGCCTGCAGTTCTTCCCGCGGCTGGAAAGCCTGCCGCTGGGCGACGGCAATGTGAAGCTGGGCAGCAGCATGCTGTCGACCGGATTGCGCGCTATCGACGATGTCCTGCACGGCAACGGCCTTTCCTGCGGCAGTGCCTCGGCGGTAATAGGGCACACTGGCACAGGCAAGACCACTTTTGCGCTGGCTTTTGCCGCGGCATCCACCGCTGATGCTCCAGGGCTGATACTTTCCAGCATGGAATTCAGCGGTGATTTGCGTCGGCTCGGGACTCGACTCGGCCTGGGAACCGAAGAAGCCGTGGTCTCTGGTGCATTGGTGATCAAGAATTTGGGGCAAGAGGACGAATCAATGGATGAAATGGGCCACAAACTGCTGCGCTTGGTGGATGAACTGAAGATCCGCCGGCTGGTTGTGGACGGTCTTGCAGGATTGGCCGACACTTTGGCGTTTCCGGAGCGTGGCTACCGTTTCCTCGGTCGCCTGCTGGTGGAATTGCGTCGGCGCGGTGTGACTTCGCTGTTCACGGTCGATCCCCACGCGCTGGCGGTTGCGGCAGGAACGCCGCTGGCCGATGGCGTGACAGGCTGGTTCGACAATGTCTTCACTTTCGCTCCCGCAGCCGCCTGCGACCGCCAAGTCGACCAACGCCTTCTCACGATTGCCAAGGTGCGGGGCGGCGCGGCCTCCCAGGCTTCAGTGAACATCTTCGTTTCTCGCCCCGATGCAGGTCAGGCTCTCACTCCCTAAGAACAAGGACTGTCTCGATGAAAATGATTCTGATCGTCGAAGACGAATATGGCAATGCCGAGATATTGCAGCTTTTGCTCGAAGCGGAAGGCTACAGGGTTGCACTTGCCTCCAATGGCCAGCAAGCGCTGGACATCCTGAGAACCAGCGAAAAACCCGCATTGATACTGTCGGACTTCATGATGCCCGTCATGAATGGCGGCGAGTTTGGCCAGGCCTTGAGCCAGGACCCGGCACTGAGCCAGATTCCCTTCATCTTCATGAGCGCGACCAGCCAGGATGTGGTGCGACGCGTGTTCGGCGGCTACGATGCCTTCATGGTCAAACCCATAGAATTTGACTCGCTGCTGCGGGTCGTCAAGCGCCTGATTGCCGAGGGCAAGATGGCTCGGCCCGCGGCCGCCAATGGCCAGGTGGAAGAGTCCATGCGCCATCTGCTCAAGGGCATACACATACCCAGCCGCGATTGAGGCCGCCACCGCCCTCCCTAAGCCTGCTGTAGGTTCAACGCAAAAAGAGAGCGCGCAGCGCTCTCTTTTTTTGTCTTCATGGAAGTCCGGATTTTG
>NZ_JAVWWA010000140.1:0-10497 GCF_036666375.1 Comamonas sp. | reverse complement strand
CACCACGAACGGATACGGCGCTTGCAGCCAGCGTGTCACAGCGCGGGGGCCGTCCCTGGCCGGGCGCCCCTGGCCGGGCGCCCCTGAGCGGCTCAAGGGGTGCTTTTACAATCCCCGCGTGCGCTTGGTCTTGGGCTCGGAGTAGGTCAGCGGCTCGTCCTTGACGATCAGCTTGTTGCGCTCGGCTTCGTCGGTCTGGCTGACCTGCTGGGCCTGGTCCACCACGCGCGCGCTTGCCAGCCACAGCGACTGGAAATGCTCGATCAGCTGCTTGTGGATAGGCTCCTTGGGCGGCTCCTCGACTTCCTCGACCTGCTTTTTCTCTTCGACCGCCGTCCAGTCGCGGTTGCCCTGGTCGGGCGCCGAAGGCTTGTCGGGCTCGCGCACGATCGCGCCTTCGCCCAGGCGGTCGGTGGATTCGATCGCGTTCACGGGGTTGATGGGGCGCACGGGCACGGCACCTGACGCGCCGGTCGAGTACAAATCAGCGCCCGTAGGTCGCCAGGCAGACGATCGATCGACAGGTGTGATTGACATGGTGAATCCTTCGGTGGCTCAAAAGTATGGCGAATGGCGGAAACTTCCCGCCCTCGTACCTTCATCGGCAGCGCCAGCCAAAAATAAAGCAATTTCTGCAAAAAAACCGGTTTTTTTGCAGAAATTTTGCCGATCCCGCCCAAACCCAGAGCCCATCGGCCCCCAGCGCTATAGAAATCGCTCGAGCAAGCGCTGCGAAGGACGGTCCAGCGCCGTGGTGTCGGGAACGGCGAACTGCACGCCGTCGCTGCCCGCGATGCGCAGCCGCGTGCGGCCATGGAGCTTGCGTATGTCTTCCTCGGCCTTGAGCACCAGTTGCGTCGCGCCGCGGTCGGTGTCGACTTCCCAGGTGCTGGGCGTGGAAAAGCTCGAGACGCTGCGGATCTTGAGGATGGTCGGCACGAACTCGCGGATGGCGAGGTCCTGCTCGATCAGCACGCGCGCGGCCGGCGGCAGCAGGCTCATGTGCGCCACCCACAGCGCTTCCTTGCCGTCGCTGCGCATCAGCGACAGCCCTTCCTCGGGCGCGGCCATGGGAAACGCGCGCACCGGCACCACGCCCACATGCTCGCTGCCGTCGGCCAGCTTCAATACCAGGCAGCCATGGGCGTCGCGCCGCACCTGCAGGTCCAGCGGGGTCATATCCAATGTTTCGGCCATGGTTCAGTCCTTGATCAGCGAGGTTTGCAGCACCAGGCCTGCGGCCTGCGCATCTTCTTCGGCACGCCGCGCCTGGGCTTCGTACAGGCGCCAGTAGGCGCCGCGCAGCGCAATGAGTTCGTCGTGCGGGCCGACTTCGACGATCTCGCCGCGGTCCATGACCACCAGGCGATCGGCCTTGCGCAGCGTCGACAGGCGGTGGGCAATGGCAATCGTCGTGCGGCCCTGCACCAGGTTGTCCAGCGCCTTCTGGATTTCCTTTTCGGTCTCGGTGTCCACGGCCGAAGTCGCTTCATCGAGAATCAGGATGCGCGGGTCGATCAGCAGCGCGCGCGCGATGCTGATGCGCTGGCGCTCGCCGCCCGACAGGCTCTGGCCGCGCTCGCCGACCAGCGAGTCATAGCCCTGGGGCAGGCGCAGGATGAATTCATGCGCATGGGCGGCACGCGCCGCGGCGACGATCTCGGCGCGCGTGGCCTCGGGCTTGCCATAGGCGATGTTCTCGGCGATGGTGCCGAAGAACAGGAACGGCTCCTGCAGCACCAGGCCGATGTTGCGCCGGTAGTCGGACACCGAGATGCGGCGCACGTCGACGCCGTCAAGCTGGATGGAGCCGGCCGAGACGTCGAAGAAGCGGCAGATGAGATTGACCAGCGTGCTCTTGCCCGAGCCGCTGTGGCCGACCAGGCCAATCATCTCGCCGGGCTTGATGTGCAGGTCCAGGTGCTTGATCACGCTGCGGCTGCCGTAGCGAAAGCCCACGTCCTTCATGGTGATCGCGCCCTGGACCTTGTCCATCTTCACGGGGTTGGCGGGCTGGGGCACGTTGCTCACATGGTCGAGGATGTCGAAGATGCGCTTGGCGCCGGCCGCGGCCTTCTGCGTGACCGAGACAATGCGGCTCATGGAGTCGAGGCGCGTGTAGAAACGGCCGATGTAGGCGATGAACGCGGTGAGCACACCGACGGTGATCGAGCCGTCGGCCACCAGGTAGATGCCGAAGCCCCAGACGATCAGCAGGCCGATTTCGGTCAGCAGCGTCACCGTGGGAGTGAACAGCGACCAGGTCTTGTTGACCTTGTCGTTGGCCTGCAGGTTGATCTGGTTGGCCTCGTCGAAGCGCGCGGCTTCGCGCTTTTCCTGGGCAAAGGCCTTGACCACGCGGATGCCGGGAATGGTGTCGGCCAGCACATTGGTGACTTCGGACCAGACGCGGTCTATCTTCTCGAAGCCGGTGCGCAGGCGGTCGCGCACGGTGTGGATCATCCAGGCAATGAACGGCAGCGGCACCAGCGTGACCAGCGCCAGCCAGGGGTTGATCGAGAACAGGATCACCGAAGTCATCACGATCATCAGCACGTCGGTGACGAAATCCAGCGCGTTGAGCGAAAGAAAGAGGTTGATGCGGTCGGTTTCGGCACCGATGCGCGCCATCAGGTCGCCCGTGCGCTTGCTGCCGTAGTAGTCGAGCGACAGCGTCAGCAGGTGGTTGTAGGTGGTGGTGCGCAGGTTGGCGCCTATGCGCTCGGAGACCTTGGCGAGCACGAAGGTGCGCGCCCAGCCCAGCGCCCAGGCGAGCAGCGCCGAGCCCAGCAGCGCGCTCAGGTAGAACGCCACCAGGCTGGAGTCGATCTTCTCGCCGTTCTGGAACGGGATCAGGATCTTGTCCATCAGCGGAATGGTCAGGTAGGGCGCGACCAGCTGGGCGCAGGTGGTGGCCAGCGTCAGCAGGAAGCCCAGCAGCAGCTGGCCCTGGTAAGGCTTGGCGAAGCGCCACAGGCGCAGCAGCACCCAGGTCGAGGTCTGGGGCGCCTGCTGGCGCGCGCAGGCCGGGCAGTCGTCGGTATTGGGCGGCAGGGTCGCATGGCACACCGGGCAATGCGCGGTTTCCTCGTCTTCGACCGCGCTGTAGGCCTGCTGGCGCGCGATGCGCTCGCGCTGGCGGTCGAACTGCTGCTGCAGCAGCACCATGGCCGCCTGGTGGCTCAGCGTGACGAACCAGTGCGCCAGGCGCGCGTCATGGTTGTGCAATTCGAGATGACCGACACCGCCGTGGTCGTGCAGGCGCAGGCTCTGATCGATGGTCAGTGCCCACTCACTCCATTGACGGGTCTTGGGGTCGCAGGCCAGCAACCTTTCTTGCGTCAGGGCCAATAGACCATTGCCAAACTGCAAATCAGCACTCAGGTCAACCGGGACGATGGCTAGAACGTTCTCATCAGAAGCGAGCCTGGCTCGCAGTTCGTCCCCCAGAGGGCCGGCAAAGACTGCCGAGGCGTCCACAGTATGGTGATGTTGCATGTTGAATTATTTTCCTCCGCCGCTGGCGGCTCCAAGAGTCTTACCGACTACCGCATCGGCATGGTAAACGTGGCAGCGCCGGACGCTCGTTACTCATTGCTCAACGCGCGAGCCTTCGATTAGGCTGACAAGCGGCACAATGCCTTTCATTCTTGGGCAGGAATGTGCAATTCCTGTTCTCCCCACCTTCTTACCGCTGAATGACATGGCGAAACTCAACGACATCCAACTCTTGCGTACAACCTTCCTGCGTGGCCCCAGTGTCTGGACCTATAGGCCCGTGCTCGAGGTGTGGCTGGATCTGGGTGAGCTCGAAGAATATCCGTCCAACAAGATTCCCGGCCTCAACGAGCGCCTGACCGCCTGGCTGCCCGACCTGATCGAGCACACCTGCGGCGTCGGCGAGCGCGGCGGCTTCATTCAGCGCCTCGAAGGCGGCACCTGGATGGGCCATGTGCTCGAGCATGTGGTGATCGAGCTGCTGAACCTCGCCGGCCTGCCCGCCGAATTCGGTCAGACACGCGAGATTTCCAAGCCCGGCGTCTACCGCATGGTGTTCCGCTGCCCCGAAGAAGCCGTGGCGCGCGTGGCGCTCGAAATGGGCCACCAGCTGCTGATGGCGGCGATCAACGACCAGCCGTTCGACCTCAAGCCCGCGATCCACGCGATCAAGACCGCGATCAACGACCGCTACCTGGGTCCCTCGACCGGCTGCATCGTCGATGCCGCCAGCGAGCGCCGCATTCCGCATATCCGCCTCAATGACGGCAACCTGGTGCAGCTGGGCTACGGCGCGGCCCAGCGCCGCATCTGGACCGCGGAGTCGGACCAGACCAGCGCCATCGCCGAAGGCATTGCCCAGGACAAGGACTTCACCAAGCGCCTGCTCGCGGCCTGCGGCGTGCCCGTGCCCGAAGGCCAGGTGGTCAACAGCCCCGAGGAAGCCTGGGAAGTCGCGCAGGAAATCGGCACGCCCGTGACCGTCAAGCCGTCCGACGGCAACCACGCGCGCGGCGTGACGCTGGAACTGTACGAGGAAGCCGACGTCAAGACCGCTTTCGCGCTGGCCCAGCCCGAAGGCTCGGACGTGATCGTCGAGAAGTTCATCGACGGCGTCGAGCACCGCATCCTGGTGGTCGGCGGCAAGGTGGTTGCCGCGACCAAGGGCGAGACCGTGAGCGTCTACGGCAATGGCACGGCAACGCTGAGCCAGCTGGTCGAAGTGCTCAACCAGGATCCGCGCCGCGGCCCCGAACAGGAATTCCCGCTCGACTGGATCAACCTGCAGGCCGGCGCCGTGAAGCTGGAACTCAACCGCCAGCATGTCGCGCCCGATTCCGTGATTCCCAAGGGCCAGGCGGTGCTGCTGCAGCGCAACGGCAACATGGCGATCGACTGCACCGACGAAGTGCACCCCGATGTCGCGTACTACGCGATCCTGGCGGCGAAGATTGTGGGCCTGGACATCGCGGGCATGGACATGATCCTCAAGGACGTGTCCCAGCCCATGCAGGGCCAGGGCGCCATCCTCGAAGTCAACGCCGGCCCCGGCCTGCTGATGCATCTGAAGCCCACCAACGGCGCGCCGCGCCCCGTGGGCATGGCGATTGCCGACCACCTGTTCCCGCGCACCGAGGAAGACCGCGATGCGGGCCGCATTCCCGTCGTGGGCATCGTCGGCACGCGTGAAAACGCGTTCATCGCCCGCCTCGTGGGCTGGCTGCTGCAGCTGTCGGGCAAGCGCACCGGCGTGGCCAGCAGCGAAGGCATGTTCCTGGCCAACCGCCAGACGCAGAAGACCGATACCGCCAACTGGGCCGGCGCCCACCGCCTGCTGACCAACCGTCTGGCCGAGGCCGCGGTGATCCAGACCACGCCGCGCTCCATCCTGGAAGAAGGCCTGGCCTATGACCGCTGCCTGATCGGCGTGGTCACCGACATGGACGGCTACGAGACGCTGGCCGACCACGACGTGCATGAAGCCGGCCAGATGCGCCGCGTGATCCGCACGCAGATCGACGTGGTGCTGAGCCACGGCGCGGGCGTGCTCAATGCCGACCTGGCCGAAGTCGCCGAACTGGCCGAGCTCAGCGACGGCGAAGTGATCCTGTACACGCTGGACGCCGCCAACGAAGTCGTCGCAGCCCACCGCCAGGACAACGAAGGCGGGCGCGCCGTGCTGGTCAAGGGCAACAATGTGGTGCTGGCCACGGGCGCGCAGGAGCGCGTGCTGGGCACGCTGGACGCGCTCGCCCTGCCCGGCGGCAAGCGCCCCGACACGCCGGCGCTGCTGGCCGCGATCGCCACGGCCTGGGCGCTTGATATCTCGCCCGATCTGATCGGCGCCGGTATCAAGACCTTCGAATACAGCAACTGATTTCACGCAAACCACGACGACATGCATGCCCGGCTGGCCCCACGCCAGCCCGCCATCTGAAAGAACCGACTATGCAGATCACCCGCATCCGCGCCTTGCGTGGCCCGAATCTCTGGACCCGCAGCACCGCCATCGAAGCCATCGTGCAGTGCGAAGACAACGAGCAGTGCTACACCTCGATTGCTGGCTTCGAAGAGAAGCTGCGCGCGCGCTTCCCGACCATCGCGCCGCTGCAGCCGCATGGCGCCGACCAGCGCCTGTCCCTGGCCCATGTACTCGAAGTCGCGGCGCTGTCGCTGCAGGCCCAGGCCGGCTGCCCGGTCACGTTCAGCCGCACGCATGAGACGCTGGAAAACGGCACCTTCCAGGTGGTCGTCGAGTACACCGAGGAAGCCGTGGGCAAGCTGGCCGTGGAAAAGGCGCTGGAGCTGGTGCAGGCCGCGCTGGCCGACACCGCCTTCGACGCCGAAGCCGCGATCACCGCGCTGCGCGAACTCGATGAAGACGAGCGCATCGGCCCCTCCACCGGCGCCATTGTCGACGCCGCCGTGGCGCGCGGCATTCCGTTTCGCCGCCTGACCTCGGGCTCGCTGGTGCAGCTGGGCTGGGGCGCGAAGGCGCGCCGCATCCAGGCCGCCGAACTCGACAACACCAGCGCCGTGGCCGAATCCATCGCCCAGGACAAGGACCTGACCAAGCGCCTGCTGCACTCGGCCGGCGTTCCCGTGCCGCTGGGCCGCCCGGTCGAATCGATCGATGAAGCCTGGGAAGTCGCGCTTGAAGTCGGCCTGCCGGTCGTGGTCAAGCCCCAGGACGGCAACCAGGGCAAGGGCGTCACGGTCAACCTGACCGAACGCAGCCAGCTCGCCGCGGCCTACGCCTCGGCCGAAAAATACGGCACGGTGATGGTCGAGCGCTTCCTGCCCGGCCATGACTTCCGCCTGCTGGTCGTCGGCGACCAGCTGGTCGCCGCCGCGCGCCGCGAACCGCCCCAGGTGCTGGGCGACGGCCAGCACACGGTGCGCGAACTGGTCGATGCAGTGAACCTCGACCCGCGCCGCGGCTCGGGCCATGGCACGGCGCTGACCAAGATCCGCCTCGACGACATCGCGGTCGCGCATATCGCGGCCGAAGGCCTGACGCCCGACTCCGTGCCCGCCCAGGGCCAGCGCGTGGTGCTGCGCAACAACGCCAACCTGTCGACCGGCGGCAGCGCCACCGATGTGACCGATGACGTGCACCCCGAGATCGCGGCGCGCGCCATCGAGGCCGCGCAGACCATTGGCCTGCACATCTGCGGCGTCGATGTGGTCTGCGAAACCATGCTGCGTCCGCTGGAAGAGCAAAACGGCGGCGTGGTCGAAGTCAACGCCGCGCCCGGCCTGCGCATGCACCTCGCGCCCTCGTTCGGCAAGCCGCGCCATGTGGGCGTGCCCATGGTCGACCAGCTGTTCGCCCATGGCCAGGACGGCCGCATTCCCGTGATCGCCGTGACCGGCACCAACGGCAAGACCACCACGGCGCGCATCATCGGCCACCTGTTCGCGGCCCATGGCCTGCGCGTGGGCATGACCAACACCGACGGCGTCTACGTCAACGGCCGCCAGATCGACAGCGGCGACTGCTCGGGCCCGCGCAGCGCACGCAACGTGCTGGCCCACCCCGAAGTCGACGCTGCCGTGCTCGAATGCGCGCGCGGCGGCATTCTGCGCGAAGGCCTGGGCTTTGACCGCTGCCAGGTCGCCGTCGTGACCAATGTGGGCGAAGGCGACCACCTGGGCCTGAACTTCATCACCACCGTCGAGGACCTGGCCGTGCTCAAGCGCGTGATCGTGCAGAACGTCGCGCCCACGGGCTACGGCGTGCTCAACGCGATCGACCCGCATGTCGCGGCCATGGCCAGCGTCTGCCCCGGCAAGATCATCTACTTCGCGGCCGACCGCCACCACCCGGTCATGGCCACGCACCGCGCCCAGGGCAACCGCGTGGTCTATGTCGACGGCGACTCCATCGTTGCCGCCGAAGGCTCGTGGCGCGAGACCATTTCGCTGCGCGACGTGCCGATCACGCGTGCCGGCACCATAGGCTTCCAGGTCGAGAACGTGATGGCCGCAACCGCTGCGGCCTGGGGCGCCAACCTGCCCTGGGAAACCATTCGCCGCGGCCTGTCGGGCTTCGTCAACGACAGCGACAACGCGCCCGGACGCTTCAACGTGATGGACTACCGCGGCGCGACGATCATCGCCGACTACGGCCACAACCCCGACGCGATGCGCGCGCTGGTCCAGGCCGTGGAAGCCATGCCGGCCAAGAAGCGCAGCGTGGTGATCAGCGGCGCGGGCGACCGCCGCGACCAGGACATCAGCGAACAGACCAAGATCCTGGGCCATGCCTTTGACGACGTGATCCTCTACCAGGACGCCTGCCAGCGCGGCCGCGAAGACGGCGAAGTGTTGCGCCTGCTGCAGCAGGGCCTGGCCGGCGCCAGCCGCACCAGCTACGTCACCGAGATCCAGGGCGAGTTCGTCGCCATCGACCACGCGCTCGCGCGCCTGCAGCCCGGCGACCTGTGCCTGGTGCTGATCGACCAGGTCGAACTGGCGCTGGCCCATCTGCAAAAGCATGTGGACGAGGCCGCGGGCAGCGCCGCGCCCTGAACGCCGGCGCGAATGGTACAAAGGGGGCACTGCCCCCTTTTTTCATTTCTGCCCGCCATGCCCCACAAAACGCTCAAAGCCCTGCTGATTCTTGCCCTGGCCGGCTGCGGCGCCGCCGCCCAGACCGAGACCATAGGCTCGGTGGACACCGTCTTCAAATTTCTGGGCCCGGACCACAAGATCGTCGTCGATGCCTATGACGACCCCAAGGTGGCGGGCGTGACCTGCTATGTGTCGCGCGCCAAGACCGGCGGCATCAAGGGCGGCCTGGGCCTGGCCGAGGACCGCGCCGAAGCCTCGATCAGCTGCCACCAGACCGGTGCCATCACCATCAGCGCCCCGCTGCCGCAGCAGGAAGAGGTCTACAGCGAACGCGCCTCGCTGCTGTTCAAGCGGCTGCGCGTGGTGCGCATGCTGGACGTGCCGCGCAACACCCTGGTCTACATGACGTATTCGGACCGCGTGATCGAAGGCTCGCCACAGAACAGCGTGACGGCCGTGCCGGTGCCGCGCAGCACGCCGATTCCGGTGAAGAAATAGGCCGCCGACGGACGACTCCGGCCTACAGGCCTGCCTGGGCAGCCGGCCTAGCATGGGAGCTCTGCAAAGGAAGAAACCATGACCAGCAAGCCACAGACTCCCGAGAAGACTGCCACGCCCACCGACACCATTGACGCGCCGCGCAGCGTGGACACCACCGAGCGCGAGGACGGCGACGCCACCGAATCGCCCAAGCTGCCGCACGAGCGCGACGAGTCGGTCGACATGACCCATGGCGAGCCCAGCGAAAAGATGCGCCAGGCCCATGCCGATGTCGCCAGCGGCCAGCAGGACACCGACGCGCGCAACACCGAGGCGCGCCGGCTCGATCCCAAGAACAACCCCAGGGCGGCCTGAGCGGGGCCAGGCCGCGCTAGCCCGCGATCAGCACCAGACCCGGCGGCAGGCTCTCGCCGAAGCTGCGGCGCTGCTCGGCGGCATCGAGTTCCACGACGCCGGCCACCATGGCCTGCCAGTTTTCGGGCGCGCGCTGCTGCGCCAGCCGCGCGATCACCGGCGCGCGCTGGACATCGCTCAGGTCGCGCGCTCTGTCGCCGGTCATGCGCGCCATCTGCACCGCGGCAAACATGGCGCTGTCGTTGTGGCGCCAGTCCTGGGCCAGCACCGCGTCAAGGAACGGGTCGAGCTGCTCGGGCGGAATGATCTGGTGCGCGCCCGCGGGGCCCAGCGGCACGCGGCTGCAGATGCGCCCCAGCGCCCACCAGGTCTGCAGCGATTCACCGGGCTTGGCCAGGCGCTCGAGCATCCACTGCGCCATTTCAAGCCGGTAGGCCCAGGGCACGTTTTCCAGCACCGCAAACAGCCGCACCATGTCGTCGTAGCTGCCCAGCGCCGATGATTTTCCCTGGGCGCGCTGGCCGGCCTGCTGCATGTGGCCGGCAACGTCTTCGAGCAATTGCATCTGCTGGGCTTCGGCAAGGCCGGCGGCCGCGCGCCGCCAGAAGATCCACCATTCGGCCCAGTTGCCGCTGTCCTGCGCATGGGCCAGGCCCTGGTCGTGCAGCGCCCAGACCTGGGCCATGCGCCAGTCGTCGAGCTCCGCCCCCACGCCGGGGCGCAGGCAGTAGCCCGCGAGATTGAGCCAGCTGCGCTCGTGCTCGGGCGTGCGCCGACGCCGGCGCGCGCGCGCCAGCAGCGCGTCGAACAAAGTGCGCAGCAGCGCCAGATCCCAGCTTTCGCGCGCGCCCAATATTTTCTCCAGCGCTGCGCGCAGCTGTTTGACTTCCTTGGCGGCCACGCTCTGGTCCTGGCTGCCGAACACGCGCTCGATCTGCGCGATGGCGCGCGCCAGCGCGGCGTCGGCCGCAGCATCGGCTGCCGCAGCACCGGCCTCGCCACGCACTGCAAACACCAGCGGCCAGGTCTGCGCCGGGTCCTGCACGGCAACGCACTGCACTTCGAGCG
>NZ_JAVWWA010000139.1:6849-10552 GCF_036666375.1 Comamonas sp. | reverse complement strand
CAGCGCCGCCGCCGCCCTGAACAGCGCGGGCACGAGGTCGGTCTCGACGCGGGCCGGCGAATAGTCGTCCAGCGTGGTCGACATGCCTATCGCCACCTGCGCGCCCGAAGACACGGTGGCCAGCACGGCGACGCCGACCTGGTGCATGTTCATCTGGTGCTGGGTGATCACATAGCCATCGGCGCGCGCCTTCGCAATCTCGCCCAGCAGCGATCCCAGATCGGTGGTGGTGCGCGGCGTGAACGCCAGCGGCGGCTGGCGTTGATAGATGGCGCGCAGTTCCTCATCGCTGCACTGCGTCAGCAGCATGCGGCCGCTCGCATTGGACCAGGCCGGCAGGCGGCGACCGGGAAGCATCTCGGACAGCGTGAGCTGGCGGCTGGGCAGGCGCAGCAGGTAGACCATGTCGTCGCCGCGGCGCATGCTCAGGTTGACGGCCAGGCCGAACTGATCGCGCAGCACGCCCAGATGCGGCGCGACCTGCGCGATCAAGGGATCGCCTTTCAGATACGAATGGCCCAGTTCGACCGCCCTGGGCGTCATGCGCAGCCGGCGCGAGGCCGGATCGCGCGTCAGGTAGCCGAGCTTTTCCCAGGTGAAAACAAAGCGCTGGGCCGCGCTTTTGCCCAGGCCCGTCATCTCGGCGAGCTCGGTCAGCCCCAGATCGCCCGGCCGGGCCGCAAAGGCTTCGAGCACGCGCATCGCGCGTTCCACGGCTGCCACGTACAGGAAATCCTTTTTCTCGGCCGACTCGTCGGCGGCATCCGGCGTCACGGGGTTTCCCATTCAGGCACGTACCTTCTCTGAACTATTTCCAAAAGTGTTTGTATCTTATTTCAATACTTCAAGCGCACCGCGTTGGCGTGGCGACAGGCGGCTCGGCCCGCTTGCCGCACGCCTTGAGAATGCAGCGCGCGACGATGCGCCACGGCGCCAGCATTTCCTCCTGGGGAATGCTGGCGAAGGCCAGCATCAGTCCCGGGCGGGGGTTGCGGCCCAGATAGTAGTTCGACAGCGGCCGGGCGATCACGCCCTGGGCCGCGGCGTCCGCGGCAATCGCCACGTCGTCGCTGCCCGGCGGCAGCGACAGCACAAGATGCAGGCCCGCATTGCTGTCGTATTCATGCACCCAGCCAGGCCCCAGCGACTGTTCGACCAGCCCCATCAGATAGGCGCGGCGCGCCGAATAGATGAGGCGCATGCGGCGGATATGGGCGGCGTACTGGCCGCTGTCCATGAACTCGGCCAGCGCGGCCTGCTGCAGCATGTGGCCGCCGCGGTACAGCTCCGATTGCGCGGTGCGAAACGCTGCGGCAAACGGCGCGGGCACGACCATGTAGGCCATGCGCAGCCCAGGGTAGAGCGTCTTGCTGAACGTGCCCACATAGATCACCGGAGCGCCAGGAAGCAGGCCTTGCAGCGAGGCCACGGGGTGGCCGGAGAAACGAAATTCGCTGTCGTAGTCGTCCTCGACCACCCAGGTGCCGTGGCGCGTCGCATAGGCCAGCAGATCGAGCCGGCGCGCCAGGCTCATGACCGGGCCCAGCGGGTACTGGTGCGAAGGCGTGACAAACGCAAAGCGCGGCGGCTTGCCCGCGGCGTTGCGCGCAAAGCGCATGCCTTCGGCGTCGACCGGCATGGGCTTGAGCCGTATGCCGTTGATTTCCAGGATGCTGCGCGTGCCCCAGTACCCGGGCTCCTCGACCCAGGCATGGTCGCCCGCATCGCCCAGCACGCGCGTGATCAGATCGATCGCCTGGTGCACGCCTTCGGTGACGACGATCTGGCCGGGCTCGCAGACCACGGAACGCGCCTGGCGCAGATAGACCGCAAGGCTCTGGTGCAGTTTCGGATAGCCGCCGTTGGTCGCATAGCTGAGCGTCGCGGGCGGCAGTTCGCGGCTCAGGCGCGCGGTGATCTGCGCAAGCTTGGCATGCGGCACCTGGGTCACGTCGGGCACGCCGGGCAGGAAGGCACCCCACTGCGTGGACTGGGCCTTGGCGTTCATGACAACCTTGCGCCCGCGCGCAGACAGCCGCCCCGCCACGGCCTTGCCGGGCAGGGCCACGACCGCCTGGCTGGGCTTGACCGGCGCCAGGTCGGGAATGCGCTGCGCCACATAGGTGCCGCTGCCGGTAAGACCCTTGGTATAGCCCTCGGCCATCAGCTGCTCGTAGGCATGCATGACGGTATTGCGCGAGATGCCGGCCTGCAGCGCCAGATCGCGCGTGGGCGGCAGGCGCGTCGCGGCCGGCAGGCTCGCGTCGTGGATGGCGTCGCGCAGGCATTCATAGAGCAGCCGGTTGACCGGCATGGCGGGCTTTTCGCGGCGCAATTGTGCCAGCCGGGGGGCGATCAGGTCGCCGCTGAGGGACTTCAATTGGCACCATCCATTTTGGTCAAAGTGGCGCTGGATTATAGGACTGATTCTCTGTGTAATCCGTTCATCAACCACCCGCCAACGAGATCCTCCATGAACAACCAGCAGATCGATCAGCGCCGGCTCGACGCCACCCCGCGTGGCGTGGGCGTGCTGTGCGAGTTCTATGCGGACCGCGCCGAGAACGCGACCATCTGGGACGTGGAAGGCAAGCAGTACACCGATTTCGCCGCGGGCATCGCCGTGGTCAACACCGGCCATCGCCACCCCAAGGTCGTCGCCGCCATCCAGGCCCAGCTCCAGCGCTTCACGCATACGGCCTTCCAGATCGTGCCCTACGAAAGCGCCGTGGCCCTGGCCGAGCGCCTCAACGCCTTGGTGCCGATGGATGGCGCGAGGAAGACCGCTTTCTTCACCACGGGAGCCGAGGCCGTCGAGAATGCCATCAAGATCGCCCGCGTCAGCACCGGCCGCCCCGGCGTCATCGCTTTTGGCGGCGGCTTTCACGGCCGCACCATGATGGGCCTGGCGCTGACCGGCAAGGTCCAGCCCTACAAGGCCGGTTTCGGTCCGTTTCCGGGCGAGGTCTATCACCTGCCCTTCCCCGCCCCGCTGCGCGGCGTGTCGGTGCAGCACAGCCTTGATGCACTCGAGCACCTGTTCAAGTGCGACATCGAGCCCGGCCGTGTCGCGGCCATCATCGTCGAGCCGGTGCAGGGCGAAGGCGGCTTCAATGTGGCCGATGCCGCGCTGTTCGCCGGCCTGCGCCAGGTCTGCGACAAGCATGGCATCCTGCTGATTGCCGACGAAGTGCAGACCGGCTTCGGCCGCACGGGCAAGCTGTTCGCAATGCAGCACTACGCGGTGCGCCCCGACATCATGACCATGGCCAAGAGCCTCGCGGGCGGCATGCCGCTGTCGGCGGTCTGCGGCCGCGCCGCAGTCATGGACGCCGCCCACCCCGGCGGCCTGGGCGGCACCTATGCGGGCAACCCGCTGGCCGTCGCCGCCGCGCATGCGGTGCTCGACGTCATCGAGCAGGAGCAGCTGCTGGCGCGCTCGGTGCAGCTGGGCGCGCGCCTGCAGGAGTTCCTCAACGACCTGCGCGAACGCATTCCCGCGATCGCCGACGTGCGCGGTCTGGGTTCCATGATTGCCATGGAGTGCGCCGATCCTCAGACCAAGGCGCCGGACAGCGCGCTGGTGGCGCGCATCCAGAAGGAAGCGCTGCAGCGCGGCCTGCTGCTGCTGAGCTGCGGCCAGCACGGCAATGTGATCCGTTTCCTCTACCCGCTGACCATCCCCGACGCCCAGTTCGACGCC
>NZ_JAVWWA010000139.1:0-6749 GCF_036666375.1 Comamonas sp. | reverse complement strand
CAATGTGATCCGTTTCCTCTACCCGCTGACCATCCCCGACGCCCAGTTCGACGCCGCGCTCGCGACGCTGGGCGAAGCCGTGTCGGCCGCGGCGGATGCCGCAGTCGCAGCATAAGAAAGTACCCCACCATGGACATGAAGACTTCCCCTCTCGCCTTGCTCAACGACCCGAGCCTGCTCAAGACCGACGCGCTGATCGACGGACAGTGGGTCCAGGGCGACACGCGTTTCGATGTGAACGACCCCGCCACCGGCCTCAAGCTCGCCGATGTGCCGAACCTGGGCGCAGCCAATGCGCAAGTCGCGCTCGACGCCGCGAACGCCGCCTGGCCCGCGTGGCGCGGCAAGACCGCCAAGCAGCGCCATGCGATTTTGCTCAAGTGGTACGAACTGCTGATGGCGCACAGCGACGACCTCGCGCGCATCATGACGGCCGAACAGGGCAAGCCCTTTGCGGAAGCCAAGGGCGAAGTCGCCTACGGCGCGAGCTTTGTCGAGTGGTTTGCCGAAGAGGCCAAGCGCGTCAACGGCGAGACCCTGCCGCAGTTCGACAACACCCGGCGCCTGCTGGTGCTCAAGCAGCCCGTGGGCGTGTGCGCGGCGATCACGCCCTGGAACTTCCCGCTGGCGATGATCACGCGCAAGGTCGCGCCGGCGCTGGCCGCGGGCTGCCCCGTGGTGATCAAGCCCGCCGAGCTGACGCCGCTCACGGCGCTGGCCGCGGCCGAACTCGCACTGCGCGCCGGCATTCCCGCGGGCGTGCTGAACGTGCTCACGGCCGACAGCGAAAACAGCATCGCCGTCGGCAAGCTGCTGTGTTCCAGCGACATCGTGCGCCACCTGAGCTTCACGGGCTCGACCGAAGTGGGCCGCATCCTGATGGCGCAAAGCGCGCCCAGCATCAAGAAGCTGGGCCTGGAGCTGGGCGGCAATGCGCCCTTCATCGTCTTCGACGACGCCGACATCGACTCCGCGGTGGACGGCGCCATCGCCAGCAAATTCCGCAACGCGGGCCAGACCTGCGTCTGCGCCAACCGGTTCTATGTACAGGACGGCGTGTATGAGGAATTCGTGCAGAAGTTCGCCGCCCGGGTGCAGGCCTTGAAGGTCGGCAATGGCTTCGACGACGGCGTGGTGCAGGGGCCGCTGATCGAGCCGGCTGCAGTCGACAAGGTGCAGCGTCACCTTCAGGATGCGCTGGCCAAGGGCGCGCGCGTGGTCGCGGGTGGTGCCCGGCTTGAAGGCCAGTTCTTCCAGCCCACGGTGGTCGCCGACGCCACGGACGACATGCTGTGCGCGCGCGAGGAGACCTTCGGCCCGTTCGCGCCGGTGTTCCGCTTCACGAGCGAGCAGCAAGCCATTGACGCCGCCAACAACACCGAGTTCGGCCTGGCGAGCTACTTCTACAGCCGCGACGTGGGCCGCATCTTCCGCGTCGGCGAAGCGCTGGAGTACGGCATGGTGGGCATCAATGCCGGCGTCATCGCTTCCGAGCATGTGCCATTCGGCGGCGTCAAGCAGTCGGGCCTGGGCCGCGAAGGTTCGCGCCACGGCATCGATGACTACCTCGAACTCAAGTACCTCTGCCTGGGCGACATCGACAAATGAGAGCGGCGGCGCGCGCGGCCTTCAGTCCAGGCGCAACGCCGGCGTGATCTGCCGCGGGTCGGTGAGGACTTCGATCAGCGCAAAGCCCGCAGCCTGGCGCGCGCGCGCCAGCGCGCCGGGGAATGCTTCGGTGGTGTCGACGCGCTCGGCATGCGCGGCGCCCATGGCGCTGGCAAGCGCGACATAGTCGGGCCCGACCAGGCGCGTTCCGCTGACGCGCCCCGGATAGTGCTTCTCCTGGTGCATGCGTATGGTGCCGTACATGCCGTTGTTGACCACGATGACCACCAGCCGCGCGCCATGCTCGGCGGCCGTGGCGAGTTCCTGCGGGTACATCAGAAAGCAGCCGTCGCCGGCGACGCACAGCACCTCGCGACCGGGATGGCGCAGCGCCGCAGCCACCGCGGCAGGGACCCCATAGCCCATCGCGCCGCAGGTCGTCGCCAGCTCGGTGCGCGCGCCGCGGTATTGGTAGAAGCGGTGCAGCCAGACGGAATAGTTGCCGGCGCCGTTGGTCACCAGGGCGTCGTCGGGCAGCTGGGCGCTCGCATGCGCAATCACCGCGCCGAGATCGGCGCCGCTGGCTTCGGCCGCGCGCGCGGGCGGCAGGCTGAAGGCCTCATGCGCCTGCCTGGCGCGCGCCGTCCACTCATCCCAGGCGCGGCGCGCTGGTGCGGCCAGCGCCGCCAGCGCGGCAATGCTGCTCGCAGTGTCGGCCTGCAGGCCCATGCGGGGCCGATAGACACGCCCGATCTCATTGGCATCGGGGTGGATGTGAATCAGCTGCTGGCGCGGCTCGGGCACTTCGAGCAGGGAATACGAATCCGTGGAGACATCGCCCAGCCGCGTGCCTATGGCCAGAATCACGTCGGCGTTTTTTACCGCCTCCTTGAGCGCGGCGTTCATTCCCAGGCCCAGATGGCCCACGTAGTTGGCGCTGCGGTTGTCGAGCACGTCCTGGCGCCGGAACGAGCAGGCGACCGGCAGGTTCCAGGCCGCGGCAAAGCGCTGCAGCTGCTGCGACGCCTGCGCGGTCCAGCCGCTGCCGCCGACCACCACCAGCGGCTGGCGCGCCCCCTGCAGCGCCTGGGCCACGCGCGCCAGCGCGTCGCTCGACGGCGGCGTGGGCTCGAGCGCGCGGCAGGCAAAGGCCGGCTTGTCGGTCAACTCGACCAGCATGTCCTCAGGCAGCGACACCACGACCGGCCCGGGCCGGCCCGAGACCGCGGTATGGAAGGCCCGGGCCACGATCTCGCCCATGCGCGCGGCATCGGTCACTTCGACCACCCATTTGGCCAGGCCGCCGAACATCGCCTGGTAATCGACTTCCTGGAATGCGTCGCGGCCGACCTGGCTGCGCGCGATCTGGCCGACGAACAGGATCATGGGTGTCGAATCCTGCTGGGCGATGTGCACGCCGATGCTGGCGTGGGTCGCGCCCGGCCCGCGCGTCACCATGCAGATGCCGGGGCGGCCGGTCATCTTGCCGTCGGCCTCGGCCATGTTGGCCGCGCCGCCTTCGTGCTTGGTCACGATCAATTGAATGCTGTCCTGCACATCATGCAAGGCGTCGAGCACGGCGAGGTAGCTTTCGCCCGGCACGCAGAACACGCGGTCCACAAGGTGCAGGCGCAGGGAATCGACCAGCACCTGCCCTGCGGTGCGCGAGGCGGCGGGATCAGCGATACGGGCGGGGGAGTCTTCGAGCATGGGGCATTTCCTGTGGTGGCGGGGCCGCAATCCGGCCCGGACTGGCGCGAAGTCTAGAAGCCGCAGTGGCCGCGCGCACCGCCATTTCCGCAGGGCAGTCGTGCCGAAATTGCATTGCTGGTGCCGGCCCGGTTTTCCTAGCATGTCCCCTGAACGCAAGGACTGCATGCCATGACGTTCAACGCCGATCGCCGGCCTTCGCCGCGGCGCAAAAAAAGGAGACATGAACATGACAAGACATATCCCGGGTCGACGCGCCCTCATGCTGCAGGCCGCAGCCGCAGCCGCAGCCGCAGCCTGGCCGTTCGCAAAAGCCCTGGCCGCCGACACCTGGCCTGAGCGTGCGATCACCTACATCGTGCCGTTCGCTCCGGGCGGTGCCACCGATATCCTGGGCCGCATGTACAGCCAGGCGCTGACGCAGTCGCTGAAAGTACCCGTGGTGGTCGAAAACATAGGCGGCACCGGCGGCAGCCTGGGCTCGGCCAAGGCCGCGCGCGCCAAACCCGACGGCTACACGCTGGTCGGCGGCACCATCAGCTCGCACGCGATCAACGTCAGCATCTACCCGTCCATCGGCTACGATCCCATCGCCTCGTTCGAGCCCGTCATTCTGAGCGGCACGCTGCCCAACGTCATGCTGGTGCGCGCGAACGGGCCGTTGAAGACGGTCGACGATGTGATCACTGCGGGCAAGAAGCCCGGCAGCAGCATCAACTTCGGCTCTTCCGGCGTGGGCTCGTCGCAGCACCTGACCGGCGCCTTGTTCGCGCTGGAAACCGGTGCCAACCTGACGCATGTGCCGTACAAGGGTTCGGGCCCCGCGCTGCAGGCGCTGATGTCGGGCGAGATCGACCTGCTGTTCGACAACATCACGGCAGGCGTTCCTTTCGTCAACGCGGGCCGGCTGCGCGCGCTGGGCGTGACATCGCTGGAGGCATCGGCTTCGCTGCCCGACGTCAAGCCGCTGGCGCAGCAAGGCTTGGCCGGCTTCGAAGTCCTTTCCTGGCAGGCGGTGTTTGCCCCGGCGGGCACGCCCAGGCCGGTCATCGACAAGCTCTACCAGAACATGGCCGCCGCGCTGAAAAAGCCCGACGTGCAGGAAAAGCTCACGGCGCTGGGCATGGATGTTTCGGGTGCGGGCCCGCAGGAGCTGCGCGCGCTGCAGCGGCGCGAAGTCAGCAAATGGGCTGAAGTGGCGCGCAAGGCCAACGTCAAACTGGACTGATGCCACTTTTATGAGCGCACTCAAGAACATTCACGCCTTGGCCGATTTCGAGGCGCTGGCGCGCCGCAAGCTGCCGCGCCAGCTGTTCAGCTACATCCACAACGGCGCGGACGACGAATCGTCGCTGCGCGCCAATCGCGCGGCGTTCGAGCGCTATGCGTTCGTGCCGCGCATGCTCGAAGGCGTGGCCCGGCGCTCGCAGCAGATCGAGCTGTTCGGCCGCAGCTACCAGTCGCCGTTCGGCATCTCTCCGGTCGGCCTCTCGGCCATGTGGTGCTATCGCGGCGATCTGGTGCTGGCCCAGGCCGCGCAGGAGATGGGCATTCCCGCGGTGATGAGCGGCGCTTCGCTGATTCCCATGGAAACCGTGGCCGCCGCCGCGCCCGGCACCTGGTTCCAGGCCTATATGCCGGGCGAGCCGGCGCGCGTCGAGGCGCTGATCAGCCGCATCGCCAAGGCCGGCTTCGAGACCCTGGTGGTGACGGTCGATCTGCCGGTGCAGGTCAACCCCGAACGCTACGCCAAGAATGGCTTCAGCACGCCGCTGCGTCCCAGTCTGCGCCTGGCCTGGGATGGCATCAGCCATCCACGCTGGCTCGCCGGCACGTTTCTCAAGACGCTGGCGCGCCACGGCATGCCGCATTTCGAGAACTGGCGCGCCGAGCGCGGTGCGCCGATTCTGGCGGCGCGCGCCGAGCGCGACTTCCAGGCGCGCGATCACCTCGACTGGTCCCACCTGGGCGTGATGCGCGAGCTGTGGAAAGGGCCGCTGGTGGTCAAAGGCATTCTGCGCTGGCAGGACGCGGTGAAGGCCCAGAACCTGGGCGTCGACGGCATCATTGTCTCCAACCATGGCGGCCGCCAGATGGACGGCGCGATTTCACCGCTGCGCGTGCTGCCGGAAATCGTGCAGGCCGCGCCCGGTCTCACGGTGATGATGGACAGCGGCATACGGCGCGGCAGCGATGTGCTCAAGGCGCTGGCGCTGGGCGCGCGCTGCGTGTTCAACGGCCGCTCGTTCAACTATGCGGCAACCGCTGCGGGGCCCGAGGGTGTGCGGCATGCGATCGGCATACTGCGCACAGAAGTGCAGCGCAACATGGCCTTGCTGGGCATCAACCGGCTGGGCGAGCTTGACGCTTCGCTGGTGCGCGATCTTCAGGCGCAGGGCTGAGTGACGCCCGGCCACTGCCCCTTCTTGACCAGGCTGGCGACCACCTGGCGCAGGACCTGGGTGGTATCCCACAGACCGCTCGCGGCCGGCCGGTTCGTCGCCGTGGCGATGGCCACGGTGCGCAATGCCTCGTCGCCGGCAAGGCGCACGGCCTGCAGCTGGCCGCGCTCGACTTCATCCTGCACGGCCGCAAGCGGCAGCAGCGTGCAGCCGTGGCCCGCGGCCACGAGGCGGCGCGTCATGAACGTCGAGCCGTCGCACTCCATCGCCACCTGCAACCGCTGGCCACGGCGCTGGGCCCAGGTTTCGGCCAGGCCGCGCAGGCCGTGCTGCGTGGTCGGCAACACCAGCGGAAGGTCCAGCAGTTGGTCAATAGGCAGCGGGTCGGCCGGCCGCCGCCAGCCCGGCGGCAGCACGCAGCACAGCGGCTCCTGCAGCAGCAGATCGTGGTCGACGATGCGCGACTGGGTGGGCACATAGAGCAGCGCAACGTCGATCTTGCCTTCCTGCAGCCAGTCGACCAGCTGGTGACCCATGCCTTCGACAAATCGCAGGCGCGCGCGCGGAAAGCGCGCCTTGAGCGCATGGCCCAGCGCGCCGAAGGTCACCTGGGCAATGGTCGGCATGGCCGCGACGACGATCTGCGCCGGGCCCTCGGCAGCCAGGTCCGCCGCGACGCGGCGCGTGTGCTGCAGCGCATCGACCACCTTGCGCGCCTCCATCAGCAGCAGCGCGCCGGCCTCCGTGGGCACCATGCCGCGGCCGCTGCGGTGAAACAGCTTGACGCCGGCCTCGTCCTCGAGGCGGCCGATATGGCGGGTCAGCGTCGACGGCTCCATGCCCAGCGCCGCTGCCGCCCGCGAGATGCTGCCGCTCTGGGCAACGATGTGGAAGTATTCGAGCGCGCCAAGGTCCATGCGCTGAATATACCGACGGCGCGCCGGACTTCATGCGCTTGCGCCGGCAATTTTTGCGCCGCGCCCCGCAAGCTCAGCGCGAGCGCACCAGGCTGAACCACAGCCCCACGGC
>NZ_JAVWWA010000138.1:6191-10600 GCF_036666375.1 Comamonas sp. | reverse complement strand
GCGGTCTCGATGTACAGGTTC
Source organism: Comamonas sp. (assembly GCF_036666375.1). GTDB lineage: Bacteria > Pseudomonadota > Gammaproteobacteria > Burkholderiales > Burkholderiaceae_C > Comamonas. The sequence continues at coordinate 10,579 of NZ_JAVWWA010000138.1, read as the reverse complement.
TGGCCGCGCGGCTCGAGGCCGGCCGGGTTGATGAAGGACGCCATCGCCAGGTTGCCCACGGCCTGGGGCGCGGCATTGCCGGGCATCAGGGCGCTGACCACGCCTTGGGCGCTGATGCTGACGCTGGTCGCACCCGCGGGAATGGTGATGCCGCCGCCCACCGGCAGGCCGCTGGCGGTGACCAGCTGGCCCTGGGCATTGACCTGGAACGAGCCGTCACGCGTATAGGCCGTGGTGCCGTCGGGCTGGGTGACTTCGAAGAAGCCGTTGCCGTTGATCGCCACGTCCAGCGAATTGTTCGATTGCTGCAGCGTGCCCTGCAGGAAGTTGCGGCTGGTGGCCGCGGCGCGCACGCCCAGGCCCAGATGCAGGCCCGTGGGCAGCTGGTTTTCCTCGGTGGTCTGGGCACCGACCTGGCGCAGGTTCTGATAGATCAGGTCTTCGAAAACCGCATTGGCGCGCTTGTAGCCCGTGGTCGAGACGTTGGCCAGGTTATGGGAAATCACGTCCAGCTGGGTCTGCTGGGCTTCCATGCCGGTCTTGGAGATGAAAAGCGAGTTGATCATGGCTAAATCCTGGTTATCCGTTCATGCTCAGCAGCTGGGCAGCGGTCTTGTCATTGGTTTCCGCGGTCTGCATCAGGCGCATCTGCGTTTCGAACTGGCGCGAGGCGGCGATCATGCCGACCATGCTTTCGACGGAATTGACGTTCGAGCCTTCGATCGCACCCGACAGCAGGCGCGCGTTGGCATCGTTGGGCAGCGGGTCGCCGTTGGCGGCGCGAAACAGTCCGTCATCGCTGCGCTTCAGCGGGTTTTCGGCGTCGGGTGTGGCGAGCTTGACGCGGCCCGCGATCAGCGGCGGCTGGTCGGCGAGCTTGGCCGTCACGGTGCCGTCGGAGGCAAGCGAGATTTCCGCGCCCTGCGGAACTTCGATCGGCGCGCCGCCGTCCGAGAGCACGGGCAGTCCCGTGCTGGTCAGCAATGCGCCTTGCTCCGAGACTTCGAACACGCCGCTGCGCGTATAGGCTTCGAGGCCGTCGAGGCCTTGCACGCCGAACCAGGCATTGCCCATGGCCATCGCGTCGAGCGCGCGGCCGGTGCGCTGGGCCGGGCCGGCTGTTTCCAGATGGCCCGACGTGGCTTCGAGCGCGAACACGCGCGTTGACGAGCCGCTGCCCTGCAGCGGCACGGAACGGAACGTCGACATCTCGGCGCGAAAGCCGTTGGTGCCGGAGTTCGCCAGGTTGTTGGACAACACCGCCTGCCGGTGGGCCGCGGCGTTGGCGCCGGTCATGGCGGTGTAGATGATGCGGTCCATGGCGGAACTCCTTTAGCGGGTCAAATCAACGCAGGTTCACCAGGGTCGAGAAGACCTGGTCTTGCGTCTTGATGGTCTGGGCGTTGGCCTGGTAGGCGCGCTGGGCGCCCATCATGTTCACCAGTTCGGCCGTCAGGTCGACGTTGGAGCTCTCGAGCGCGCCCGAGATCATGGCGCCGAAGCTGCCGCTCTTGGCCGTGCCGTACAGCGGCGCGCCCGAGTCGGCCGTGGCCACCCAGTTGTTGCCGCCGATCGCCGACAGGCCCTGGCTGTTGCTGAACTTGGCCAGCGCCAGTTGGCTTTCGGCGCGCGTCACTCCGTTGGAGTAGCTGGCCATGATGGTGCCGTCGGTGCTGATCTTGATGCCGTTGAGCTCGCCCGCGGCATAGCCGTTGTGGGTCAGCTTGGAGACCGAGAACTCGCTGCTCGACTGCGTCACGCCGCTCAGATTCAGCGAGATGCTCAGATCCTGCACCGGGTTCGCACCGCCGTTGTTGGGGTTGGGCAGATCGGCCGCGGCGACGGTCATCGCGATCGGGCTGCCCGACACCAGATTGCCGCTGCCGTCGAAGACCAGCTGGCCGATGCTGGTTGCGGCCGTATCCAGCGAGTTGAACACGTTCCAGGTGTTGCCCGCGGACTTCTCGAAGTACAGCGCGACCGGCGTGGCAATGCCCTGGCTGTCATAGACTTCGATCGACGTGCCGTAGGTGGCGCGCGGCGTTGCCGGCACGGGCGGCACTGCGGCGGGGTCGCCGGCGGCGTTCTCGGCGCGCGCGCTCAGGTTCAGCGCGGCCGTGATCTCCGTCGTTTCCTTGGCGGGAATCGGCTGGCCGGTGGGGAACTTGAGGGCTTCCAGCGTCGTGCCGCTGGTCAGGCCGGTCGCGGGGTCGATCGGATAGCCCATGACGCTGGCGCCGTCGGTGGTGATCATGTTGCCGGCCTTGTCGAGCTGGAAATTGCCCGAGCGCGTATAGGCCTGGGTGCCGTCGGTCAGCTTCACGTGGAAGAAGCCGTCGCCGTTGATCGCCAGATCGAGGCTGTTGCCCGTGCTGTTGATCGCGCCCTGGGTGAACTGCTGCGAGACCGCGGCGACATTCACGCCAATGCCTGCGGTCGAGCCGCTCGACGAGCCGATGGCGCTGGCCACCATTTCGGCGAAATCGGCACGCGAGGACTTGAAGCCTGTGGTGCTGGAGTTGGCGACGTTGTGGCCGATGACGTCCAGGTTCTTGCTGGCGGCGTTGAGGCCCGAAAGGCCGTGTTGGAATCCCATGGTGTTCTCCTGCGGTGATCGTGTGCGTGGTCGCGGGTCTTAGAAGACGGCCTTGACCTTGTTGTAGGCCAGGCTCTCGCCGTTTTCGAGTTCCAGCGTCAGTGCGCCGTCGGTGGTGCTGGTGGCGACCACCATGTTGGGCGACAGCGTCGTGCTTGCGACCTTGGCCGCGCCGTTCGCCGCGACGACTTCGAAGCGCAGGCCGCTGACATCGCCCGTGTATTTGCTGCTGTCCCAGGCGAAGTAATGCCGGCCTGCTTCGAGCGTGCCCATGCTCACGGTGTCGACGACCGTGCCCGAAGCCGTGGTGATCTTGACGTCCACGCTGGCGGCCGAGCCGTTCAGATCGAACGCCGCGGTGCTGATCTTCTCGACCGGCGTGCCCAGCGCATTGCCTTCGGAGAGCACGGTGCGGCCTATCATCGATGTGCCCTGCAGCACCTGCATCGCGGTGAACTGCGACGACATCGTTTCCATCGTGCTGTTGAGCGCGTTGATGCCCACCACCGTGTTGATCTGCGCCATCTGCGACGTCATCTCGGCGTTGTCCATGGGATTCATCGGATCCTGGTTGTTCAACTGCGCGACCAGCAGTTTCAGGAAGCGGTCCTGCGCTGCCGCGGGATCGGTCGATGAACCCGAGGTGGCCGAAGTGCCGCTGGTGCTGGTGCCGGTGGTCGGTATGACGGGATTGGTAATCATGGCTTATTGCCCCATTTGCAAAGTCTTGAGCAGCAGCGACTTGGCGGTGTTCATGACTTCGACGTTGTTCTGATAGGAGCGCGAAGCCGAGATCATGTTGACCATTTCGTCGACGGCATTCACGTTGGAGTGGGTCACATAGCCCTGCTCGTCGGCCAGCGGGTGGTTGGGGTCGAGCACCTTGCGGCCCGGAGACTGGTTCTCGTTGATCGCGCTGACGCGCACGCCCGAGGCCGCTTCCGCGCCCAGCGGCGTGGTCTGGAAGACCACCTGGCGCGCCTTGTAGGCCTGGCCGTCGGGTCCGGCCACGGCATCGACGTTGGCCAGATTGCTGGCGACCACGTTGAGGCGCTGCGACTGGGCGCTCACGGCGCTGCCGGAGACGCTGAAGATGGAGAACATGGACATAGGTGCTACCTTTTAAGGGTTCGGTGCGCGTGCTTACTGGCCTTGGATGGCGCTGAGCATGCCCTTGGCCTGGCCGTTGATGAAGCGCAGCGTGGCTTCGTAGCGCACGGAGTTGTCGACGAAGTTCGCGCGCTCGCGGTCCAGGTCGACAGTGTTGTTGTCGAGGCTGGGCTGGGATTGCACCGAGTAGCCCAGGGCTACGGTGCTGTGGCTGGTCTGCGCTGCGGGCAGCGGCATATGGCCCTGGTGGCTGACGCTGCTGCCCGCGAGCTGGCTCGTGCCTTCGGTCGCGGCGCGCAGCGCCTGGGAGAAATTGAGATCGCGCGCCACAAAGCCCGGGGTGTCCGCATTGGCAATGTTGCTGGCGATCAGGCGCTGGCGTTCTGCGCGCAGCACGAGAGCGGTGCTATGGAAATCCAGGCGGCTGGTCATTTTGTCGAGCATGTGGGCCTCGCGCTTGTGGCTTCGGAAAAAGGTGGCCCCGCCGCAGCGGAGTCATGAAGGCGCAATGCAGGACGCACCGCGACAGGCCTTGATTATGGAAATTGCCCCGTTTTTCTAAAGCGTGAAGAACGCGTGGATTGCTGCGCAGTTTCGTGCTTTGCGATCGCGGCAAACGCACTAAAGTCGGCACCAGGCCATGCTGGCGGCCGCGCCCTGGGCGCAGTGCCGCATTGCCGCA
>NZ_JAVWWA010000138.1:0-6091 GCF_036666375.1 Comamonas sp. | reverse complement strand
TGCCGCATTGCCGCACCATGAATTGAGGAGTACCACTTGAAACGCAGTCTCTGGCCTCGGGCCGCACCCGCTCCCGCCGCAACGCAGCTGCGTGGCCTGGCAGGCGCCGTGCTGGCCGGCCTGGGCCTGTGGCTCGGTGGTGGCGCACAGGCCCAGACCCATGCCGAGCTCGAGGCCATGTCGCAGCGCTGGGCCGATGCCGCGCTGCACAGCGATTCCAGTGCCGGCTTGCCGCTGCGCCTGCAGGTGCAGATCGGCAAGCTCGACTCGCGCCTGCAGCTCGCGGCCTGCGCCAAGGTCGAACCCTATTTGCCTGCAGGCACGCGCCTGTGGGGACGCACCCGTATCGGCCTGCGCTGTCTCCAGGGCCCGCGCGCCTGGAATGTGTATCTTCCTGTAACTGTCCAGGCCTTCGGTCCGGCGTGGGTGCTCAACAACAATGTGCGTCAGGGCGATGCCCTGACGGCCGGCGATGCGTCCATCGCCGAAGTCGATTGGGCGGAGTTCGACTCCCCCGTGGCCGCGAACCAGCCCGACTGGCTGGGTCTCGAGGCCGCACGCCATCTGCAGGCGGGGCAGACGCTGCGCCAGAACATGCTGCGCCCGCCCCAGCTCTTTGCCATGGGCGCGCAGGTCAAGGTTTCGGTTTCGGGCGGTGGTTTTGCCATCGAGTCCACTGGACGCGCCATGGCGGCAGGGGCCGAAGGTGCAAATGTGCGCGTGCGCATGGATAATGGCCGCCTGGTGACAGGCGTCGTCAATGCCCAAGGCGTGGTGGAAGTGAAGTAGCCAGCACCGGCTCCAATAAATGACTAAAGTTTTTTTCGCCGGTGTCGAAACCAGTGTTACTGAGCCTCAGGCGAATGGGGCCTTGGAGAAATAAATGAAAATTGGACAAAAACCTGAGCTTCCCACTGCTGCCTTGCAGGCGGCGGCAAAGCAAGCCACCAAAACGACCGGCCCGGCTGCTGAAGAAGCGGCAAAAAGCACTCAAGTGGCGACTTCGTCCGCTGGCGTGCCTGTATCTTTTTCGAATTCCGCCAAGGCGCTCGATCCCGCACGTGCCACGACGGAGTTCGACGCCGACCGCGTCCAGGCGATGCGCGACAAAATTGCCAATGGCACGTTCAGCTTCAACGCCGAAGCCATTGCCGACAAGCTGCTGGCCAATACCGGCGAGATCCTGGCGCACTCGATGGCGGCGCGCTCGGCCTGAGGCCGATCCGTCTTTTCCATGCAACTGTCTGATTCACTGGTCCAGGCCGAAGCCGCCCTGCAGGCGCTGTCCGCAGCGCTGGTCGGCACCGACGCGGGCGCCATCGAGGCGCGCAGCGCAGACCTGCGCGACGCCTTCATGTCGCTGGCCGTGCTCAGCCAGCAGCATATGCGCAGCGGCCAGGCGCTGGATGCTGGCCTGCAGCAGCGCATCGATGCCGTGGGCAGCCAGCTTGGCCCCTTGCGCGAACAACTTGCGCGCGCCAGCGCGATGACCGGCCGCAAGGTCTCGGCCTTGCTGCCTGCGCAGTCCGGCTCCCCGACCTATGACGCGCTGTCCGGCCGTGCGCCGCGCACCAGCCCGGCGCGCATCTACCGCAGCGCAAGCTGACGTCCGCTTCTCACTTGTTTCCCATTCGCCCATAAAAAAACGCAGCTTCGAGAGCTGCGTTTTTTTATGGGGCGATGAATTCCTAATGCGCGCGCATCTTGGTGCGCAGCCGCGCAATCGCCTGGCTGTGCAGCTGGCACACGCGCGATTCGGTCACGCCCAGCACCGCCGCGATTTCCTTGAGATTCATGTCGTGTTCGTAGTACATGCCCATGATGTACTGCTCGCGCTCGGGCAAGGCCTTGATGGCTTCGACCAGCGCGCCGCGCAGCCGCTGGTCGCGCAGCAGGGCCATGGGGTCGGCGCCGTCGTCGGCCACATGGCGGTCGAGAAAGCCGTCGCTGTCGTCGCCCGGAGCGATGTCTTCGAGATAGACCAGCTGCGTGCCGCGCACCTTGCCCAGCAGCGACTGGTATTCGTCCAGCGGCATGCCCAGTTCGGACGCGATCTCCGACTCCAGCGGGCTGCGGCCCAGCTTCTGTTCAAGCCGGCGCAGCGCCTGCTCGATGTCCTTCTGGCTCTTGCGCGAGCTGCGCGACATCCAGTCGCCTTCGCGCAGTTCGTCGAGCATCGCGCCGCGTATGCGTTGCGAGGCAAAGGTCTCGAACTGCACGCCTTGCGCCACTTCGAAGCGGGTCAGCGCATCGGCCAGGCCTATCATGCCGACCTGGATCAGGTCGTCGAGCGCCACGTTGGGCGGCAGCTTCGCGATCATGTGGTGCGCGATGCGCCGAACCAGGGGTACATGCTGACGGATCAGTGCGTTCCGTTCGAGCTGGCCGTTCGCGGTATACATGGCGTTCATAGGCTCCACGCAGGTTGGGAAAAGGCAGGCGTCGATGCAAAACGGGCCGGCGTGCTCGCGGCCAGTCCGGGCGTCAGTGTGACCGCATGCGCGAGCATCAGCAATGCCAGGCGGCGCATGTCCTGCGTCGAAGCCGGGTCGGTGAGCGTGCACAGCGGCTGCATGCGCAGGTGGCGCTGCGCGCACTGGGTGAGCGAGGCCATCAATGTATCGGCATGGCGGCGGGCGAAAGGTTCGTGCGCTTCGGTCGCGGCGGCCACGATGCAGGACAGGCCGGCATGCATGGCCAAGTGCTTGATCTGGCGGTAGCTGCGTTCCATGCCGCGCGGCTGCATGTCCAGCGGCAGCAGCGGGCGCGTCGCATGGCCTTGCAGCAGCGGCGTGAGCTGTTCCACGGGCGCGTGCACGATGACCACCGCATAGCGGCGCGCATAGGTCAGCAGCGACTCCAGGCTGCCGAGCTGGCGCAGGCCGTGGGCTGCGGGCAGCGTCGCAACCGAGGCCTGGGTAGGGCGCGGGCCCATGCCCGCGGCCTGCCATGCGGGCTCGGCCAGCAGGTCGCGCAGGCCTGGTGTGGCCGCGCTCTCGGCCTGGCTGGCGTCGAGCACCAGCACCGGGTAGCCGAGCTGCTGCAATTGCGCGCTCAGCGGCCACAGCAGTCCTCCGGCCGGCGCCGTCGCCGAATAGGCGATGGCGCAGACCTGGAGTTCATGCCAGGCAGCACCGGCCTGCAGGCCGCAGCCCTGGTTGCCGTTGTCAAGCATGGCCGGGCTCCATCATTTCGCCGGCCAGGCTGGACTGGGTGAAGAAGAAGTCCAGTTCTATGGCCTTGGGATCGAACGCCGAGCGCGTCGTGGAGCGCATCGAGGCGGCGACCAGCTGATTCGCATCTGCGGCTTCCCAGTCTTCGGGAACGCGCTGGCCGTTGGTCACGCCGCACAGCTGCATCTGGTGGCGGATCAGCGTGTCAATCGAAGGGCCGAGCTTCACAGCCTCGTCGACCTTGGACAGGATCACCTGCTGGCAGCCTTCGGCCTTGAAGGCGTTGAGCACTTCGTCGTTGGAGTCGCCCTGGCTGCTCGCATTGAGCACCAGCATGCGCTGCACGCCGGGCAGGTCCAGCACTTCGAGGATGTCGTCCTTGCGCGGATCGCGGGGAGCGACGCCGGTGGTGTCGATCAGCACCATCTTCTTGTTCGCCAGCAGACCCAGCAGATCCTGCAGGGCCGCGCGGTCATGCGCCTGGTGGGCGACGATGCCCAGCATGCGGCCATAGGCGCGCAGCTGTTCATGGGCGCCCACGCGGTAGGTATCGAGCGTGATCAGGCCGACTTCGCGCGCACCATGGATGCGTGCGGCCATTGCGGCGAGCTTGGCCGTGGTCGTGGTCTTGCCGACGCCGGTGGCGCCGACCAGCGCGAACACGCCGCCCTGGTCGTAAATGGGGGCTGCCTGGGCATTGGTGCGCAGGTTGCGTTCGAGCACGTCCATCAGCCAGCGCACGGCCTGCGAGGGCGAGCTGTTGGCGGGCAGGTTTTCGAGCAGCATGCGCGACAGCGCGGGCGAGTAGCCGGCGCGAATCAGCTTGAGCATCAGGTTCGAGTGCAGCGGGCTCTGGCGCGCCTGGCCCAGCCAGGCCAGCGTGTTGAAGCGGTCTTCGATCAGCGCCTTCATCGACTGCAGCTCGTCCATCATCACCTGCGGCGCGGCGGCTGGTGCACGCGCTGCGGGCTGGCTGGTCGAGGCGCGGGCCGAGGCCTGGCGGCTCGCGGGGCGCTGGTTGGCCTTGGCGGCGCGCAGCGGGTTGTGGCGGGCCACGGCTTCGGGCGTGGGCACGGGCTCGCGGCGCAGTTCGTCGAGCTGGCGCGCGCGCTGGGCGAACGTCGGCAGCTGCTCATCTTCAAATGCGGGTTCGGCAGCGGGAGCGGCTTCGCCGTGCAGGCTCTCGTGGCGGCGGCGCAGCATGCGCTCGCGCACATAGTCCTGGAACGACAGCGTGCTCATCGCCAGCTGGGCGGCGTCGTCCTCGACGGTCTGGCGCAGCGGCGATGTCGCCGGGCTTTCGGTCGCGGCTGCAGCGGCGGGCGCCAGCGCGGCAGCGCGCGGCTTGCCCGGCGCGCGGGTTTCGTCGGCGGCGCGCTTCTCGATCGCGGCCTGCAGCGGCGAGCTGGTCGCGACGCCGCCATCGAGCTGCTCGAGCATGTCTTCGGCGGTGGCGGTCACTTCCACGCCTTCGGGCGTAGCACGGTTCGACAGGATCAACGTGCCGTCGCCGAAGGCCATGCGCGCCTTGGCCAGGGCCTCGCGCGAGGTGGGGGCAGTAAAGCGGCGGATGTTCATGCGGATGCACCTTTAAGAATGGGGCCAATGCGGATGGTGTGCGTCTCGGGAATCTCGCTGTGCGAGAGCACCTGCAGACGGGGAGCCACGCGCTTCAACAGACGGGCAATGGCGTTGCGGATCGAGTCGGGTACCAGCAGGCATGCGGGCATTCCCAGCTCTTCTTGTTTCTGGGCCACGTCGGCGGCCCGTTGTGTGAGGATTTCGGCCACGCCCGGATCGAGCGACGGTGCCGAAGGGTTGCCCAGCGCCTGCACCAGCAGACGCTCCAGGCCTGGCTCGATCGCGATCACGTTGAGTTCGCGCGTCGGGCCGTAGATCTGCTGGACGATGGCCGGCGACAGCGCAATGCGCACGCGGCGGGCCAGTTCCACGGGATCCTGGGTGAGAGGAGCATGCTCGGCCAGGGTCTCGATGATGGTGCGGATGTCGCGGATATGCACGGCGTCTTCCAGCAGCAGCTGGAGCACTTTCTGGAATGTTGAGATCGACACCATTTTCGGAACCACTTCTTCAATCAGCTTTGGAGCCTGGCGCGCCACGTGTTCCACGAGCTGCTGGGTCTCCGTGCGGCTCAGGAGCTTGGCCGCATGCACTTGCATCAAGTGTGACAAATGCGTGGCCATCACGGTTTCTGAATCAACGACGGTAAAACCCGCCATTTGTGCCGCTTCCTTCTGGCGTTCGTCTATCCAGTGGGCCGGCAGACCAAAGGCCGGGTCCGTGGTCGGCGTGCCGATCAGCGGCGTGCTGATGCCGCCCGGGTTGATCGCCAGGAACATGCCGGGGAAGGCTTCGCCTTCGGCGATGCTCACGCCGCGCAGCGTCACGCGGTAGGCGCTGGGCTTGAGTTCGAGGTTGTCGCGCACATGCACGGCCGGCGGCAGAAAGCCGACCTCTTGTGCAAACTTGCGGCGCACGCCCTTGATGCGCGTCAGCAGGTCGCCCTGGCGCTTCTTGTCGACCAGCGCGATCAGACGGTAGCCCAGCTCCAGGCCCAGCAGGTCCACGGGCTGCAGGTCATCCCAGCTGGCTTCGCCGGCATCGCCCGTCGGGGCCTGCTGCGACGCCGCGGGAGCAGCGGCCTTGGCGGCCTTCTCGGCCTGCTGGCGGCGCGACAGCACCCAGGCGCCATAGATCAGCGCGCTGCCCATGGCCAGAAAGACGAGATGCGGCATGCCGGGAATCAGGCCCAGCAGCACAAGCACGCCGCCGGTCACGCCCAGCACGCGCGGCGACATGAACAGCTGGTCGACGATCTGCCGGCCCATGTCTTCGCCCTTGCCCACGCGCGAGACCACCATGGCCGCGGCCACCGAGATCAGCAGGCCGGGAATCTG
>NZ_JAVWWA010000137.1:8984-10749 GCF_036666375.1 Comamonas sp. | reverse complement strand
CTAGCGGCGCGCGGCCAGCGCGACACACCGTCCCATCCGTGGCCCTTCTCTTTGCCCCGGGTGGTCGCATCTAATTGGCGTATCTATAGTTTGGCCGGTGGCATATGTGCTGCGGGCCTGGCATTCAAGGAGCCCCATGAACACCGCGACCCATCCCGTCCTTCAGGCCCAGCCATTGGGCCCGCTGTGGCCCACGCTCGATCCTTTCCTTTTCTGCGCCCACCATGACGACAGCTATCCCGCCGGTGACGGCCGCATGGGCGTGCAATCGGTCGAATTCGAAGGCCGGCAGATGGGCAGCGACTTCAGCCGCAAGGACGGCTGGAGCATGTACCACGGCGACAGCGTGCCCGGCTTTCCCGGCCACCCGCACCGCGGCTTTGAAACCGTCACGCTGGTGCGCAAGGGCCTGATCGATCATTCGGATTCGCTGGGCGCCGCGGCGCGCTTCGGCCGCGGCGACGTGCAGTGGCTCACGGCGGGCCGGGGCGTGGTGCATTCGGAAATGTTTCCGCTGCTGAACACCGACAGCCCCAATCCGCTGGAGCTGTTCCAGATCTGGCTCAACCTGCCCGCGGCCTCGAAGATGGTCGCGCCGCACTTCACCATGTTCTGGGACGAGCGCATTCCGCGCCTGGTGCATACCGACGCGGGCGGCAAGCGCACCACGGTGACGGTGGTCGCGGGCGCGCTCGAAGGCGCCGATCCCGCGCTCGCGCCGCCGCCCGAGTCCTGGGCTGCGCAGGACGCGTCCGACCTCGCGATCTGGACGCTGCTGCTCGAGCCCGGCGCGTCCTGGACGCTGCCCGCGGCACGCGGCGAAGGCACGCGCCGCATGCTGTATTTCTTCGCGGGCGAGCAGCTGCAGATCGGCCATGCGCTGGCCGACCAGCATGCGGCGCTGGAGCTCGTCGCGGGCCAGGACTGGCAGCTGGTCAATACCGGCAGCACGCCGGTCGAATGCCTGCTGCTGCAGGGAAAACCGCTGGGCGAGCCGGTCGCGCAATATGGGCCGTTCGTGATGAACACCCAGCAGGAAATCATGCAGGCGCTGCAGGACTACCGCAACACCCAGTTCGGCGGCTGGCCCTGGCCCGAACAGGATCCGGTGCACGGCAGCGCGCCGCGGCGTTTCGCGCGCTATCCCGGGCAGACCGAGGATGAGTCACCCCCATCCGCCGCCAGCGCCGCAGAGTGAGAAGGGCTGTCCCCGCGCGGTTGCGCCACGCCGCGGCGCAATCGGGGACAATGCCAGCGCCGGGCTGGACGCAGCCCTTTGAATGGACACTTTTCAATGAACATCAGCAAAGATACCGCGGTCACCATCCATTACACGATCACTGATCCACAGGGCAAGCGCCTCGACGACGGCGACGTGGCCTATCTGCATGGCGGCTACGACAACCTGTTCGCCAAGGTCGAGGAAGCGCTTGAAGGCAAGGCCGTGGGCGCCACGCTGACCGTGGACCTGGCCGTCGAGGATGCGTTCGGCGCGCGCGACGAAAGCCTCAAACGCAGCATTCCCAAGGCCGAATTCCCGCCGGGCGTCAAGGTCGGTGGCCAGCTGCGCGGCAGCAACGACCAGGGCGAGCCGCAGATCTATCACGTGGTGAAGATCAAGGGCCCTGAAGTGCTGCTCGACGGCAACCACCCGCTGGCCGGCATGGCGCTGCGCTTCACCTGCAAGGTCAACGAAGTGCGCCCCGCGACGGCCGAGGAAATCACCCACCGCCATGTGCATGGCGGCCACGGCCACCACCATTGA
>NZ_JAVWWA010000137.1:0-8884 GCF_036666375.1 Comamonas sp. | reverse complement strand
AGCAGCGCCCGCTTGAGCAGCCGTGCGGCGCGGTCGCGGATCTGGAACGGGCTGTGGCCCGGGAACGGGAAGGTGCGGCTGCGGCTGCAGGCCTGCAGGAAATCGCTGAGCAGCGCCGAATCGTCGAGCGTGCTGTTGTCGGCGCTGCGGAATTCAGGGTGCCACTGCGTGGCCGCGATATAGCCGCCCGCATGCCGCGGATTGCGGCGTATGGCTTCGGGAATGTGGTCGGGAATGCTCCAGGCCTCGACCTCGAAGTTGGGCGCGATCTGCTTGATGCCCTGGTGGTGGATGCTGTTGACGCGCGCGCGCTGCTGGCCCGGATACAGCTGGGCCAGGCGCGAGCCCGAGACCAGCGCGATGTCGTGGGCGTGGCGGTCGTATTGCTTGGCGTCGCGGTGCACCTGCGCGCCCGGCACCTGGGTCAGCAGGTCCTGGTAGAGCGTGCCGCCGAACGCCACGTTGATCAGCTGCAGGCCGCGGCAGACGCCGAAGATCGGCTTGCCGGCCTGGGAAAAGGCCTCGACCAGCGCCAAATCGTAGAGGTCGCGCACGCGGTCGCCCAGCCATTCGGGGCGCAGCGGCTCCTCGCCGTAGCTGCCCGGCCAGACATCGGCGCCGCCATGCATCACCACGCCATCGAGCCAGTCGGCATAGTGCGCCAGCGTCACGTCGCCGCGCGCGGTCTCGCCCGTGGGGCAGGGCACCATCACCACCATCGCACCCGCGGACATGATCCAGTGGGCGATCGATTGCTCGACGTATTGCAGGGTCTTGCCGGTGAACAGGGAGCGTTCCTGGTCGGCATGCGAGAAGCAGGCCGACAGTCCGATTTTGAGGCGTCGCGAAGCTGGCTGGGACATGGCTTGGAGGCTGGTGCGAGGCAAAAGCGCCGGGTCGCTGCGGATGGCTGGATTATGGCGTTCCGATGCGCGCCGTCCAACCTCGACCATTGTGCGCGCAGCCGATGTCTCGTTACGTGTTCATTCACTACCAGATGTCAGGACAATGACGGCGGGCCGTTTTGGGGCTAGGATGGGTACCGAACCAACCAGGCCAAAGGAGACAGGCATGCAAATCCAGGTGCACACGGACAACCTCGTAGCAGGGGGCGAATCTCTGTCGAAGTGGGTGCAGAGTGAGCTCCAGACGCGCTTGACGCGTTTCAAGGAGTACATCACGAGGGTGGAAGTCTTTCTGTCCGACACCGATGCGCGCAAGACCCAGGGCGGTCTCAAGCGCTGCGTACTGGAGACCCGGGTCAATGGGCGTCAGCCGATCGCAGTGAATGCCGAAGCTGAAAAAATGGCCGATGCCGTCACCGCGGCGACGGAAAAACTGATGCGCGCGGTCGAAACCGACCTGGGCCGTCTCAAGGACAAGAACGGGCGCGAAACCATTCGCACCCAGGAGCAACCCGACGAAGCCTGATCGCTGCCGCCGCGGCGGCACTTCCATGTAGCCAAGGGCGCCCAATGAGGCGCCCTTTTTTCATGGCTGTGGATTACGCCGGGACCAGGGCGCCGGCCCGTGTCAGCTTGTCGGCAACCAGCAGCTGCTGCATTTCGCTGCGCTCCATGATGCCCAGGCTCTCGGCGACTTCGGCGATCGGCCGGCCGCTGGCAATGGCGGCCTTGGCAATGGCCGCCGATTTTTCGTAGCCGATCAGCGGGTTCAGCGCCGTCACCAGCGTCACCGATTCGGCGATGCGCGTGGCCAGCAGCGCTTCGTTGGCGGTGATGCCTTCGACGCAGTTCACCTGCAGCGTATGGCAGGCGCGCGCCAGGTGCGTGAGGCTCTTGTGCAGCGCCCAGCCCATCAGCGGCTCGAAGGCATTGAGCTGCAGCTGGCCGGCTTCGGCAGCCATGGTGATCGCGACGTCGTTGCCTATGACTTCGAAGCAGACCTGGTTCATCACTTCGGGGATCACGGGGTTGACCTTGCCCGGCATGATGGACGAGCCGGCCTGGCGTGCGGGCAGCTGGATGTCGGCAATGCCGGCCTGCGGGCCAGAGGACAGCAGGCGCAGGTCGTTGCTGATCTTCGACAGCTTGCTGGCGATGCGCTTGAGGATGCCCGAAATGTCGACGAAGGCGCCGGTGTCGGCCGTGGCCGCAATCAGGTTCGCGGCCTGGGTCACGGGCACGCCCGACAGTTCGGCGAGCTTGGGGATGACCGCATCCACATAGCCCACGGGTGCGTTGATGCCGGTGCCGATGGCGGTGCCGCCAAGGTTGATTTCTGTCATCAGGTACGCGGATTCGCGCAGGCGCTTCTCGTCGTCGGCAATCATCGCGGCAAAGGCGCCGAATTCCTGGCCCAGCGTCATCGGCACGGCGTCTTGTAGTTGTGTGCGGCCGATCTTGAGCAGGGGGGCGAACTCGTCGGCCTTGGCCTGGAACGCGCCGCGCAGGGCAGCCAGGGCGGCGAGCAGGTGCTGGATGCCGAACCAGGTCGCGAGCTTGAGCGCGGTCGGGTAGGCATCGTTGGTGCTTTGCGAGGCGTTGACGTGGTCGTTGGGATGCAGCACGTCGTAGCGGCCTTTGGGCAATCCCAGGTGCTCGAGCGCACGGTTGGCGATCACCTCATTGGCGTTCATGTTCGTGGAGGTGCCGGCGCCGCCCTGGATCACATCGACCACGAATTGGTCGTGCAGCTTGCCGGCGATCAGGTCGTCGCAGGCTTGGGCAATGGCGTGGGCTTGGTGTTCTTGAATGGCGCCCAGGGCCAGGTTGGCGTGGGCTGCGGCCTTCTTGACGAATGCGAAGGCGCGAATGAGTTCCGGCATGTGGGCCACGCTGTGGCCGGTGATGGGGAAGTTCTCCACCGCGCGCGCGGTGTGGACACCCCAGTAGGCGTCGGGAGGGATGGTCTTGATGCCGATGAAGTCGTGTTCTTGACGCATGGATCTGCTTTCAGAAGGTAAAAGTGCAGGCAGGACGTGCAAACGCCGCCTTGGAGCAAGGCGGCGTTGGCGTGGAAGGCCGGGCATGGGGCTTGTTGCCCGCATGCCGGCCTGCGTGCATTATCGGCCGTTGCGCGCATGGATTGCACCTGTTTGGTGCATAACCTCGTGAAATAGACCCGGTGCGGCCTCAGCCGCCGCGCAGCCGGCCTTCCAGCGCCGGCGCCACCAGCGGCGCGAGCGGCGAAGCCACGCGCGCGCCGAAGCGCTCCGAACCCTCGGGGCCCGCCTGCCAGTCGGCCAGCGCCTGGGCGATTTCTTCCTGCGTGCGGCCGACGAAATTCCACCAGACCAGCACTTCCTCGTTCATGGGCGCGCCGCCGACCAGCAGCAGCCGCGTGCCAGGCGTGCAGCGCAGTTCCAGCGTAGCGCGGCCCGCAGGCAGGAACAGCAGTTCATCGGGTGCAACGGCCTGACCATCGACCACGACCTCGCCCGTGAGACCGAGCACCGCATATTCGAAATCGGCGCGCAGCGCGAGCTCGGTCGTGACCGGGCCGGGCGCATCCGCGCGCAGGTTCAGGTCGAGCGCGACCAGCGGGCTGTGCACCTGCACTGACGAGACCTGGCCCAGCGCTTCGCCGGCCAGCACGCAGATCTCCAGGCCGTCCTGCGTGCAGCGCGGCACGTCGGGGTAATGCTGAAAGCGCGGCGCCATGGTGCGCTGGTCGCCCGGCAGCGCGATCCACAGCTGGGCCGCGTGCATGCGCGGGCTGCCCAGGCTTTCCTCGGAGTGGGCGATGCCGCGGCCGGCCGTCATCAGATTGATCTGGCCCGGGCGAATGACCTGCTCCGAGCCCAGGCTGTCGCGGTGCAGCACTTCGCCTTCGATCATCCAGGTGAACGTCTGCAGGCCTATGTGCGGGTGCGGGCCGACCTGCATGCTGCGGTCTCCATGCTGGACCGAAGGGCCCAGATGGTCGAGAAAGCACCAGGCGCCGACCTTGCGCAGCGCGCGCTGGGGCACGGCGCGGTGCACGGGAATGCCGCCGACATCGGCCAGGCGGGTCGACAGCAGCTCGGGAGCGGAAGATGGGGCGGACATGGGCGTTCTCCTTCAGGTGGGGTCGGTCAGTTCGGTGGCAATGCGCACTTCGCCCGTGAGCAGCTTGTGCACGGGGCAGGCCTCGGCGATCTGCAGCAGGCGGCTGCGTTGGTCAGCGTCGAGCGGGCCTTCGAGCGTGATGCTGCGCGCGAGCTCATTGCCGCTCGCGGGTTTGCCGTCGGGGTTGAGCTGCAGCACGATATGCACGGCCTGCAGCGGCCATTGCTTGCGCTGGGCATACATCTGCAGCGTGACGGTGGTGCAGGCGCCCAGCGCCGACAGCAGCAGCTGCATCGGGCTGGGCGCGCTATCGCCGCCGCCGAGCGCGGCGGGTTCGTCCGCGTGCCAGCTGTGACCCGAGGGGTCGGTCAGCGTGACGCGGTAGGGCAAGGTGGTGCTGGCGGAAAATACGCTATCGGCCATGGATGAGCTTTCTTTCAAGCAAGGCGCGGCCTTGCGGATGGTGCAGGGGCAGGCCTGAGCATAGTCGCTGTCGGTGGCTTCGAAGAAGCGTATGGCTGACAAGCCGCGTCGCGCAAAGGCGTTAAATTGATCGCTGAATCCATTCCTGGGTCCGTGCCAGCCGTTGCATCTGCATGGCGCGCTCGGACCCGGCGCTCTTCACCTCTTTCAGGAGATTTACATGACCACTCCCACCACTGCACCTGGCGTTGCCTTGCCCGAGCACTTCCAGGCGCGCATCGTTGGTCTTGTTCAGCACCGTGTCGGAGACGGCGCCCTCGAAGACATTCCCCTGGGCCAGACGGTCCAGGTAGATACCGCGCTGGCGAGCCTGGTGGTGTCGTGGGAATCGGAAGGCCAGCCCGTGACGGTCACTCTGGCCAAGGACGAATTCGAGCTTTATGTGTCCCAGGGCGCGATCGAGCTCCAAGGGGTGACTCCGGCGGCCGTTGTCGCCGCAGTCAATGCCGAGGCCGAAGCTTGAGGTGATTGCCATGCCTGCGTTAGATGAAAAGCCCCGCAAGGGGCTTTTTTGTTGTCTGCCGCCAGCCGTTGGGGCAGGTTGGCGGGACAGGCGCAGGGGCCGTTCTCCGACATACCGCCGGCGATGCGATGGCTAGAGTGGGAGCTTCACCCGTTCACCAGGAGATGCATATGGCCGACAACACCCATCCACGCGAAACCCTTTGGAAACTGGTCAAGGGAATTCGCTTCGCGATGATCACCCACCGCCACGAAGACGGCACTCTGCAGGCCTGCCCCATGACCATGGCCAACAAGGAAGGCATGGACGAGCATGTGAACTTCTACTTCCTGCTGGACAAGAAGACCGATCTCGCGCATTGCGTCACGCGCGACGCCAACATCCAGATCAGCTTTGCCGATCCGGGCGCAGACAGCTATGTCTCGATCAGCAGCAATGCGCATCTGAGCGAAGACCGCGTGCTCAAGGAAAAGCTCTGGTCCACGGCCGCCCAGGCCTGGTTCCCCGGCGGCGTCGACGACCCCAACCTGACGGTGCTGGTCGCTCCGGTGACCGCGGCTGAGTACTGGGACGTGAAGGAAAACCAGCTGGTGCAGCTGTTCAAGATGGCCAAGGCCGCTGTCACGGGCGAGCAACCCAAGGGCATGGGCGAGCACAAGACCATTCGCATGTAAACCTGCTCGAGGCGCGTCGTCGGCTGCTGCCGGTCGCGCCGCCCGGGCTGCGGACAAGAATTCCGCGGCCGGGAAGATAGTTTTTCTATCAAATGATCGTAGCAAGCAGCGGTTTATTTATGCAGATGCCCATGCCTACACTGGGGCATGAACTGCATTGCCGCTGCCTCAACCCCCCTTTTTCCTGCTGATTTGCCGGCGCGCGCCGGCCATTTCGTGCGATGCGATGGCATCGACTGCCTGCGCCTGCAGGAGGGCAAATGAGCGTCTGCGGCACGCCGCTGCCCAACAGTGGCGCGCGCGGCCGGCCCGCGACATCGGCGCCTGCGGGGGCCTGCGATGCGCACATGCACATCCTCGACCCGCGCTTCGCGCATGTCGCCGCGGTGCTGCCCCAGGCGACGGTCGCTGACTACCGCCGCATACAGGCCCTGAACGGCACCAGCCGCACGGTGGTCGTCCAGCCCCGGCCGTTCGGCACGGACAACAGCGTGACGCTGGATGCGATTCGCCAACTGGGCAGAGACTGCACCCGCGGCGTGGCCGTGGTGCGTCCCGACATCACCGATGCCGAGCTGCAGGCGCTGCACGACGGCGGCATACGCGGCATACGCTTTTCCCTGCATACCGCGGTGCATGCGGCCGTGGGCTTCGAGATGGTGGAGCCGCTGGCGCAGCGCGTGCACGCCTGGGGCTGGCATCTGCAGCTGCATTGGAGCGCCGACCAGCTGCTGGCCCATGGACCGATGCTGCAGCGCCTGCCCACGCCGCTGGTCTTCGATCATCTGGGACGCCTGCCGCTGCCTCAGGGCACGGCGCATCCGGCGTTTGCGCTGATCCGCAGCCTGCTTGACCAGGGCCGGGCCTGGGTCAAGCTGTCCGGCGCCTACCTCGACACGCGCCGGCCCCACGGCCAGGGTTATGCCGATACCGATGCCGTGGCGCGCGCCTGGGTGCGGGCCGCGCCCGAGCGCCTGGTCTGGGGCAGCGACTGGCCGCACACCACCGAGACCGAAAGCAAGCCCGATGACGCCGAGCTGTTCGACCTGCTCGCGCATTGGAGTGGCGATGAAAAAGTGCGCCAGCGCGTACTCGTCGACAACCCGGCGGCGCTCTACGGCTTCGGCCCCGTCTGACCGACCCGGATTTCCATACCTATGAAGGAGACAACCATGTTCAACCAATCCCCCTTGCTGCGCGGCCGCCGCGTTCTCGTCCTGGCCGCCGCATTGCTGCCGCTGGCCAGCTGGGCCGCCTGGCCCGAGCGCCCCATACGCATGGTCGTGCCGTACTCCGCGGGCGGCGGCGCCGACAACACGGCGCGTATCGTGGCCCAGCGCATGGGCGAGATCCTGGGCCAGCCGGTGGTCATCGAGAACAAGCCCGGCGCGGGCGGCGTCATCGGTGCGGACAGCGTGGCCAAGGCCTTGCCCGACGGCTATACCGTTCTGTACGATGCCTCGGCCTTCGGCGTGAACGGCGCGCTGCGCAAGCTGCCCTACGATCCCATGAAGGATTTCATCCCGGTATCGCTGGTGGCGACGGCGCCGCAGATCCTGGTGGTCGGCAACAACAAGCCTTACAAGTCCGTGGCCGAGCTGGTCGCCGCGGCGAAGCAGTCGCCGGGCAAGCTGACCTATGCCTCGGCCGGCGCCGGCACCGGCTCCCACCTGGCCGCGGAAATGTTCAACGACCAGGCCAGGATGGAAACGCTGCATGTGCCCTACAAGGGCGGCGCGCCCGCGCTGACCGATGTGATGGCCGGCCAGGTCGACATGTACTTCGGCAATGCCGCGTCGACGCTGCAGTACCTCAACGGCGGCAAGCTGCGCGCGCTGGCGGTGAGTTCGCGCAAGCGGGTCCAGGGCCTGGACAACGTGCCCACGCTGCGCGAGAGCGGCATGCCCGAGTTCGAGGTGCTCGAATGGAACGGCGTGTTCCTGCCGAAGAACACGCCCAGGGAGATCGTCGAGCGCCTGGGCAAGGCCACGCGCGAAGCCGTTGCCGACGCCGGCGTGCGCGAGCGCCTGATGCGCGCCGGCCTCGATCCCGTGGGCAACAGCGCCCAGGACTTCACCGCCTTCATCAAGGCGGAAAGCACGCGCTGGCAAGGCGTGGTCAAGGCGCGCAACATCAAGCTCGACTGACAATGCCGGCGGCGCGCCGCGCCGCCGGCCTCATTCGACGCGGGCGCCGGACACGCGCACCACATTGCCCGCATTGACCCAATCCCTGGCCAGCAGCTGCTTGAAGCCCGCGGGCGTGTCGGTCGCGGCTTCGGCGCCGAGCTTGCGCACGCGCTCCTGCACCACCGGGTCGGCCAGCACCTTGTTGACCGCGGCGTTGATCCTGCGCACTTCGGCCGCGGGCGTGCCGGCCGGAGCCAGCAGCCCGTACCAGGTGTCGAACTGGAAGCCCGCAAAGCCCGATTCGGCAACGGTGGGCAGGTCGGGCAGGAACGGCGAGCGCTTGGGTCCCGTGTAGGCCAGCAGTTGCACGCGCGGGTCGTCCTTGAAGGCGATCAGGCCCGTGGTCGCGGCCGTCACGCCCTGCACGCGGCCGGCAAGCAGCTCGCGCACCGCGTCGCCGGTCGACTTGTAGGGAATGTGCTGCTGCTCGACGCCAGCCTGGGCCAGGAACGAGGCCATGCCAAGGTGCGATGCGCTGCCGTTGCCGGCCGATGCGTAGTTCCAGGGAGCGGGGCTGGCCTTGGCCGCCGCGACCCACTGCGCCAGTGTGCGCGCCTGGCCCGCGGGCGCGGCAATCACATAGCCCGACGAGGCGACCAGGGCCACGGGCTCGAAGTCGTTGACCGGGTGAAAGCCCAGCTTGGGATACATGTAGCCCGTGAAATGGTGGCTGGCGGCGGCCATCACCAGCGTGTTGCCGTCGGGCTTGGCGCGCGCCACGCCCTGGGTGCCAAGGGTGCCGCCCGCGCCGGGCTTGTTCTCGATGACGATGCTCGCCTGCAGCGCCTGACCCAGCTCGTTGCTGAACGCGCGCAGCACGGTATCCTGCACGGCGCCCGCGCCGAAGGGCACGACGATATGGATGGTGCGGTCGGCCGCATGGGCCAGACCCGCCAGACTGACGCCCCAGGCGAGGGCAGTGGAAGCGAGAAGGCGGCGGCGGGTCGGGGAAGACAGATGCATGGGGGTGAGACGGTGGGTAGCGGACGGCCAAGCCGTTGAACCAGCCAGTCTATGGACGCGCACTTATGCGGCCAACGCATTCTTTCGCATGAGCAAATGCGC
>NZ_JAVWWA010000136.1:2703-10969 GCF_036666375.1 Comamonas sp. | reverse complement strand
CAACCAACTTCGCGCGCGACAAGATCTACGCGATCTGGTGGGCCGGCTCGGACCACGACGTGAAGGACATCGGTGCCGGCGCCAAGGGCTACAACACCGTGACCATCCACAACACGGCCGAGCACGACAAGGTGCATGACGAAGTCAAGAGCGCGGTCTACGACAAGGGCCAGGGCACGGCGTCCAACGCCACCAGCGTAGGCGCCATGGCCCATACCCGCGGCATGGTGATCTCCATGCTGCAGGTCGAGGCGATCCGCACCGCGCAGGAGAAGTACGGCAAGGGCAAGGTCATGTCGCCCGAGCAGGTGCGCTGGGGCCTGGAGAACCTGAACCTGACGCAGGAAAAGCTCAACGCGCTGGGCTTCGGCAAGATCCTGCGCCCCATCCAGACGAGCTGCACCAACCACCTGGGCACCGACTGGTCGCGCATCGCGCAATGGGACGGAGCCAAGTGGACCGTGGTCTCCGACTGGTACCAGGCCGACAAGTCCATGGTCGAGCCGCTGGTCAAGGAGTACGCGGACAAGTACGCCAAGGAAAAGAACGTCACCCCGCGCAGCTGCAACTGATGGCGCTGCGCGCCGGCCAGGCCCTTCATCGCGCCTGGCCGGCGCCCGGGCCCCTTTTTCGATTTCCCCAGCGAGGCTGTTCCCATGTCTGAAACCACCGCCCCCACGCCCGTCGCCACTGCCGAACCGCTGCTTGTGGTCAACGGCATCGAGGTCATCTACAACCATGTGATCCTGGTGCTCAAGGGCGTGTCGCTGCAGGTGCCACGCCAGAGCATCGTCGCGCTGCTCGGCGGCAACGGCGCAGGCAAGACCACGACACTGCGCGCGATCTCCAACCTGCTCAAGGGCGAACGCGGCGAAGTCACCAAGGGCTCGATCGAGCTCGAAGGCGAGCAGATCGCCAACCTCACGCCTTCGGACCTGGTGCGCCGCGGCGTGGTCCAGGTGATGGAAGGCCGGCATTGCTTCGCCCACCTGAGCATCGAGGAAAACCTGCTGACCGGCGCCTACACACGCACCGATGCCGGCGAGATTTCGGCCAACCTCGAGAAGGTCTACAACTATTTTCCGCGCCTCAAGACCCGGCGCCATTCGCAGGCCGCCTACACCTCGGGCGGCGAGCAGCAGATGTGCGCCATCGGCCGCGCGCTGATGAGCAATCCGCGCATGGTGCTGCTGGACGAACCGTCCATGGGCCTGGCGCCGCAGATCGTCGAAGAGGTGTTCAACATCGTCAAGGACCTCAACCACCGCGAGCAGGTCACCTTCCTGCTGGCCGAACAGAACACCAGCATGGCGCTGCGCTACGCGGACTACGGCTACATCATGGAAAGCGGCCGCATCGTGATGGACGGCCCGGCAAGCGATCTCGCCAACAACGAGGACGTCAAGGAGTTCTACCTCGGCATGGGCGGCGGCGAACGCAAGAGCTTCAAGGACGTCAAGAGCTACAAGCGGCGCAAGCGCTGGCTTGCCTGAGCCATGCAGACATCTGCCCAACGCGTCTTTGCATAGAGCGTGGACGTTCATCCTTCGACAGGCTCAGGACGAACGGTTTTCCCCCGTTCGCCCTGTCGAAGGGCCTGCATCTCGCGACCTCCCGTAGCCAAGGAATTCTTCATGACCGACCATTACGACGCGCTGGAAGCGCGCGCCCCCGAAGCCCGCGAACAGGCCTTGATGGCCGCGCTGCCGCGCCAGATCGCGCATGCGCAGCAGGCGTCGCCCGCTTTTGCCGAAATTCTTGCGGGCATAGACGCCGCCGCCGTGACATCGCGCCAGGCCCTGGCCCGGCTGCCCGTGACACGCAAGTCCGAACTGCTGCAACGCCAGCAGGCGCAGCGCGCCGACAATCCGTTCGGCGGTTTCAGCGCGCTGGCTTTCGGCGCGCAGATGCCGCGCGTGTTTTCCAGCCCCGGCGGCATCTACGAGCCCGAAGGCTGCGGCAGCGACTACTGGCGCATGGCGCGTGCCATCCACGCCGCGGGCTTTCGCCCCGGCGAGCTGGTGCACAACAGTTTCAGCTACCACTTCGTGCCCGCGGGCGCGATGATGGAAACCGGCGCCCAGGCCGTGGGCTGCACGGTGTTTGCCGCGGGCACGGGCCAGACCGAGCAGCAGGTGCAGGCGATTGCCGAGCTGCGCCCCGCGGGCTACATAGGCACGCCGAGCTTTCTGCGCATCCTGATAGAAAAAGCACAAAGCCTGGGCCAGCCCCTGCCCAGCCTGCACAAGGCCCTGGTCTCGGGCGAAGCCTTTCCGCCGTCGCTGCGCGACTGGCTGGCCGAGCGCGGCGTCGCCGGCTACCAGTGCTATGCCACGGCCGACCTGGGACTGATCGCCTACGAGACGCCGGCGCGCGAAGGCCTGGTCGTCGACGAGAACGTGATCGTCGAAATCGTGCGCCCCGGCACCAACGACCCCGTGCCCGACGGCGAAGTCGGCGAACTGGTGGTGACCACGCTCAACCCCGGCTATCCGCTGGTGCGCTTCGGCACCGGCGACCTGTCGGCGGTGCTGCCGGGACACTGCCCCACGGGCCGCACCAACATCCGCATCCGCGGCTGGATGGGGCGCGCCGACCAGACGACCAAGGTGCGCGGCATGTTCGTGCACCCGGCCCAGGTCCATCAGGTCGTGCAGCGTTTCGCCCAGGTGCAGCGCGCGCGCCTGGTGGTGCGCGGCGAAATGGCCAACGACTCGATGGAGCTGCTGGTCGAGACCCGGGACAGCGACCCCGCGCTGCTGCGCCAGATCGAGGAATGCGTGCGCGACCTGACCAAGCTGCGCTGCGATGTGCAGCCGCTGGCGCCGGGCGCGTTGCCCAACGACGGCGTGGTCATCGAAGACGCACGCAGCTATCGCTAGGACGATCTGGATCAATTTGCTGGCAATTTTCTTGCGGGTTTTCAGGGAAAACACTTATTTTTCCGCGGGAGCGATTTCGGCATTCGTTCTTATCATGAACGTCCATAAGGAGCCTTATTCATGCAGAAGTTGTTCAAGCTGGCGTCCATCGCCTTGGCCGCCGTTGCCGCCACCGGAGTACAAGCCCAGGACTTCCCCGCCGCAGGCAAGACCATCACCATCGTGGTGCCTTTCACTGCCGGAGGTCCGACCGACCGCGTCGCCCGCGATCTGGCCGATTCGATGCGCAAACACCTGAACAATGCGACGATCGTGATCGACAATTCGGCCGGCGCCGGCAGCGCGATCGGCATCGCCAAGGTGGCTCGCGCCAACCCTGATGGCTACACGCTGCTGCTCAATCACATCGGCATGGCCACCGTGCCCACGCTGTACCGCAAGCTGTCGTTCAACGTGCTCAACGACTTCGAATACCTGGGCATCATCAACGATGTGCCCATGACGCTGATCGGCAAGCCCACGCTGCCCGCCGACAACTACAAGGAGCTGATTGCCTGGATAGGCAAGAACCAGGGCAAGGTCAACCTGGCGAACGCCGGCGTGGGTTCGGCATCGCACCTGTGCGGCCTGATGCTGCAGTCGACGCTCAAGACCGAAATGACGCCCGTGCCTTACAAGGGTGCGGCGCCCGCGATTGCCGACCTGATGGGCAATCAGGTCGATCTGCTGTGCGACCAGACCACCAACACCACGGCGCAGATCGAATCCAAGAAGGTCAAGGCCTATGGCGTGACCACGCCCAAGCGCCTGACCACGCCGGCCCTCAAGGACCTGCCCACGCTGGACGAAAGCGGCCTGAAGAACTTCCAGGTCACGGTCTGGCACGGCCTGTACGCGCCCAAGGGCACGCCCGCGGCCGTGACCAAGAAGGTCAACGAAGCGATGCGCCTGGCGTTGAAGGAACCCGAGTTCATCAAGAAGGAAGAGCAGCTGGGCGCGGTGATCGCCTCCGACGCGCGCACTTCGCCCGAAGGCCACAAGAAGTTCGTGCAATCCGAAATCGAAACCTGGGGCAAGGTCATCAAGGCCGCAGGCGCGTACGCAGACTGATAGCGCGTGGCGCATGAAAAAACCGGCCTGTGGGCCGGTTTTTTTTTGGCTGGAACAATTGCTTGGTCGTCCCAAGGCAAAACGCAGTGGGTGAACGTGGGCGGCCAGGTTCACCAGGTCACATCGCGCCCCTCGGCCGCGCTGCGCTTGAGCATGTCGATGAACGGCGCCGTGCGCTGGCGCAGGCTCACGCCGTCGGCGGCGCCCGCGGGTGCGGCGTCATCTTCATCGCCCTGCGTGCCATCGGCATCGTCCTGCGTCTCGCCGGCGGCGGCGCGGCGCGCTTCCTCTTCAACTACGGCCTGCTCCAGCGCGGCCAGCGCGCCCGGAATCTGCATCGCGGTGATGATGCCCGGGCCGTCGGCGTCCTTGCCGACGATGGCCAGCAGCTTGCGCGCGCTGGCGTCGAGCATGATCAGATCTGCGGTGGCACGGGATTTGAACTTGTAGGGCATGCAATTCCTTCGGTGTACATGTATTCGCGATTGAACGGGTATTCGGACTGGGCGCCAATCAACGCCCCGCTGCCCATCTGGCCGTCGGGACGGGTCACGAGCATCTGGTGCAGCGCGATCCAGCCGCGCTCGAAGCCCATGGCACAGCCGGCCAGGTACAGCCGGTAGGCACGCAGCGCGCGCGCGCCGCGTTCGCCGTCGGTCTGCTGCTCAAGGATACGCTGAGCCTGCGGCAGCTGCGCCTCGAGCGCGTCGGACCAGGCCCATAGCGTGCGTGCGTAATGCGGCCGCAGATTTTCCGTGTCGACCATTTCAAGCCCGCCCTGCGCCAGCGCATGCAACACCTTGCTCACATGCAGCAGCTCGCCGCCGGGAAAGATGTAGCGGCTGATGAACTCGCCCATGCCCGCGCCGACTTCGACATTGTCGACGCCGCCCGAAGTGATGCCATGGAGCAGCGCCAGGCCGCCGGGCCGCAGCAGGCGCTGCACGGTGTCGGCATAGGCGGGCATCTGCGCCAGGCCCACATGCTCGAACATGCCCACTGAGGCAATCTTGTCGAACGGGGTCTCGGGCTGCAGTTCGCGGTAGTCGCGCAGATCCATGCGCACGCGGTCCTGCAGGCCGCGCGCCTGTATCAACTGGTTCACATAGGCATGCTGGTTGCGCGACAGCGTGATGCCCTGGGCCTGCACGCCGTAATGCTCGGCGGCCCACAGCAGCAGCCCGCCCCAGCCCGCGCCTATGTCGAGAAAGCGTTCGCCGGCGCGCAGCTGCAGCTTGCGGCAGATATGGTCGAGCTTGGCTTCCTGGGCCTGGGCCAGCGTCATGTCGGGCCGGCGGTAGTAGGCGCAGGAATAGACGCGCCGCGGGTCCAGCCACAGCGCATAGAAGTCGTCGGACAGGTCGTAGTGGAACTCGATCTGCTCGGCGTCGCGCGCCAGCGTATGCAGCGCCATCGAGCGCGTGCGCGCCATGATCTGCGACCACCAGCTCGACGTGCCGCGCACCGGATCGGACTGCAGCAGGCCCGAGGCCGCGCGCATGATGTCGCGCACCCGCCCTTCGAGCTCGACCTGGCCTTCAACCACGGCCGCGCCCAGCGTGCCTATATGGCCTGCGGCCAGGGCCGCGAGCGGAGCGAGCGAGCGAAACCGCAGCACCACGTCGGTGGGGGTCTTGCCGACCCGCTCACCCGAAGGCAGCTCCACGGCAACGGCCACCGGCAAAGGGGCCAACCGGCCCTCGAGCGTGTGAATCAGATGTTTCATGGCACTGACTATTTTTCGCTTTCATACAAAAGACGGCAATAGCATTGCTCCTGATCCGATGATAGCCCTTGTCCGGCAGACCGACGGCTTTTTTAGCGCTTGCCAATCAGCCGCAGATACGCGTCGCGCGTGGCCGCCGAGACCGAAGTCTGGACCTGTTCGTAGCTGGTCTGGTGGCGTGCGAGCAGGCGCATCGAGGCGACCGTCAACGACTTGCAGAACCAATGGCAGCTGTGCTGCATCAGGAAGATCTCGGCCGTGAGCGTGAAAGCGCGCCGGCGGCGCTCGTCATCGTCCTGGGCCGCGAACACCTGGGCGGCGGCAATGCCGCGCGCATGGATCTTGACCATCTCGCGCATGTCGAAACTGCCCTGGGGGTAGACGCGTTCGATGTAGGGCAGCGCCAGCGGCAAGGTGCTCACGCGCACCTCCTTTTCATCGACCGCGGAGAACTGCTCGGCAAAGCGCTGGAACTGCTCGGCCAGGCTTTTTTCCGTGCCTTCGAGCAGCACCCAGATCTGCGTGCGGCGCTGCAGATCGGTCTCGCCCAACGCGCGCAGGTAACCTTCGATCAGGCTGCCCATGAGTTTCTCGATCTGCAGGCGGCCCAGATGTTCGGCGAGCAGGCGCGTGCGCCGCCGCTGGTCCTGCCGCTTGAGCACATAAACGGCTATGGTGACAATGATTGCCAGCGTAAAGAAGTCCATCGGATCGGGGGAAAACAGCGTGAATGAAGCCATGAGTGTAGTCAGCCCCTGGCGCCAGCGGGGGCAGCAGGCCTGCAAGTGCCTGGCAGCAGGCCTGCTGGCAGCCCTGGTCGGCGGCTGCGCGCTGCCCGATGTGGGCTACTACTGGCAGGGCGCGCGCGGCCAGCTGCAGATGCTGCACGCGGCGCGGCCGGTCGCCGAGTGGCTCGAAGACCCCGGGCTGTCGCCCGCGCTGCGCGCCCAGCTGCAGCTGGCGCAGCGCGCGCGCGACTTCGCGAGCCAGGCGCTGGCCCTGCCCGACAACGCGAGCTACCGCCGCTATGCGGTGCTCGATCGCCCGGCCGCGGTGTGGAATGTCACGGCCGCGCCGCCCGACTCGCTGCAGTTGCACCAATGGTGCTTTCCGGTCGCGGGCTGCGTGGGCTACCGCGGCTACTTCGCGCTCGCCGATGCCCAGGCCCAGGCGCGCCCGCTCGCCCAGCAAGGCCTGGAAGTCCATGTCTACCCCGTGCCCGCGTATTCGACGCTGGGCTGGTTCAATTGGCTGGGCGGCGATCCGCTGCTCGACACCTTCGTGCGCTGGCCCGAAGGCGAACTCGTGGGCCTGCTGTTCCATGAGCTGTCGCACCAGCGCGTCTATCTGGCCGGCGACATGAACTTCAACGAATCGTATGCGACGGCCGTGGAGCGGCTGGGCACGCAGGCCTGGCTGCGGCAGTCGACAAGCGCCGACGCGGCCTCGCCCGCATGGCAGGCCGCACAGCAGCGGCGCGCGCAATTCCGCGCGCTCACGCAGCAGACACGCGAAGCGCTTGAAACGCTTTACGCCGCGCCGCCCGCCGACGCGCTGGCGCCGGCCAAGGCCCGGATACTGCAGGAGTTCAGGGCGCGCTATCAGGCGCTGCGCGCGCAATGGCTGGCATCGCCCGAACTCGCCGCGCGGCCGCAGATGGCAGAACAATCGCTGCAGCGCCTGGACCGCTGGGTCGCCGAGGCCAACAACGCGGCGTTCGGCGCGCTCGCGGCCTATGACCTCTGGGTGCCGGCGTTCACGGCGCTGTTCGCTCAGCAGGCGGGCCAAGCTGCGCCCTGGCCGGCCTTCCACGCCGCGGTCGAGCGACTGGCCCGGCAGCCCGAGGCCGAGCGCCGGCGCACGCTGTGCGCGCTGATGCCCGAGCGCCCCGCGGCCTGCGACGGCGCTGCGGCCGCAACGCTCAGCTCAGCGACTCGATGAGAGCTATGTATTGCTGGCGCGCCGCGTCGCCCTCGGTGCCCTTGAGCTTTTCCCAGGCATCCCACTTGGCGCGGCCCACCATGTCGCTGAAGCTGGGTTTCTTCTCTTCGTTGTCGCCCTGCGTGGCCTGCTTGTACAAGGCATAGATCTTGAGCAGCGTGGCGTTGTCGGGCCGCTCGCTGAGCGTCTTGGATTGGGCCACGGCGGCTTCGAAAGCGGCGTTCAGATCGGACATGCAGGTTGCTCCTTAAAATCAGGGGATGCGATCGGCCCAGTGTAGTCATCGCCGCCCGCCCCCTTCCACACCACTTCACCCGGACTAACCCTTGCCAGACATCCAGCTTTCCCGCACCCACTCGCTGGGCCTGCCCGCGGCCCGCCACCACGCCCAGCGCTGGGGCGAAAAGGCCGCCGAGAAATTCGGCGTGCAATGCGAATACGAATCCGGCGACGCGCAGGACCTGCTGCGCTTCAGCGGCAATGGCGTCGACGGCCGGCTCGTGGTGACCGCCAGCGCGTTCGAACTCGAGGCCGAGCTGGGCTTTCTGGCCGCCATGTTCAAGGACAGCATAGAAGCCAAGCTCAACGCGCAGTTCGACGAACTGCT
>NZ_JAVWWA010000136.1:0-2603 GCF_036666375.1 Comamonas sp. | reverse complement strand
CTCCACCCAGAACGTCGCGCCCAGCGGAATCAGCCGGTCGTTGAAGTCGTAGCTGGGGTTGTGCAGCATGCAGGGCCCGCCGCCATGGCCGATCGCGCGGTGGTCGCCCTCGCCATTGGCAATGAAGCAATAGGCGCCGGGCTTTTCTTCCAGCATGTAGGCGAAGTCTTCGGCGCCCATCGTGGGCTCCTGGTCCAGCACCTTGGCCGCGCCCACCAGGCGCTGCATCACCGCGCGCGCCAGCGCGGCTTCGGGCGCGGCGTTGATGGTCGGCGGGTAGTTGCGCTCGAAGACAAACGCATGCTTCACGCCATGGCTGGCGCAGATGCCGTCAATCACCTGCTGCATGCGCTGCTCGATCATGTCGAGCACCGCCACCGAGAAGGTGCGCACCGTGCCTTGGAGTTCCACGGTGTCGGGCACCACGTTGGTGGCCTCGCCGCCATGCACCATGGTCACGGAAATCACGCCCGCATCGACGGGCTTGAGGTTGCGGCTGACGATGGTCTGCAGGCCCATGATGATCTGCGCCGCCACCGGCACGGGATCGAGCACCAGATGCGGCATGGCCGCATGGCCGCCCTTGCCGCGCACCGTGATCTTGAACTCGTTGCTTGACGCCATGACCGGCCCCGGGCTCACGGCCATCTGGCCTTCGGCCATGCCGGGCCAGTTGTGCATGCCAAACACCGCCTGCATGGGAAAACGCGTGAACAGGCCGTCGCGAATCATCTCGCGCGCGCCGCCGCCGCCTTCCTCCGCGGGCTGGAAGATCAGATAGATCGTGCCGTCGAAATCGCGGTGGCGCGACAGATGCTGGGCCGCGGCCAGCAGCATGGCGACATGGCCGTCGTGGCCGCAGCCGTGCATCCGGCCCGCATGGCGGCTCGCATGCGCAAAGGTATTGCCTTCCTGCATGGGCAGCGCGTCCATGTCGGCGCGCAGGCCCAGCGCGCGGCCGCAGGCGCCGGCGTCGCGTCCATGGACAATGCCCACGACGCCGGTCTTGCCCAGGCCGCGGTGCACGGCAATGCCCCATTCGGTCAGCTTGGCGGCAATCACATCGGCGGTGCGCACTTCCTCGAAGCACAGCTCGGGGTGGGCATGGATATCCCGGCGCAGGGCAGCCAGCTCATCGGCCTGCGCAACAATTTCTTCAATCAGCGACATGGACAAAAACCTCCTGTCACACATTGTGGCGCCAAGGCGGCACGCACGGGGGCAAAGCCGTCCTTTTCGCCAGCGCATGCGAGACAATGGCGTGACAACTCCTGCCCCACGAACGCCATGTCCTCTTTCGACAGCCCGTCCCCTGCGCCCGGCGCGACTTCCATCGTGCGCGGCGCCTGCCCGCATGACTGCCCCGACACCTGCGCGCTGCTGACCACGGTGGTCGACGGCGTGGCCACGCGGGTCCAGGGCAATCCCGAGCACCCGCAGACCGATGGCGTGCTCTGCGCCAAGGTCAGCAAATACCCCGAACGCACCTACCACGCCGAGCGCGTGCTGACGCCGCTCAAGCGCTCGGGATCCAAGGGCAGCGGCCAGTTCACGCCCGTGTCCTGGGACGAAGCGCTGGGCGACATCGCGCAGCGCCTGCACGCCATCGCGCAGCGCGCGCCCGAGGCCATCCTGCCCTACAGCTATGCGGGCACCATGGGTCTGGTGCAGGGCGAAAGCATGGACCGGCGCTTCTTCCACCAGCTCGGCGCCTCGCTGCTGGACCGCACCATCTGCTCGAGCGCCGGCGGCGAAGCGCTGATGCACACCTACGGCGGCAAGCTGGGCATGCGCGTGCAGTTCTTTGCCGAAAGCCGGCTGATCATCATCTGGGGCAGCAACAGCATTGGCAGCAACCTGCATTTCTGGCGCTATGCCCAGGCCGCCAAGCGCGACGGCGCGCGCCTCATCTGCATAGACCCGCGCAAGACCGAGACCGCCGACAAATGCCATGAGCACCTGCAGCTGCGTCCCGGCACCGATGCCGCGCTGGCGCTGGCGCTGATGCACGAGCTGATACGCAACGACTGGCTGGACCACGACTACATCGCGCGCCACACGCTGGGCTGGGACGCGCTGCGCGCGCGCGCGCTCGAATGGCCGCCCGAACGCGCGGCCGAAGTCTGCGGCCTGCCCGTGGAGCAGATCACCGAACTGGCGCGCGCCTACGGCACGACCGAGCGCGCCGCCATACGCCTGAACTACGGCGTGCAGCGCGCGCGCGGCGGCGGCAACGCGGTGCGCGCCATTGCCTGCCTGCCCGCGCTCACGGGCGCCTGGCGCCACCGCGCCGGCGGCCTGCTGCTGTCGTCGTCGGCCGCGCTGCCCGCGCGCCGCGCCGCGCTGCAGATGCCGCAGCTGCTGGGCGCGCGCCGCCCGCGCACCGTCAACATGAGCACCATAGGCAATGCGCTGCTCGAGCCCGGCGACGCCGCGTTCGGGCCGCGCATCGAGGCCGTCGTGGTCTACAACAGCAATCCCGTCGCGGTCGCCCCCGAGTCGGCCAAGGTGGCGCAGGGCTTTGCGCGCGACGACCTGTTCACCGTGGTCATCGAGCATTTCCTCACCGACACCGCCGACCACGCCGACTACGTGCTGCCGGC
>NZ_JAVWWA010000135.1:0-10986 GCF_036666375.1 Comamonas sp. | reverse complement strand
TGAAATTGCGGCCAATCGCCATGGGCTCGATTTCAGGGTGGTTGATGTTGGCGGGAATGATGGCCCGGCCGCGCGCCACTTCCTCGCGCACGAATTCCGGCGTGATGATCTTCGGGATGCGCGCGCCCAGCGGGTTGCCCGCGAGGCGCTGCTCGCGCGCCGTGTCCTGCTGGTAGGCAGCTATCCATTCGCGCCGGCCGTTCTCGCGCAGCGCGACGTATTCCATTTCGGGGGTGATGATGCCGCGGCGCGCGTAGTGCATCTGCG
This sequence comes from Comamonas sp., assembly GCF_036666375.1. Lineage (GTDB taxonomy): Bacteria > Pseudomonadota > Gammaproteobacteria > Burkholderiales > Burkholderiaceae_C > Comamonas. Next base: position 10,719 of record NZ_JAVWWA010000135.1, on the reverse strand, counting down.
TCACGTTGGCACCGCTCTTGGCGCGGCGCGGCTGGCGCTGCAGGCCCGCGGCCTCGGCGCGCAATTGCTTCAGGCGCAGTGCTTCATCGCTGCGGCCGCCGTCATCGAGCGCGACGCGCGGGCGGCCAACGTACCACTCGGTGTCGCCGCGCGCGTCTATCCAGGGCGCGCGCAGGTTGGGCAGGCCCTGGCGGATGTCGATCTGCACGCCAGGGTCGGTATACGGGCCCGAGGTGTCGTAGACGCTGACCTGTTCGCCATTGGTCAGCGCGATGTCGCGCACGGGCACGCGCAGTTCGGGATGCAGCTGGCCCGGCAGATAGCTTTTGCGCGACGCAGGAAAAGGCTGGCGCGATTGCGCGAGCAGATCCGCAAAGGACGGGGCTGGGGGGGTGGAAAATTCCGTATCGCGGGCATTCATCGCAGTCTCCTCGGATGGTGGTTGGATCAACAACGCTCCGAGGAATGCCAGGCCGAGCCTGTCGCCCGCCCATTGCCGCTGGGGCTGTGGACGGACCACCGCCGGCCGGGGGACTTGCCCCGCACGCGCACCCAGGTGCACGAGCAGCCATGGGTGGCGCGGATGGAAGAAAGCACTGCAGTCTTGATCGGTGGCAGGCACATTGCGCCCCACCACTGACTTCTGCCTCCCCCACCCCGCTTCAGGGTCTCGCTCTTCTTCCGCCGGTATGAACCGGATCAAGTTCGTCGGGTTCGCCAGCCAGCCTGTTCACACAGACCGCCTGGCATCTCAGCGCATAAGCACACCCCGGAGCTGCGATGAGTATAACGGCGTCGGCGACGCAATGGAATCGGGGCGGCGAGCGTCAACGGCCCTGGGCGCTGAGCAGCCGGTCCAGCCGCGGGTAGACGCGCCGCGCATTGCCCTCGAATACCTGCTGCATCGCCTGCGCCGAAAGCCCCTGCACCGCATCCACATAGCGGCGCGTATCGTCGAAATGAAAGCCGGTCTGCGGATCGATGCCCTTCACGGCACCATGGATCTCGGAAGCGAACAGCACGTTCTCGACCGGAATCACATCGAGCAGCAGGTCGATCCCGCGCTGATGGTAGACGCAGGTATCGAAGAACACGTTGTTCAGCAACTGCGTCAGCGGCGGACGCTGCAGCTGCTGCGCCAGCCCGCGGTAGCGCCCCCAGTGGTAGGGCACGGCGCCGCCGCCATGCGGAATCACCAGGCGCAGCGTGGGAAAGTCCTTGAACAGATCCGACAGCAGCAGCTGCATGAAGACCGTGGTGTCGCCGTTGAGATAGTGCGCGCCTGTGTGGTGAAAGTTGGCATTGCAGGAGCAGCTCACATGCACCATTCCCGGGACGTCCAGCTCCACCATCTTCTCGTACAGCGGATACCAGTGGCGGTCGGTCATGGGCGGCCCGCTCCAGTGACCGTCCGACGGATCGGGGTTCACATTGCAGCCGACAAAGCCCAGCTCGGTGACGCAGCGCTCGAGTTCGGCCACGCTGGCCCAAAGGTCCGCGCCCGGCGATTGCGGCAGCTGGCATACGCCCGCGTATTCGCGCGGATAGAGCTGGACCACGCGGTGGATCAGGTCGTTGCAGGCCTGCGCCCAATGCGCGCTGGTCTGCACGTTGCCCACATGGTGGGCCATTGCCCCGGCCGTGGGCGAGAACACCGTCATGTCCACGCCGCGCGCGCGCTGCGTCGCCAGCTGGTTGCATTCCAGGCTCGCGCGGATCTCGTCGTCGCTGATGCGCGCGTCGGGGTACAGCGCCGGGGCTCCGGGCTCGAACAGGCGCGCCTTCTGGCGCTGGCGATAGTCGCCCAGCGCCTTGGGCGCGGTGGTGTAGTGGCCGTGGCAGTCGATGATCATGGGCGGGTCGGGAGCTTCAGTTGAGATGGATGCCCGATTCGCGGATCACCTTGTCCCACGCGGCGGTTTCCTTGCGCGTGCGCTCGGCCAGTTCCTGGGGCGCGCTGACATGCAGATCCACGCCCTGCTCGCGCAGGCGCGCCTCGAACGCCTTGTCGGCCGCCAGCTTGCCCAGCGCCGTGCCCAGCTTTTCCACCACTGCCGGCGGCACGCCGACCGGGCCGAACAGGCCATACCAGGTGGTGTATTCGAAGCCCGGCAGCCCGGCCTGCTTGATGAGCGGGAAATCCTTGTAGGTGGGCGACTGCGACCTGGAGCTCACGCCCACGACGCGCAGCAAGCCCTTGTCCACCATGCCCTTCATGGACGGCAGGCTGCTGAACATGGCCTGCACCTGGCCAGACGCCAGATCCGTCATGGCCTGCGACGAGCCCTTGTAAGCCAGATGCCGGCCCTGGATGCCGGCCTGCTGCATGAACCACTCGGACGCCAGATGCGCCAGCCCGCCCACGCCGGCGGAAGCAAAGTTCAAGTTGCCGGGGTTGGCCTGCGCATGGTCAATGAGTTCCTTGACCGTGCGCACCGGCAGCTGGCTAGACACCACCAGCACATGCGGGCTGGTGGTGACCATGCCCACCGGGGACAGCTGCGTGAGGATGTCCACGCGCTTCCTGCTCAGCAGCGGCTGGATCACGACGTTGCCCGAAGCCGCGAACAGCAGCGTGTAGCCGTCGGCCGGCGCACGGACCACGGCATTGGTCGCGGGCACGCCCGCGCCCCCGCCCAGGTTCTCCACCACCACGGACTGGCCCAGCTCCTTGCCCAGGGCCTGGGCGACTTCGCGCGCCACCACATCGGCCGGACCTCCAGCCGCAAAGGGCACGATGAAGCGCAGGGTCTTGCTGGGGAAGGCGTCGGCCTGGGCATGCGCCTGGTGGGCAACGAAAGTCGCGCACGCGCAGATGGCTGCCTGCAGCAGCACTCGCTTGGTGGTCATTGTTGTCTCCTTGGTGAAACCCTCTGATCGGGGCCAGCAGACATCGTAGAAACACCAAGGCGACAACGGAACACCGTTTCACCTGGCGTAACGGCCGCCGGATCGCGCCAGCAGGCACAACGGCCTGCCGATCTCAGTTCGGGTGCCAGGTGGACCGCAAGGCGGCGACGGAGACACCGCCCAGCTGCCAGGAAATTTGCGCCGCGGTCTGCGTGATGACAGGGCCAAAGGATTCCAGTTGCGCCGGCGTCAGGCGATCGACCGGACCCGAGACGCAGACCGAGCCCAGCACGGCGCGGCGCACTCCGTGCACGGCGGCGGAGATGCTCGCGGCACCCGCGCTGCGCTCGCCCGCCGTCACGCTGTAGCCCGTGCGGCGAATCGCGTCGTAGACCGCACCGGCTTCGCCCAGCGCAGCCAGAATCACGTGGCCGGCGGAGCCCTTGTCCAGCGGCAACAGTTCGCCCGAACGCACATGGCGGCGAATGCCGCGCGGCCCCTCCACGCGCAGCAGGCAGCTGCGCACGCTGTTCTCGTAGACGTAGAACGACGCGCTCTCGCCCGTCGCTTCCGCCAGCGCCATCAACTGCGGCTCGATGATGGCGTTGACGTCGAACTGCGCCTGATAGCGCGCGCCCAGAAAGCCCGCGCTGGGCCCGAGGCGCCAGGCGCCGTCCGCGGCGCGCTGGACCAGAAAGCCATCGGCAGCCAGCGTGCGCGCCAGTCGCAGCACCGTGGGCTTGTGCATGGCCGTGCGCCGCGCCAGCTCGGCGAGCGAAACAAAGCTCTCATCGCCAGAAAACGCCTTGAGCAGCGCGAGCGCGCGCGCGACCGCAATGACATGCGTCATCGGTGCCTCAAAAGCCTTTCAGTTGCAGCCATTCGCCCGGATCGGCGCGCGTGGCGCGCAGGCGGTTGATCGGCGCGTCGATATCTTCCCAGCCGAGCGCAATGCCGAAGGCCACCTCATAGCCTTCGGGCAGCGCCAGCTGCGCTGCCACGGTGTCGCCAAAGCGGCGCCAGAACCCCTGGGCGCAGGTCGCCAGCCCCTGCTCCACGGCCAGCAGCATCAGCGACTGCAGATAGATGCCCAGATCGGCCCACTGGGCCAGCCCCATGCGCGCATCGACGCTCACGAAGATGCCTACGGGCGCGCCGAAGAATTGCGCGTTGCGCGCCAGCTGATTGAGCCGCGCGGGCTTGTCGTCGCGGCCTATCGACAGCGTACGGTACAGGTCTTCGCCGTTCTCGAAGCGCCGGCTGCGGTACGGCTCCCAGAGGCTGGGCGGGTAGGAGGTGCCTGTGGGGCCGTCCTTGGGCTCGGCCCGGGCCACCACTTCCAGCAGTTGCGCCAGCGGCGCGCCGGTCAGCGCGGTCACGCGCCAGGGCTGCAGGTTGCCGCCCGAGGCGGCGCGCGCGGCCGAGTGCAGCATCGAGCGCACCACGGCAGCCTCGGGCACGCGGGGCAGGAAAGCGCGCACCGAGCGGCGCGCATGCAGGGCATCTTTCACATTCATGGCATTGGGTCCTCCGAGCGACATAAGAAAGAGTCTAGCCGCCGCCGACGGAACACAATGGCAGGCAGCGGTCACTCACCTTCCTTTAAAGGAATGACATGTGTGAAGTTTGCGATCGCGGCGTGCGCCGGCGCGCTTTTCTGACGCTTGCGGCGGCCAGCCTGTTCAGCGGCCCATTACAGGCTGCAGACCTGCAGCCTGCGCCCGTCCTGGCTCCGGACGAAGCGCTGGCGCGACTGCAGGCCGGCAATGCGCAGTTCGTCCAGGCCCCGTCGCTGTGCGCGGCGCGGCTGTCTGAGCAAAGGGAGCAGCTCGCGAGCCACCAGGCCCCGTGGGCCGCCATCGTTTCCTGCGCCGACAGCCGCGTGCCCCCCGAATTGCTGTTCGGCGGCCTGGGCCTGGGCCAGCTGTTTGTCGCACGCAATGCGGGCCATATGCCCGATGCCGCCACGCTGGGCACCATTGAATACGGCTGCTCCGTACTGGGCATTCCACTGGTCGTGGTGCTGGGCCATGAGCGCTGCGGCGCGGTGGCAGCGGCCTGCGCCGTGGTGCAAGGCAAGGCGCGTTATTCCGGCTTCATCGCGCCGCTGGTCGCGGCCATCGTTCCCGCGGCACGCGCGGTGGCGGACCAGCCCGGCGATTTTCTCGACAACGCGGTGCGCGAAAACGCGCGCCGCACGGCGCAGGTGATTGCGACGCGCAGCGCATCGATCGCCCAGGGCGTTGCCGACGGCAAGGTGCGCATCGTGGCCGCACGCTACGACCTGGACAGCGGACGCGTCGAATGGCTCTGACGCGGCCTACTTGCCCATCAGCTGGTCGATCTTGTCCTTCTCGAACTTCTGCGGCCGCTCGGATTCGCAGGGCACGCAGTCGTTGGTCTTGGTCTGGGCCGAGAGTTTCTCTATCGCCTGCCACAGCAGCGCAATCTGCTGCTCGTGGCCGGCCGCGCCTTCGCTCAGTCCGCGCATGGCCTGCGAGATGGGGTCGTCTTCCTGGGTCACGCCATAGGCCGTGAAGGCGCGCGGCGCGGCCGCAGGCGCGTCGTGGTCTATGACATCGGCGCTCTGGCCGGCCTTGGACGGCAGGATGCGCGCGGGAATGCCCACGGCCGTGGCGCCGGCCGGCACGGGCTTGATGACCACGGCATTGCTGCCGATCTTCGCGCCGTCGCCGACTTCGAAGCCGCCAAGCACCTTGGCGCCGGCGCTGACCACGACATCGCGGCCCAGCGTGGGGTGGCGCTTGACGCCCTTGTACAGCGAGGTGCCGCCCAGCGTCACGCCGTGGTAGATGGTGCAGCCGTCGCCCACCACCGCGGTCTCGCCTATCACCACGCCCATGCCGTGGTCGATGAACACGCGCTCGCCTATCACCGCACCGGGATGGATCTCAATGCCCGTGAGCCAGCGCCCCATGTGCGAGATGAAACGACCCAGCCATTGCAGGTCATGGGTCCAGCACCAGTGCGCGGGCCGCTGCAGCCAGATGGCGTGCAGGCCGGGGTAACAGGTCACCACTTCCCAGGTGCTGCGTGCCGCAGGATCACGGTCGAGAATGCACTGGATATCGGAGCGCAGGCGTGCGAGCATCGCGGGGAGAATTTAGTGGGGAGTCGGTCAGTCTAGCGGTTTGGCGGCGTGCTTTGCAGCATGGCTTTGGCGACACCGCGCAGGATGTGGATTTCTTCGGGGCTCAGTTGCGCGCGATTGAACATCTGGTTCAGCCGCGGCATGAGCTTCTTGGGCGCCGCGGGATCGAGGAAGCCGATGTGCGTGAGCGCCTGCTCCCAATGCGTGAGCATGCCGCCCACCTGGGCCGCATCGGCGCGGTCGGGCAGCTGCGCGGGCGCGGCGTTCTCGAGCGCGAAGCCGCCCAGCGCCTGGCGCCATTCATAGGCGATCAGCTGGATTGCCGCACCGAGATTGAGCGAGCCGAATTGCGGATTCGAGGGAATCGACAGCGCCACGTCGCAGCGGTACACATCTTCGTTGGCCATGCCGAAGCGCTCGCAGCCAAACAGAAAGGCCACGCCGGTTTCGGGGGCGGCCGGGGTTTCTGGCGCGGCAGATGCGGGGCGCAGCTTGCCCTGGACCAGCATCTCCAGGTGCTGGCGCGGCGCGCGCGTGGGCGGTCCGAAATCGCGCGGCGTCATTGCCGTGGCGCACAGGTGGCTCATGCCGTCGAGGGCTTCGTCGAGCGTCTCGACGATACGCGCCTGGGCCAGCACATCGAGCGCGCCGCTGGCGCGCTGTATGGTCTCCTCGCGCCGCAGCACGTTGGCCCAGCGCGGCGCGACCAGCACCAGGTCATCGAAGCCCATGGTCTTCATGGCGCGGGCGGCAGCACCCACATTGCCGGCATGGCTGGTCTGGATCAGGACGAATCGGGTCTTCATGGCATTCACAAAAGCGTTGGCAAAAGGCGGCAGATGCCAAAGGTTGCAGCACAAAGCGCAGCAGAAATCGGGCAGGCCGGGTAAAATCGCCAGCCATTGTCGCCGCCCGCATCGCCGAGGCCGGCCTTCCCCTGTTCTTACCCGCGTGTTGCGCTGCCTTTTTGCAGCGCGGCGCCAACGCTCACAATCTATGTCGTCTACCCTGCATCCCATGCTCAACGTGGCTATCAAAGCCGCACGCGCCGCCGGCGCCCTCATCAACCGCGCGGCTCTTGACGTGGAATCCGTGCGCATCGCACAGAAGCAGGTCAACGACTTTGTGACCGAGACCGACCAGGCGGCCGAAAAAGCCATCATCGAAACGCTGCTGACCGCCTACCCCGGCCACGGCATCCTCGCCGAGGAAACCGGCCAGGAATTCGGTGCCAAGGATTCCGACTTCGTCTGGATCATCGACCCGCTCGACGGCACGACCAACTTCATCCACGGCCTGCCCGTGTACTGCGTGAGCATCGCTCTGGCCGTCAAGGGCAAGATCGAGCACGCTGTGGTCTACGATCCTTCGCGCAACAACCTGTTCACCGCCACGCGCGGCCGCGGTGCGTTCCTCAACGACCGCCGCATCCGCGTGAGCAAGCGCGCGCAGATGCGCGACTGCCTGATCGGCACGGGCTTCCCGTTCCGCCAGGGCGACAACTTCAAGGCCTTCATGGCCATGGTCACCGACGTCATGCCGCGCGTCGCGGGCGTGCGCCAGTCGGGCTCGGCTGCGCTGGACATGGCCTATGTCGCTGCGGGCTTCAGCGACGGCTTCTTCCACAACGGCCTGAGCATCTGGGACGTGGCCGCGGGCTCGCTGCTGATCACCGAAGCCGGTGGCCTGGTCGGCAACTACACCGGTGAAGCCGACTTCCTCGAGCAGCGCGAATGCATGGCCGGCAACCCCCGCGTCTATGGCAACCTGGTCACGCTGCTGGGCAAGTACAGCAAGTTTGCCGGCGCAGGCGAAAAGGCCGGCGTGCGCCAGGCCCTGGCCGAAGACGGCGAGCCCGCCGCTGAAGAAGCCGCGCCCGCTCCCGCGGACGACCAGGCCTGATTTCAGCGCCGCAAGGAAAAAGCCGCCCGGCCAGGCGGCTTTTTTTCGTCTGCGCCCCGGCTCAGGGCGCGGGCAAGGCCGGCGCCACCGACGCCACGCTGCCCAGCCGCTGGTGCCAGCCCACAATCGCAATGCGCCTGCCGCAGCGGTCGAACACCGGCATGATCTGCACCAGTTCCTCGTGCAGCCGGCCCGCGCTGTCGCGGTTGACCAGCCGGCCTTCCCAGCGCTGGCCGGCCATCAGCGTGGACCACAGGTCGCGATAGGTCGCCTGCGGCGTCTGCCCGCTGGCGACGATCGATGGCTTGTTGCCGCGCAGCGCAGCCAGTGCGTGGCCGCTTTCCTGTTCATAGCGTGAATTCGCCCAGATGATGCGGCCGTCGGCATCCGTGAGCACCGCGGCCATGGGGCTCACGCGCAGCGCCTCGCGCAGCACGTCATGGCGCTCCTGCACCGCGCGCAGGCAGCGGCCCAGCGTACGCAGGCGCAGCACCATCGCGCCCGCCAGCATCAGCAGCGTGAACGACACCGAGGCCACCCACCAGCGGTCGCGCCAGGTCATCAGCACGCTCACGTTGTCCAGCGCCACCAGCTCCCACGCGCCTTCGGGGTCGTTCCAGTTGAGCGCACGCCGGTCGACCAGATGGCGCGCGCCATCGACGCGCACTTCCACGCTGTCTTCGGCGAACGGCAGGGCCGACGCCACGCCATTTTCGAAATGCCCGCCGAACAGCCCGCTCTGGCGCACGGCGTCGATGCGCTGCTGCGTCAGCGGCGCGGTCATCGCATAGCGCCAGTCGGGCCGCGTGGAGGAAAACGCCACGCCATGCGGATCGAGCAGCAAGGTGGTCAGGTCGTTGCGATTGAGCACGGCATCGAGCGCCGCGGCGTCGGTCTTGAGCACCACCACGCCCAGCACGGGTGAATCGACCGATTCGCCGGAACGCACGGGGGCGACATAGAACAGGTTGCGTGCATGCGTGCCCGCCTCCAGCGCCGCGAACACGCTGGGCCGGCCCAGCATGGCCTGGCGGAAATAAGGCAGGAAAGCCTGCAGCCGTGCGGGCGACACGCGCTCGCTGTCGTCCTGGGCCATGCTGCGGCCGTCACGGTCCATCACATGCACGCTGAGCACGGGCAGGCGCATGCGCAACTGCGCGAAATGCAGCTGCACCACTTCGGGCGGCACATCGAGGCCGCGCGCGAGATCCTTGATCGCCGGGTCGGCCAGGCCGACCGCGACCGCGCCCGACAGCGTGACGCTTTGCAGCGTCTGCGCCAGCAGCGCCTGGCGCGTCTCGTCGAGAATGCGTTCGCGCTGCTGGGCGCGATCGTCCAGGCGCCACAGCGTCACCGCCTGCACCGCGAGCAGCGCGCCCACGCCGGCCGCGAGCGTAAGCCCCAGCAGCTCGCGCAGGCGCGAGCCTTCGCGCCGGGGCGCAGGCCCTCCCGGGAGCCAACCCGCCATGGCATTCAGGCCCTGGCGCCAAGCCGCCATTGCCCGTGTTCGTTCACTCTGATCCTGCATGCCAGCCCTCTTGCCTCTGTGCACCGCGGCCGGCTCATGGCCGCCACGATCCAGCATTTCGTTGTTATATGCCGATCGGCAGACGGACTTGTAGCGCCCGTTTTCTGCCTGGTCCGCGCGCTGATGTGGTGACACCAAGCCGCGTTTCCGCTGGCAGATACTAACAACCCTGGCGAGGGTTACCCCTGAAAGACAAACGAGCAGCCCCGGTGCAGGGGTGCCGCGGGGCTCATGCGGCCGGCGCGGCCAGCCACTCGATCGCGCTCTCGGACTGCGCCGGCGGCGCGAAACCGGTGATGCTCGCGGCCGTGGATTGCTCGACCAGCACGCAGGTCTTGCCTGTGCGCCGGCAATGGTCCTGCACGCGCCAGTAGGCGCCGTGGCTCAGGCAGCCGGTCTGGCAGATCACCAGGTCGGCGGCCTCGAAGCTGGCTTCGAGGTCATCGGCCCCGGCATCGGCGCTCAGGCTGGGCAGCGCAACCGCGCCGGTCTCGGCCGGCGCGCGGTGATCGCGCAGCTGCCATTGCAGGCGCTCGAGCGCCATGTTCTGCATGAGGACGCGCACCGCATCCATGCGCTGTGAACGCTCCCAGGACAGCGCGGTGTCGCGCACGATCACGGCCGCGCGCAACCGCATGGCTTCGCCCTGCAGGCGCGCGATTTCCGCGGCCTGGGCGCGCACCAGCGCGTCGCAGCGCGTCTGCGCCTTGCCGAAGTGGCGCATCAACGCGTGGTACTCGCTGATGAGTTGCGGGATTTCGTGCGCGGCAAGGTGCATGGTCGGCCTCGGCAGAGTGCGGTCGCGGCACGCGGGCCGCAGGAAATGGAATGCCGGGAAAGACCTGGATGCCAGGCCATCGTGCGGCGGTCTAGCCCTGATTCGTCCCCTGCGGGAAGCGCTTTACAGGATAGGCCGCAGTGTATATCAATTGAGACTTATTCTCATTCAAATCACTTGTCCGACGCGTGCGCAATGCGGCGGTGGCTGACGCCGGCGCAGTCTAAGTCCACGCGCTGGGTGTGGCACTTGGCGCCGGACACAGCACAGCCGCGTCATCGACAATAATGTGCTCTTCACCCGCACGGCCTCGCCTGCCGCGCCGGGAATGCCACCGGCACGCACTGCGCCTTGCCGGTTTTCCCCAGAGGATTTTTTGCGACTGCGCGTAGATTGCAGCAATCTGCGCCACCCGCCCCCGAAATTGCCGGGCTGCACGCCACTCCAGCAGCCAACCTAAGTTATTGATTCAAAAGTGATTATCGAGAATACCGAAGCCGAGCAGGGGCTGGCCAGCACGCCGCTTTCCGCGCACACGCCCATGATGCA
>NZ_JAVWWA010000134.1:8891-11323 GCF_036666375.1 Comamonas sp. | reverse complement strand
GCGGCTGGCGGGGATCGAACCCACGACCCTTGGCTTCGGAGGCCAATACTCTATCCACTGAGCTACAGCCGCCCCGGACCGAAGTCCAAAGCAAGCGGCATTGTCGCACGACTTTGCGTGAAATTCCCAGAAGCCGGCAACGATCCCTAGCGATCCATATATCCACACGGCACGCGTGCAGCGCCGGGCAATGGACTGGGCACCGAAAGCGCCTCCTCGAAGGCCGCGCGCACCGCGGCCTGCGGCAGGCCTGCGCCCACAAGATAGACCTGTATGGCGGCGAAGCCATCCTTCTCCAGGTCGAATCCCTCCACCCCCATGAGCCACGAATGCATCAGACCATCGAGCAGCGAGCGCAGGCCCGTGGCCAGCAATTGCGGCGGGTAATTCAGCGTCAGGCCTTCCTGCTCGGCCACGGCCGCGAAGTCGAGTGCAAGCTGGCGCGTGAAGTCATTCAGTGAAGACGTATGCCGGATCTGCAGTGCCGCGAGCTCGCCGACGAATTCGACGCGGTGCATCATGATGGTGAACACGCGGCGGATGCGGTCGTCGGTCACCAGTCCATTGAGCAACAGATACATCACGCGGCACATGCGCGGCAAGGGCGCGGCCCCGGCGAACTGCCCCACGCCGCCATACATCACCTGATCCAGCGGCATGGTCACGCGGTCGATCATTGCATTGAACAGATCGAGCTTGTCCTTGAAGTGCCAATAGACCGCGCCACGCGTCGCGCCCGCCTGCTTGGCAATGGCTGCCAGCGACGACTGCGATACGCCCTGCGCCAGGAAAACCTGCTCGGCGGCGTCCAACAAGGCATTGCGCGTTGCCACCGCATCTTCTTTGGTTCTACGGGCCATGACATTTCTCCAATTGTCGGTAGTGCGCGTCGTGCACACAGTCGTGCATCCGGCGCGCACTGAGGTCACAATGTCCTCAGTTCAGGCAGGGGTCTTATTATACATTCATGGATGTATGTACAATCGCCAAGCTCTTTTCAGGGGCATTGCGCGACTGCGCTCGTCATATTGACACGCACGCCTTGCATGCTCCGACGCTGATTCATTCCTAGGAAAAAACCATGCACAGCACGCGCCACGCGCCCGACGCCCAACCACCCCGTCGCTTATATCGCCACGCATCCCTGGCATTGGCCATTTCGGCCGCGCTCACGCTGGCCGCATGTGGCGACAAGGCCGCCGAAGGCAAGCCACCCGCCGCTGCCGGCCAGGCGCCTCAGGTGCAGGTCGGTGTCGTGGTCGCTACCCCTGGCGATGTCGGCCTGGTCACTGAACTGCCTGGCCGCGTCGAAGCCTCGCGCGTCGCCCAGGTGCGCGCCCGCAGCGCCGGCATCCTGCTGGAGCGTCTGTACCGCGAAGGCAGCGACGTCAAGGCCGGCCAGGCGCTGTACCGCATCGACGCCGCATCCTATGAAGCCGCGGCACAAAGCGCGCGCGCGGCCCTCGCACGCTCGGAAGCCAATCTGGCCCAGGCCCAGGCCCAGCTCGAACGCTACAAGCCCCTGGTCGCCGCCAATGCGATCAGCAAGCAGGACTTCGTCAACGCCGAAGCCGCATACAAGCAGGCATTGGCCGATGTCGCCGCCGGCAAGGCCAATGTGCGCACGGCCGAGATCAGTCTCGGCTATGCCAAGGTCACGGCGCCGATCTCGGGCCGCATCGGCCAGTCGCTGGTCACCGAAGGCGCGCTGGTCGGCCAGGGCGAGGCCACTCCGCTGGCCGTGATCCAGCAGATCGATCCCGTCTACGTCAATTTCACCCAGTCGTCGAGCGAAGCGTTCAAGCTGCGCAAGGCCATGGCCGAAGGCAAGCTGAAGAAGGCTTCCGGCAACGACGCCGCGAGCGTCAAGATCGTGCTGGAAGACGGCAGCGTCTACGAGCGTCCGGGCAAGCTGCTGTTCACCGACCTGTCGGTCGACAGCGCGACCGGCCAGGTCACGCTGCGCGCCGAAGTCCCCAACCCCAAGGGCATGCTGCTGCCAGGCCTCTATGTACGCGTGCAGGTCGAACAGGCCCAGGCCGTCAACGCCATCACCCTGCCCCAGCAGGCCGTGACGCGCAGTGAAAACGGCGACACCGTGTCCGTGGTCGGCGACGACGGCAAGATCTCCAAGCGCAACATCAAGGTCAGCGCCGCGCAGAACCAGCAGTGGATCGTGCTCGATGGCCTCAAGGCCGGCGAGAAGGTCATGGTCGACGGCTTCCAGAAGCTGCAGATGCTGCCGCCGGGCACGCCCGTGACGCCGGTGCCATGGACCGCGCCCGGCTCCGCACCGGCCGCCGCCCCTGCAGCGGCTCCTGCGGGCGCAGCTCCAGCGGCCCAGGCCGCACCGGCTGCCGCAGCACCGGCTGCCGCAGCACCGGCTGCCGCAGCGGCTGACAAGTAAAGGCATCCGTCATGGCCAAGTTTTT
>NZ_JAVWWA010000134.1:0-8791 GCF_036666375.1 Comamonas sp. | reverse complement strand
GCACCGGCTGCCGCAGCGGCTGACAAGTAAAGGCATCCGTCATGGCCAAGTTTTTTATTGAGCGCCCCATCTTTGCCTGGGTGATCGCGCTGTTCATCATCGTGATGGGCTCGGTCTCACTCACGCAGTTGCCGATTGCGCAATACCCGCCCGTGGCCCCTCCGGCCATCGTCATCAGCACCGCCTATCCCGGTGCTTCCGCCCAGACCCTGGAAGACAGCGTGCTGTCCGTCATCGAGCGCGAGATGAACGGCTCGCCCGGACTGCTCTATATGGAGTCGGTCGCCCAGGCCAACGGCACGGGTTCGATCACCGTGAGCTTTGCGCAGGGAACCAACCCCGAGCTGGCCCAGGTCGATGTGCAGAACCGTCTTTCGCGCGCCACGCCGCGCCTGCCCGCAGCCGTGACACAGCAGGGTGTGAAGGTCGACAAGTCGGCCGCCAACTTCCTGCTGTTCGCGATGCTGGCATCGAAGAATCCGGAATGGGATACGACGGCGCTGGGCGATTACGCGACCCGCAACCTGGTGCCCGAACTCCAGCGTGTCACCGGCATCGGCCAGGTGCAGCTGTTCGGCTCCGAGCAGGCGATGCGCATCTGGATAGACCCAGCCAAGCTGCAGGGCTTCAACCTGTCGTCGGCTGAAGTGACGGCCGCGATCCAGTCGCAGAACGCCCAGGTCGCGTCCGGCGCGATCGGCGAGCTGCCCAACATCACCGGCCAGTCGATCTCGGCCACGGTCACCGTGCGCGGCCAGCTGTCCACGCCCGAGCAGTTCGGCAACATCGTGCTGCGCGCCCAGACCGACGGCTCGACCGTGCGCCTGAAAGATGTGGCGCGCATTGAAATCGGCCAGCAAAGCCTGTCGACTTCGGCGCGCCTGAACGGCCAGCCCGCCGTCGGTATCGGTGTCCAGCTCTCGCCTTCGGGCAATGCGCTGGCCGCCGCCAAGGACGTGCGCGCCAAGCTCGAGGAGCTGCAGAAGTTCTTCCCTGAAGGCGTCGAATGGTCGATTCCCTACGACAGCTCGAACTTCGTGAGCATCTCGATCAAGCAGGTCGCGAAGACGCTGGTCGAAGCCGTGGCACTGGTGTTCCTGGTGATGTTCCTGTTCCTGCAGAACTGGCGCTACACCATCATCCCGACCATCGTCGTGCCCATCGCACTGCTGGGCACCTTTGCCACGCTGCTGGCCCTGGGCTTCTCGATCAACGTGCTGACCATGTTCGGCATGGTGCTGGTGATCGGCATCGTGGTGGATGATGCGATCGTGGTGGTCGAGAACGTCGAGCGCATCATGGAAGAGGAAAAGCTGCCGCCGCGCGCCGCAACGCGCAAGGCGATGGGCCAGATCTCGGGCGCCATCATCGGCGTGACCGTGGTGCTGATCTCGGTGTTCGTGCCGCTGGCGTTCTTCGCCGGCTCCACGGGCAACATCTATCGCCAGTTCGCCACCGTGATGGTGGCCTCGATCGCCTTCTCGGCGTTCATGGCGCTGTCGCTGACGCCCGCGCTGTGCGCCACGCTGCTCAAGCCCGTGGACCACGACGCCAAGAAGAACAAGTTCTTCAGCTGGTTCAACCGCCGCTTCAGCCAGACCGCCAAGGGCTATGAAAGCGTGGTCGCGCGCATGCTCAAGAAGGCCGCGCGCTATCTTGTCATCTACGTCGCCATTCTTGGCGCCGCAGCGCTGGTCTTCAAGAACCTGCCCACCTCCTTCCTGCCCGGTGAAGACCAGGGCACGGTCATCGCCAACGTCCAGCTGCCGCCAGGCGCAACGCTGCAACGTACCCAGGCAGTGATGGAAGAAGTGGAAAAGTTTGCGCTCAAGCAGCCCGAAGTCTCGAGCATGGTCAGCGTGCTGGGCTTCAGCTTCTCGGGCCAGGGCCAGAATGCCGGCCTGGCGTTCATCACGCTCAAGGACTGGGGCGAACGCCACGGCGCGGAGCATTCGGCCGACGCGATTGCGGGCCGCATCATGGGAGCGATGTCGGGCGTGCGCGATGCCTTCGTGTTCGCGCTGAGCCCGCCGCCCATTCCCGAACTCGGCAACTCGTCGGGCTTCACGCTGCGCCTGCAGGACCGCGGCAGCAACGGCCATACCGCGCTGGTCAATGCGCGCAACCAGTTGCTGGGCATGGCCTCGCAAAGCAAGGTGCTGACACAGGTGCGCCCCGAAGGCCTGGAAGACGCACCGCAGCTGCAGATCGACATCGACCGCGACAAGGCCAGCGCGCTGGGTGTGGCGTTCAGCGCGATCAACTCGACGCTGTCCACCTCGCTGGGCTCGAGCTACGTCAACGACTTCCCGAACAAGGGTCGTCTGCAGCGCGTGATCGTGCAGGCCGATGCGCCTGCGCGGATGCAGGGCGAAGACCTGATGCAGCTCACGGCGCCCAACGCCCAGGGCCAGCCCGTGCCGTTCTCGGCCTTTGCCAGCACGCGCTGGGTCGTCGGTGCGCAGCAGACGCTGCGCTACAACGGCTACCCCGCGATGAAGCTCACCGGCATGCCCGCACCGGGCTACAGCACGGGTGACGCGATGGCGGAAATCGAGCGCATGGTCGCGCAGCTGCCCGACGGCTTCGGCTACGAGTGGACCGGCCAGTCGTACGAAGAAAAGCTGGCCGGCTCGCAGTCGCTGATCCTGTACAGCTTCGCCATCCTGGCCGTGTTCCTGTGCCTGGCCGCGCTGTACGAGAGCTGGACGATTCCGCTGGCCGTGATTCTGGTCGTGCCGCTGGGCGTGCTCGGGGTGGTGCTGGGCACGCTGCTGCGTGGCTACTCCAACGACGTGTACTTCCAGGTCGGGCTGATCACCATCATCGGTCTGACGGCCAAGAACGCGATTCTGATCATCGAGTTCGCCAAGGACCTGCAGGCCCAGGGCAAGAGCGTGGTCCAGGCCGCGATCGAAGCCGCCCACCTGCGTTTCCGCCCGATCATCATGACCTCGCTGGCCTTCGGCCTGGGCGTGGTGCCGCTGGTCCTGGCCTCGGGCGCAAGCTCGGCCAGCCAGCGCGCGATCGGCACCGGCGTGCTCGGCGGCATCATCACCGGCACCGTGCTGGCGGTGTTCTTCGTGCCCGTCTTCTTTGTGATCGTCCGCTCGCTCTTCAAGGGCAAGAAGCATGCCGAGGATATCAATCCTCCCGAAGCTTCCGCCCACAACCCGGAGGCCCTGCGCCATGATTAACCGCTGCACTCCCGTAGCGCTCGCAGCGGCCTTGCTGATGGCCGGCTGCTCGTTCATTCCCACCTACGAGCGCCCCGCGGCGCCCGTGCCCGCAAGCTACAGCAGCGCCCCGCAAGGGGCAGGCGCGAGCGCCCAGGCGGCTGCCGCCCTGCCCTGGCAGGACTACTTCACCGATGCCCGCCTGCAGCAGCTGATCGGCCTGGCGCTGACCAACAACCGCGACCTGCAGGTCGCGGTGCTGAACATCGAGCAGGCCCGGGCCCAGTACCGGATCACGCGCGCCGACCAGTTCCCGACCATTCAGGGCGGCATGACGGCGTCGCGCGCACCCGATACGGTCAACGGCGGCTATGCCAACGCCTACAGCGTGGGCCTGCAGACCACGGCCTGGGAGCTCGACTTCTTCGGTCGTGTGGGCAGCCTCAAGCAGCAGGCCCTGGCACAGTACCTCGCGACCGAGGAAGGCATGCGCGCCACGCAGGTGAGCTTGGTGGCATCGGTCGCCAGCGCCTGGTACACGCTGCTGGCCGACGAGGAACTGCTGGCCATTTCGCGCCGCACGCTCGAGACCCGCGAAGCCTCGGTCGGCCTGACCAAGCTGCGCTTCGACGCCGGCGCGACTTCCGAGCTTGACTATCGCCAGGCGGTGTCGCTGACCGAAGCCGCGCGCGCCACGCTCGCACAGCAGCAGCGCCAACGCGCGCTCGACGCCAATGCACTGACGCTGTTGCTGGGCCAGTCGCTGCCGCCCGAAATCAACGCCGGCATCACCAACACCCGGCTGGACCAGGCGCCGGCACTGGCTCCGCTGCCCGCGGGCCTGCCGTCCGATCTGCTGATACAGCGCCCCGACATCCGTCAGGCGGAGCAGCAGCTGATTGCAGCCAACGCCAACATCGGCGCGGCGCGCGCGAATTTCTTCCCGCGCATCGCGCTCACGGCCCAGGTCGGCACGGCCAGCAATGAACTCTCGGGGCTGTTCAAGAGCGGCGCCTGGGGCTTCTCGCTCGCACCGTCGGCACTGCTGCCTATCTTCGACGCCGGCCGCAACAGCGCCAACCTCGACGCCGCCCAGGTCGGTCGCCAGATCGCGGTCGCCCAGTACGAGAAAGCCATCCAGACCGCATTCCGCGAAGTCTCGGACGCACTCGACAGCCAGACCGCGCTGCAGGAGCAGGAACGCGCCCAGCGCGCCCAGCTCGAGGCCGAAACCGTGCGCCTGAAGCTGTCCGACCTGCGCTATACCAACGGCGTGTCGAGCTACCTCGATCTGCTCGATGCCCAGCGCACGCTGTTCACGCTCGAGCAATCGGTGGTGCAGGTGCGCCTGGCCCAGCTGCAGAACCAGCTGCTGCTGTACAAGGCGCTGGGCGGGGGCGTGAATTCGCCCACACCGCTGGCCAGCAACGCGCCGGCCCCCGCAGCCCAGCGCTGAGATCCGCGCCCGCGCGGCTGCACAGCAAAGGCCATGACCTCCGGGGCATGGCCTTTTTTCTTGCGCCAGATCATGTCCCGTGCAGCTTGTTTGCCGTAGTGCACACGCACGGGGAAACGCGCAGCCACCGGACGACAGGCGCCCCATATAATTCCCTGCTGGTCTATACCCCTAAAAATATTGAGGACGTCATGAGTGCCACCCCCCACGAAGAAGCCCATGCAGGCCCGATCAAGAACCCCAAGCAGTTGCTGATCGCCGTCTTTCTCTCTTTTGTGATTCCGGTCCTGGTGATCATCGGCCTGGTGATGTTCGTCAACTCCGGCAGCAAGCCCGGCCCGGGCGTAGGCAATCCCGAGATGGCCAAGGCCCAGCGCCTGCAAAAAGTGGGGCAGATCGAAATCCGTGACGCCAACCGTCCGCTGCGCGGCGGCGAAGCGGTCTACAACGGCCAATGCGCGGCCTGCCATGCGGCTGGCGTCGCCGGTGCGCCCAAGTTCGGCGATGCCGCTGCCTGGGGTCCGCGCCTGGCGCAGGGCTTCGAGGCACTGGTCACCTCGGCGCTCAAGGGCAAGGGCGCGATGGCGCCCCAGGGCGGCGGCGACTTCAACGACACCGAAATCGCGCGCGGCGTGGTCTTCATGGCCAATGCGGCCGGCGGCAAGTTCGATGAGCCCCAGGCGCCTGCGGCGGCCGAAGGCGAAGCGGCGAAGTAATACCGCGGCACGCTGCGGGCAAAGAGGCCTGCGGGCCGGCGTTTCAGGTCTGCTGCGCGGGGCTGGGCACAAAGCCAAAACGCGCGGGCAGGCTGCTGGCCAGGACCTCCTCCTGCGGCCAGCGCTGCTGCTCCAGCCCATCGGCCACCAGCCCCACATCCTGGCTGTGCACCAGTCCCAGGCCCAGCTCTGTCACCAGATAGACCCGGCCCTGCTCGTCGACCAGACACGCTTGGGGCGTGGCCAGCGCCCCGGTCTGGGCCTGTACCTCGCCGCCGGGCTGCAAGCGCCAGACAAACGGCGCGGCCTCGAGTTCCACATAGACGCGCTGCGGCCCGTTCTGGAAGAACCAGCGCCCGAGATCATCGCTCGCATAGTTGCGTGCAATGAAGGCCAGCAGCTTCTCATGCTCCAGAAGTGAGCCTTTGCTCTGCGGGAATGCGCCCAGCGCCTGCACTGCGTCGTCACGCAGGAACCACTGGCCGCGCGCATCCAGTCCCAGCCAGCCGAAGCAGTCGGGCACATTGGGCCATTTGGCCATGGCCTGTTTCACGATATCGTCCATCACGGTCTCCTTTGGTTCGCGGCCTGCTCCTACCTACCCTTACCAGGGTACATGCGGCACAATCGTCTGCACCGGCAGCCTTGGCTGCCATCTCGCCCGTCACCGGGTGCCAGCACAAGCCTACTATGAAACGCCTTCTCGCCATTCTGTTCACGGCCCTGGCCCTCACGGGCTGCGGCTACAACGATTTCCAGCGCCTGGACGAACAGTCCAAAGCCGCATGGAGCGAAGTGCTCAATCAGTACCAGCGCCGCGCCGATCTGGTGCCCAACATCGTCGCCACCGTCAAGGGCGAGGCCAATTTCGAGCAGGAAACGTTGACCAAGGTGATCGAAGCGCGCGCCAAGGCCACATCCATACAGGCCACGCCCGAACTGATCAACGACCCCGCGGCCTTCGCCAAGTTCCAGCAGGCCCAGGGCGAGCTGTCGGGCGCGTTGTCGCGCCTGATGGTGGTTTCGGAGCGCTACCCGCAGCTGCAGGCCAACCAGGGCTTCCGCGATCTGCGCGTGACGCTCGAAGGCACGGAAAACCGCATCACCGTCGCGCGCAACCAGTACATCCAGACCGTGCAGGCCTACAACGTGCTCGCGCGCAGCTTCCCGACCAACCTCACGGCCAAGGTCTTCAGCTACGCGCCCAAGCCCAACTTCACGGTGCAAAACGAGGCCCAGATCTCCGCGCCGCCCAGCGTGGACTTCTCCAAGCCGGCCCCGGCCCCCGCACGCTGATTCGGGCACCCCATGCCATTCACGCTGGCCTGGCGCTGGCTGCTGACCCTGCTGCTGATTGCCGGCGCGCCGCTGCAAGCCGGTGCACAGGCGCTGCAGCCCGTGCCCGCCCTCACCGCGCGCGTCATCGATCAGACCGGCACGCTCGCTGCGGCCGATCGCACGGCGCTCGAAGCCCAGCTCGCGGCGATTGAAAGCCAGCATGGCTCACAGGTCGTGGTGCTGATGGTTGCCACTACGGCGCCGGAAGACATTGCAGCCTATGCCTACCGCGTCGCCAGCGACTGGAAGATCGGCCGGCGCGAGGTCGGCGACGGCCTGCTGGTCGTGGTTGCCAAGAACGACAGGCGCATGCGCATCGAAGTCGCACGCAAGCTTGAAGGCGCAATTCCCGATATCGCGGCCGCACGCATTCTGGACGAGACCATGCAGCCGCGCTTTCGCGCCGATGACTACGCGGGCGGGCTCAGTGCCGGGATCACGCAGATAGGCAAATTGATCGCGGGCGAGCAGTTGCCGCCGCCCGGCAAGAAATCTTCTCAGGCCAAGGGCGACCTGGACCTCGAATCGCTGGCGATCTTCCTGTTCATCGCGGTGTCGGTGCTTCGGCCGATGGCGCGCGCCATCTTCGGCAACCGCCTGGGCGCCGTGCTGATGGGTGCAGGCACGGGTGCGGTCGCCTTCTGGCTCACCACCAGCCTGCTGCTCGCCGGCGGCGCTGGCGTCATTGCATTGCTGATCACGCTGCTGTCCAACGGCAAGGGAATGCATATTGGCGGTGGCGGGTTCGGCGGTGGCGGCGGATTCGGCGGCGGGGGCGGATTCGGTGGCGGCGGCTTCAGCTCCGGTGGCGGCGGCAGTTTTGGTGGCGGCGGCGCCTCGGGGAGGTGGTGAACATGCGCAATTGGATGCAACGCCTCGCGCGCCTGCTGCGCCACCGCTGGGCCGAAGGCCGGATGCAGGCCGCTGTGCCCGATGAACTGCTGGACCGCCTGGGCCGGCGCGTTGCCGCGAGCGAGCAGCGCCACACAGGCGAGATCCGCATCTGCGTCGAGGCCGGCCTGCCGCTGTCCTATGTGTGGCGCGACGCTTCGGCGCGCGAACGCGCGGTCGCGCTGTTCGGCAAGCTGCGGGTCTGGGACACCGAGCACAACAACGGCGTGCTGATCTATCTGCTGCTCGCCGACCATGCGATCGAGATCATTGCCGACCGCGGCCTGACGCGCGTCATTCCCGCCGACACCTGGGAAAAGCTGGCGCAGGAAATGGGCTCGGCATTCCATGACGGTCACTATGAAGACGGACTGACCCAGGCATTGGGCTATGTCACGGCGCTGCTGCACACGCATTTCAAAGTGGATGCGGGCGCTGCGCCCCTCGATGGTGACGAACTGCCCGATGCGCCGGTGCGCCTGCGTACAGGCCATGGCTTCAGGCCCTGAAACGCCGCCAGGTGAAACATGGCTCGCGGGCTTGGTCACAGGTGTCACTACATGTGATAGCGTTGCTGCATTCCCTTTTCAATACCGGAGCTATCCATGAAGACATTGGCAGTCATTGCAGCCACCCTCCTCGGCCTGACCGGCTGTGCCAGCCTGGGCAACAGCAGCACCGAAACTCCCGTGGTCTATGACTATGTGCTGAGCTGCAAGCTCAAGGAAGACGATCCACGCAAGTGCGAAGCCCAGGTCAAGGCCCTGTGCCCTGCGCCCGAAAAGGCCCAGCTGCACAAGCGCCGCGTCGTCGACCCCAAGGACAATGCCGTGGTCTATGTCTACCAGGCAAAGTGCGATTGATCGCGCCAACGCTTCAGACATAAAAAAACCGCTCCAAGGAGCGGTTTTTTGTTGCGCGGCAAAAGCTCAGCGCTTTTGGCGGAACTTGCGCAGGGCAGCGATTTGCGCTGCCATGACGGCCAGCTCGGACTGGGCCTTGGCCAGGTCCAGCTCGCCCTTGGCGTTCTTCAGTGCTTCCTCGGCGGCGGCCTTGGCCTTGTTGGCCTTCTCGTCGTCGAGGTCCTTGCCACGGATGGCTGTATCGGACAGCACCGTGACGCAGTTGGGTTGCACTTCGAGGATGCCGCCGGCCACGAAGACGAACTCTTCGCTGCCGTCCGCCATCTCGATGCGCACCGAGCCGGGCTTGAT
>NZ_JAVWWA010000133.1:5775-11540 GCF_036666375.1 Comamonas sp. | reverse complement strand
AGGCTCCAGCCTTCGGCGCGGGTGTATTGGAAGTACAGGTCGGCGTCATCGACCTGGTGCGAGCGGATCTCGGCCAGGGCGCGTGCGAGGTGGGATTCATCCAGGCCGAAAGGCTCGAGCAGCAAGCTGCGGGCCGTGGCCAGGCGTTCGATGGTGGGTTCGCGGGAGATCATGGGTACATTGTAGGCACCACCCCATGTCCTCTCCCTGCGCTGGCCAGGAAATTCGTTGCAGCCGTCAGCCCATGCGCGGGTTCGCCAGCGGTCCCCGGCCCAGCGCCGCGTCCTGTGGCAACTGGCGCTGCGAGCGCGCGACCGACATCAGCACGCCCAGCGCCAGCCCCAGCGTGACCATGGCCGTGCCGCCGTAGCTCACGAAAGGCAGGGGCACGCCGACCACGGGCAGGATGCCGCTGACCATGCCCATGTTGACGAACGCGTAGGTGAAGAAAATCATTGCCACCGCCGCCGCCATCAGCCGCGCGAACAGCTGCTGGGCACGCGTGGCGATCACCAGGCCGCGCCACACCAGCAGCAGGAAGGCGGTGATCAGCAGCAGATTGCCGACCAGGCCGAACTCTTCGGAGAACGCCGCGAAGATGAAATCGGTGGTGCGTTCGGGAATGAATTCGAGATGGGTCTGCGTGCCGGCCATGAAACCCTTGCCCCAGACGCCGCCCGAGCCTATGGCAATCATGCCCTGCAGAATGTGAAAGCCCTTGCCCAGCGGATCGCGTGTCGGGTCGAGCAGCGTGCAGATGCGCGTCTGCTGGTATTCATGCAGCACCGGCCAGCGCATGCCTTCGGCGCACAGCTGGGGTTCGAACCAGACGATCAGCACGATGCCTATCGCTCCCAGCACCACCGGCGGCAGCACCAGCTTCCACGGCAGGCCCGCAAAGAAGATCACCGACAGGCCCGCAGCCATGACCAGCAGCGAGGTGCCCAGATCGGGCTGCTTCATGATCAGGCCCACAGGCACCATCAGCAGCACCAGGGCCAGCACGAAGTCGGTGCGACGAATCTGCCCTTCGCGCCGCTGAAACCACCAGGCCAGCATCAGCGGCGTGGCGATCTTGAGCAGTTCGCTGGGCTGTATCACCACGCCCACGTTGACCCAGCGCTGCGCGCCTTTCTTGGTGATGCCGAACACCGCGACCGCGACCAGCAGCGCCACGCCCACCAGGTACAGTGGCACCGCGACCTTCATGATGTGCTGTGGCGGCACCTGGGCGACGAGAAACAGCAGGCCGACGGCGATCAGCATGTTGCGGCCATGGTCGACAAAGCGCGTTCCGTGGTCGTAACCCGAGGAATACATGGCCGTCAGGCCGATCGCGGCGAGCACCATCACCAACAGCACCAGGGGGCCATCGAAACCGCGAAACAGGGGCACGATGCGTTGAAGAAGCGAAGGCTTGTCGAATTCTGCTGCAGACATATGGCGGCGATTATCCGTTGCGCGGCAAATCCATCGTCTTCCGCGGGCCAGCAGGCCACAATGGCGTGTGTCGCACTGCTGCCTATCCCATGAACACGACCCATCTGCTCTATCTGCACGGCTTTCGCTCCTCGCCCCAATCGCTCAAGGCACAGCAGATGGCCGCCCATGTCGCGGCCCATCACCCGGGCGTGCACTGGTGGTGCCCGCAGCTGCCGCCCTCGCCGCGCGCCGCCGCGCAGCTGCTGCTGGAAGGCACGGCCGACTGGCCGCGCGCCACCACGGCCGTGATGGGCTCGTCGCTGGGCGGCTTCTACGCGAGCTGGTTTGCCCAGCAGCGCGGCTGCGCCAGCGTGCTGCTCAACCCGGCGGTATTCCCGGCACGCGATCTTGAAAAGTACATTGGCGCGCAGACCGCCTGGCATGACCCCGAGCAGCATTTCTTCTTTCGCCCCGAATACATAGCCGAACTGCAGGCACTCGACACGCGCGCCCTGCCCGCGGCCGGGCCCGAGCTGGCTTTCATTGCCAAGGGCGACGAAGTGCTCGACTGGCGTGAAATGGTGGCGCGCTACCCGGCCGCGCAGATCGCGCTGCTGGAGGGCGGCGAGCATGCGCTCAGCGACTTCGCCACGCATATCCCGCGCATAGACAGCTTTCTCGCGCTGGCCTGAGGCCCAGGCCTGCGCAGCCCGCAACCGCGCAAGGAAAAGCCCTGCAGCCACCCCGGACCTCATGGGACAATTGCAACCATGCACGCATTGTTTGAAGAAGCCGGCAAATTCCTCGCCGGTCGCATCCTGTCCGAAACCGATACCTCCGCCCAGATCGAGCTCGATACCGGCAAGCGGGTCAAGGTCAAGGCCGCCCATATCCTGATCAAGTTCGACAAGCCGACACCGGCCGAACTCATGGCCCAGGCGCAAGCCCAGGCCGACGGCATGGAGCTCGACCTGGCCTGGGAATTCGCTCCCGAAGAGGAATTCGGCTTTGCCGAGCTCGCCCGCGACTATTTCTCGGAAAACGCCACGCTGGCCCAGCAGGCGGGCACGCTGCTGGCGCTGTTCGACGCGCCGCACTACTTCCGCCGCGCGGGCAAGGGGCGTTTTCGCAAGGCCTCGGCCGAGATCCTGCAACAGGCGCTGGCCGCGATCGAGAAGAAGAAGCTCGTACTGGCGCAGATCGACGAATGGGCCGCGCAGCTGGGCCGCGGCGAATGCCCGGCGCCGGTGCGCGAGCAGCTCTACAAGATCCTGTTCCGTCCCGACAAGAACGCGCCCGAATACAAGGCCGTGGTCGAGGCCAGCCGCGCCACGCATCTCGCGCCGCTCGATCTGCTGCAGCGCGCGGGCGCGATCGACTCGGCCTACGAGTTCCACTGGAAGCGCTTCCTGTTCGACAACTTCCCCAAGGGCACGGGCTTTCCCGCGCTGGCCGCGCCCCAGCCGCCGCAGGATCTGCCGCTGGCCAATGTGCAAGCCTATTCGATCGACGATTCGCAGACCACCGAAATCGACGATGCGCTGTCGGTCCAGGGCCTGGGCACGGGCGTCGTGACGCTGGGCGTGCACATCGCCGCGCCCGGCCTGGCCATCGTGCCCGGCACGCCGCTGGACCAACTGGGCCGCAACCGTCTGTCGACGGTCTACATGCCCGGCTACAAGATCACCATGCTGCCCGACGAAGTGGTGCAGGTCTATACGCTGGACGAAGGCCGCGCCAACCCAGCGGTCTCGCTGTACGTGCAGATCAACGAAGAGACGCTGGAATTCATCGCCAGCGAAACGCGCCTGGAGCGCGTGCCGGTGCAGATCAATTTCCGCCACGACCAGCTCGACCACATCGTGACCGAGGAATGGCTGAACGACGCGTCGATCGAAGTCGCAGGCACGCCCGCCACGCTGCAGGAAAAGCGCAGCGAGTTCACCTTCCTGCACCGCCTGGCCAAGCACCTCAAGGCGCAGCGTGAAGTCGTGCGCGGCAAGCCCGAGAACTTCAACCGCCCCGACTACAACTTCCGCCTCACGGGCAATGCCGGCGGCGAGCCCGTGGGCAACGAGACCGTGCAGATCACCACGCGCAAGCGCGGCGCGCCGCTGGACCTGATCGTCGCCGAAGCCGCGATCGTCGCCAACAGCACCTGGGGCAACCTGCTGGCCGAGCACGGCGTGCCCGGCATCTACCGCAGCCAGGCGAGCCTGGCGCCCGGCGTCAAGGTGCGCATGGGCACCAAGGCCTTGCCGCACGCAGGCATTGGCGTCAAGAGCTACGCCTGGGCGACTTCGCCGCTGCGCCGTTATGTCGACCTGGTCAACCAGTGGCAGATCATCGCCTGCGTGCGCAACGGCAAGACCGCGGCTCTGGCCGCGCCGTTCAAGCCCAAGGACGCGGACCTGTTCGCCATCATCAGCAGCTTCGACACCGCCTACAGCGCCTACAACGGCTACCAGGCCGGCATGGAGCGCTTCTGGACGCTCAAGTACCTCGAGCAGAACGGCATCACCGAGATCGAGGCCAGCGTCATCAAGGAAGGCCCGGGCGGCAGTTTCCTGGTGCGTGCCGACAGCCTGCCGCTGGTGCTGCCGGTGCTCGGCGCCCAGGGCCTGCCGCGCGGCGCACGCCTCAAGGTACGCCTGGGCGAGATCGATGAAATCACGCTCGACGTCAACGGCACCCTGATCGAGCGCCTCGACAGCCCCGAGGCCCAGGCCACGGGCGAGCAGGCCGGTGAAGACGAAGGCGAGGACGACGCCGTTGCCGGCCCGATCGCCATCGCCGTCGACATGAACGAAACCGACGCCGTGACGCCTCCCGCACCGTGAAAGTCACCGCCGCGCTTCGCTCCTTGACCACCCTGCAGCTCGCGCTCGGTATCTCGCTGGCGCTGCACGCGGCCGTGCTTTCGGTTCGCTTCGTTCACCCCCAGGCCTTCGAGCGCGTGTTCCAGGACACTCCACTCGAAGTCATTCTGGTGAACGCCAAATCCCAGGAACGGCCGGAAAAGGCCCAGGCCATTGCCCAGGCTTCGCTTGCCGGCGGCGGCGAAGCCGCCCAGGGCCGCGCCACCAGCCCCCTGCCCTATTCGGCGCTCACGGCCGTGGGCGAGGACTTCGAGGAAGCGCAGCGCAAGCTCGATGCGATGCAGGAGCAGCAGGCGGTGCTGCTGACCCAGCTGCGCCAGCGCGTGGCCACCATGGCCCCGCTCGATCCGCGCGAGACTGCGCCCAACGCGCAGCAGCTCAGCGAGCAGGAGCGCCGCCAGCAGCTGGTCAAGTTGCTCGCCGAAATCGAGAAGCGCATCAACGAGGAGAATGCGCGCCCCAAGAAACGCTACATCAGCCCCGCGACGCGCGAAGAGGTGTATGCGGTCTACTACGACGCGCTGCGCCGCAAGGTCGAAGACAAGGGGACTGAGAACTTTCCCGAGCAGGCGGGCAGGAAGCTCTATGGAGAGCTGACCATGATCGTCACCGTCAACCACGATGGGCGGGTGCTGGACACCGAGATCGTGCAAAGCTCCGGCAATCCGCTGCTCGACAACCGCGCCGCCGCGATTGCGCGCGCCGCTGGCCCGTTCGGCCAGTTCGGCAGCGCGATGCGCACCAAGGCCGACCAGATCGCCGTGGTGTCGCGCTTCAAATTCACGCGCGAGCAGACGCTGGAGACCAGCGTGCGCTGACCCCGGCCACGCATTCGTGCGCGACCGTCTTTTTTCCGCTTTTCACCATGCCATCCACCGTCGATCTCTACTGCGTCATGGGCAACCCCGTCGAGCACAGCCGCTCGCCCTGGATCCATGCGCGCTTTGCCGAACTGACCGCGCAAAACCTGCGCTACACGCGCGAACTCGTCGCGCTCGACGGCTTCGACGCCGCAGTGCAGGCCTTTGCCGCGGCCGGCGGGCGCGGTTGCAATGTGACCGTGCCGTTCAAGCTGCAGGCGGCGCAACTCGCCGACAGCCGCAGCGAGCGCGTGCAGCTCGCGGGCGCGGCCAATACGCTGGTGCTGTCCGACGGCCGCATCCATGCCGACAACACCGACGGACTGGGACTGGTGGCCGACATCCGCGACAACGCCGGCCAGCCGATCGCGGGCCGCGACCTGCTGCTGATCGGTGCCGGCGGCGCTTCGGCTGGCGCGCTCGGACCTCTGCTGGCCGAGCAGCCGCGGCGCATAGTCATCGTCAACCGCACCGTGGAAAAGGCCCAGGCGCTGGTCGAGCGCCACGCTCTGCTTGCCGCGCGCCATGGCGTGGCGCTCAGCGCCCAGGGCCTGGATATCTCGCACGACTTCGATCTGGTGATCAATGCCTCGGCCAGCAGCCT
>NZ_JAVWWA010000133.1:3136-5675 GCF_036666375.1 Comamonas sp. | reverse complement strand
AACCATGTCGAATGGGGGCCCGGGGTCTTTGGTGCCGAGGCCGCTGCCGGCTACTATTTCGGCAAGCCCGCGGCGCGGCTGAGCGCGGCCGAGGCTGCGCGCCTGGCCGTGATGCTGCCCCAGCCCAAGCGCTTTGCGCTGCAACCCAAGTCCAGCTACCTGGCCCAACGCGCGCGCACCATCATGCGCCGCATGGGTCATACTGCTCTGCCCTGACAGAGAGCATTGCATGCGCATTCTTGGAATTGACCCCGGCCTGCAGACCACGGGCTTTGGTGTGGTCGACGTGGACGGCCACCGCCTCACCTATGTGGCCAGCGGAACCATACGCACGACCGCGCTGGACCGCGGCGACCTGCCGGGCCGGCTCAAGCTGCTGTTCGACGGCATCACCGAGGTCGCGCAACGCTACCAGCCCGACAGCTCGGCAGTGGAAATCGTGTTCGTCAACACCAACCCGCAATCGACGCTGCTGCTGGGCCAGGCGCGTGGCGCGGCGCTGGCGGCGCTGGTCACCAGCCTGTTGCCCGTGGCCGAGTACACGGCCTTGCAGATGAAGAAAGCCGTTGCCGGCCATGGCCGCGCGGGCAAGGACCAGATCCAGGCCATGGTGCAGCGCCTGCTGCAGCTGCCCGGTCTGCCCGGCCCCGACGCCGCCGACGCGCTGGGCATTGCCATCACGCATGCCCATGTGGGTGCCGCCATGGCGCGCATTGCCGAAGTCGCGCCGCTGCAGCGCCGCCAGCATGCGATGTACAAGGGCGGCCGCTCTTACTGAGCGGCAACAGCCCGGGCGCTGCGCCCAGCAGCACACCCCGCACCGCTGCCGTTGACTGCCTGCCCTCGGGCCAGCAGCTGCCGCGCACTCGGCGCATCCCTCCCCAGCCCTCTTCCTCGCGGTCCGCAAGTGACTGCAAAACAACTGCGTTTGCAAAAATTAAAAAACCAATTAAACTCAAGACTTGATAGCTTTAAACTATTAAATACTCAACCATAAGCTACGGGCCTGGGCGGTGCGGATCGAAAACAACCGCGAGGCACGTTTCACTGTCAACCAGTCTGCAGTTCCTCTGCCTTTGATCATGCCTTCTGAAAACCATCCCGATTTCGATCCCGTTCTGGGTTCCCAGCTGCTCGCCGCCGCGCATGCGCAAGATAGTGCCACCCTTCAAGCCCTGCTGCAGCGCGACGATGTGGACATCAACATCGTCGGCGCGGACAACTTGAACGCCTTGATGATTTCCGTAGTGAAGGGGCAGCACGCTGCGGTGGCGGCCCTCGTCGCCCGCCCTGACCTGCTGATCAATGCCCAAATAGATGGCGGCTTCTCGGCGTTGATGCTGGCGTCGATCTTGGACATGCCAAAGCTGGTGCAGACCCTGCTCACGCGCGCTGACCTGCAGATCAACGATGCCAACCTCGAGGGCAACTCCGCGCTGATGCTGGCCGCCACACAAGGCCATGTGCAGGTCATCGAACTGTTCAAGAATCGTGCGGATGCAGCCGTCAATGCAACCAATTTGGTGGGCGGCACCGCACTGATTCTCGCCGCCATCGCCGGGAAACTCGATGCTGTCGAATGTCTGAAGGAATTCGCTGGTATCGATCTCAATGCCGTCGACGGCATGTATTGCACTGCGCTGATGCACGCCGTGGTGAACAAGCATCCAGCCATAGTGGAAAGCTTGAAACACTGCGCAGACATCAATGCCACAGACAGCGCGAATTGGACAGCGCTGATGTATGCCGCCGATGCCGGCGCTCCGGACATTGTGTTGAGCCTGCTCCAGGTTGGGCATGTGGAACACGACACTCTCAACGAGGGCCAGCGCCACTCCGCGCTCATGATCGCCGCCAGCAAGGGCGATGAATTGTCGGTGAAACACTTGATGGACTTTGGCGCGGACGTCATGCTCTGCGGCGCCGACGGCCGCACAGCCGCGGACATGGCGCGCGACGCGGGCCACATTGCCATCGCCGACGCGATCGCGCTGGCGCAGCAGGAGCTCCTCGATGATCCGACTCTATCGTTGACCTGGGTATCGCCGCTGGCCAGATCGGGCGATGAAGAGGATTACCTATATAGCCACGAACTGGTGGAAGCCGCTGCCGCCGAAGACAGCCTGCTGGACACGGCTATCGCAGAACAGGAATCTTCGACGAATGGCAGCCTGGAGCCGCTGGCTTCGGACTTCGCTCTACAGTAAACAGCGCCCGCAACCCCCGGCGAATGTCATTGGCTCAGTATCAGCTGCGCGATCACGCCCGTGGCAATCGCCACCAGCAGATAGTCACCACCATTTTGCACCCAGTGATAGCCGCGTGGCGGCGGGCTCAGGTGATGGCCGCGCCAGTCGTTGACCACATAGTGGCGCGTGCGGTACTGGGGCGGAATGCGCGAGCCGCGCACCCAGTTGTGCTGCGGGCCGGCACCATGGCGCCCGCCATGGGCGTGCGGCGGCGGGCCTGGGCGGCGGTCGTCACGGC
Source organism: Comamonas sp. (assembly GCF_036666375.1). GTDB lineage: Bacteria > Pseudomonadota > Gammaproteobacteria > Burkholderiales > Burkholderiaceae_C > Comamonas. The sequence goes on along the minus strand of NZ_JAVWWA010000133.1, from coordinate 3,188 downwards.
GGTCGTAACGATCGTGGCGGTCATGGCGGTCCGGTCCGGCGTGGCCATGGCC
>NZ_JAVWWA010000133.1:0-3036 GCF_036666375.1 Comamonas sp. | reverse complement strand
GCCATGGCCCTGGGAATGGCCCGGAGGGCCGCGGCGGTTGTCGGGCTGTGCCTGGGCCAGTGTGGCGCTCAGGCCCATGGTCAAGGCGACTGCAGTGGCCATGATGGAAGTGGTCCAACGGGTCATGATGATCCCCTTTCAAAACTGTGAGAAGCGCTGGCGAATCAATGCAGGACGATCTGCGCGATCAGCCCCGTGGCCGCGGCCACCAGCAGGTAGTCGGAGCCGACCTGCACCCAGTGCTGGCCGCGTCCCGGGCGCTGCAGTCCATGACCACGCCAGTCATCGACGATGTAGTGCTTGCTGCGATAGCTCGGCGGCAGCTTGCCGCCGCGGTGCAGGTTGCGATCGGGGCCGGCACCGCGGTGCGGTCCGCCCGCCTGGACATGGCCGGGACCATGACCGGGCTTGGCCGCGGGCTGGTGCTGATGCACAGGCTGGTGCATCTGCGCCGGACCATGTCCGGGCTCGGGCTGGTGCATCTGCGGGCCGCCGCGCTGCGGCTCCTGGCGCGGCTGGGCCGATGCCAGAGGTGCGAAAGCGGTCAAGGCGACGCCGGCCGCGAGGGCCCAGAGGCCGGATTGGATCGATTTATTGTGTGTCATGTCACCCCTTCTTGAAGTGGTTGGTGTGACTGCATGATGGCCCATCCTCCCGGGCTTGGGGGGTCGGACGACAGCGCTTTACACAAGTTTTGCGCAAGCCTTGCGTTGGTTCACAGAGGCAGCGAATCGACACATCCGTAAAGGCTCAAATGATTGCCAAGTGCAACATCCGCGCCGGCGGCGTCAGGCAATCCTGCCCAGTATCAGCACCGCGAAGAAAGCCAGCGCGGCGATCACCGTCCATTTGAGAATCAGCATGGCCCAGCGCTTGTAGCCGGGCTGGCCCGTGCCCAGGTAGAACGCAAAGCACAGCAAGGCCGCGACAAACAGAAAGCCTACGAGGGCGCGAAAGATCAGCATGGGGCCAAGCTCACCAGGCGCGCACCGGCTCGGCAAAGCCCTTGGGCGCCAGGCGTTCGTTCTCGAACGTGACGATTTCCCAGGCATCGGGCTGATCGAGCAGCGCGCGCAGCAGCTGGTTGTTCATGCCGTGGCCCGAACGGAAGGCGCTGTAGGCCGCTAGCAGCGGCTTGCCGATGACGAACAGGTCGCCGATGGCGTCGAGGATCTTGTGCTTGGCGAACTCGTCGTCATAGCGCAGGCCGTCGCTGTTGAGCACCTTGTAGTCGTCCATGACGATGGCGTTGTCGAGCCCACCGCCCAGCGCCAGGCCGTTGGTGCGCAGCATTTCGACGTCCTTGGTGAAACCGAAAGTGCGCGCGCGCGCGATGTCGCGCACGTAGTTGTCCTCGCCCAGGTCGAACTCCACGCACTGGCCTGTGGAGTCCACTGCCGGATGGGCGAAGTCGATCTCGAAGCGCAGCTTGAAGCCGTGATAGGGATCGAAGCGCGCCCACTTGAGGTTCTTGCCTTCGCCTTCGCGCACTTCGACGGTGCGCTTGACGCGGATGAAGCGCTTGGGAGCGTTCTGCAGTTCTATGCCCGCGCTCTGCAGCAGGAACACGAAAGACGACGACGAGCCGTCAAGAATGGGGACTTCCTCGGCCGTGATGTCGATATACAGGTTGTCGAGCCCCAGGCCCGCGATGGCCGACATCAGATGCTCCACCGTATGCACCTTGGCCCCGCCCACGCCAATGGTCGATGCCATGCGCGTGTCGGTGATCGCATAGGCCGAAATCGGGATATCGACGGGTTCGGGCAGGTCAACGCGTCTGAAGACAATGCCGGTGTCCGCCGGCGCGGGGCGCAGCGTCAACTCGACGCGCTGACCGCTGTGCAGGCCCACGCCCACAGCACGGGTGATTGTCTTGAGGGTGCGTTGCTTCAACATACCTGCATTTTAAGTGGCCGCACCATGTCCCGGCTGTCGCCGGGACACAGTCTTGGCTATTGCCGCGATCAATTTCTCGGTGTGGAGCTCTAGCTCACAGCATGAACAGCATGCCTTTGAAACTGGCAGGGGCCAGCTCAGGGGCAGCGAGCAAGGGCCGCCCCGCAGCGAGGCTGCCGTCCCCCTCCCGCGTAGCGAGAGAGGGGCAAGCGGGGGACGGCCCCTGCCGCGAAGGCGCGGGTGCTTCCGATCAATCCGCTTGCTTGCGCAGGAACGCTGGAATTTCCAGGTCTTCCATGCCGCCCGAAGCCAGTGCGTCGACGCGCGCTGCGGCCTGGGTGCGGTTGGTGCGCCAGACGCTGGGCACGGACATGTTGCCCATGTTGCCGAAGTCGGTGCTGTGGCCCGTGCCGCCCAGACCGCCCGCGCCCTGGGCGCTGCCCATGTTGGCCGTGGGCAGTTGGTAGCTCAGGTTGTCGGTACCGGTGCGCAGACCGCCTTGCAGCACGGCCATGTTCTGGCGGCGTGCGTTCTGACGGGCCAGGCCGGTGGCGACCACGGTCACGCGGATCTCGTCGCCCAGGCTGTCGTCATAGGCGGCGCCGAAGATCACGTGGGCATCGGGCGAAGCGTAGGCGTTGATGGTGTTCATTGCCAGGCGCGACTCGGACAGCTTGAGGCTGCCCTTGGACGCGGTGACCAGCACCAGCACGCCCTTGGCGCCCGACAGGTCGATGCCTTCGAGCAGCGGGCAGGCGATGGCCTGCTCCGCGGCGATGCGCGCGCGGTCGGGGCCGGCGGCCGTGGCCGTGCCCATCATTGCCTTGCCAGGCTCGCCCATCACGGTGCGCACGTCTTCGAAGTCGACGTTCACCTGGCCGTATTCGTTGATGATTTCAGCGATACCGCCGACGGCGTTCTTCAGCACGTCATTCGCATGGGCGAAAGCTTCGTCCTGCGTGATGTCGTCGCCGAGCACGTCGAGCAGCTTCTCGTTGAGCACCACGATCAGCGAGTCGACATTGGCTTCGAGTTCGTTGAGGCCGTTGTCGGCGTTGGTCATGCGGCGGCCGCCTTCCCAATCGAAAGGCTTGGTCACCACGCCCACGGTGAGAATGCCCATTTCCTTGGCGACGC
>NZ_JAVWWA010000132.1:4585-11846 GCF_036666375.1 Comamonas sp. | reverse complement strand
AATACATTACCCTTGCGATGCAACCAACCCAAGGAATGCCGTGAGCCTATCCCTTCTGAGCCGCTATGCCTTCTTTGCGGGCTGTGTAATCTTCAGCCTCGCCAGCCTGCCGTTTGCCTTCTCCAGCGATATCTGGCCCGTCACGCTGATCACCAGCCTGTTGAGCCTGCTGGGCCTGTTCGATCTGCTGCAAAGCAACCATGCGGTGCGTCGCAACTACCCCATCCTGGGCAACATCCGCTACATGGTCGAAGGCATACGGCCCGAGATACGCCAGTACCTGCTTGAATCCGACAGCGACGCCCTGCCCTTTTCGCGCGCCCAGCGTTCGCTGGTCTACTCGCGCGCCAAGAACGAGACCGCCGACAAGCCGTTCGGCACGCTGGTCGATGTCTACCAGCCGGGGTTTGAATTCATCAGCCACTCCATGCGCCCCGCGCCGCTGAGCGACCCGGACGGCTTTCGCGTCACCATAGGCGGGCCGCAGTGCACCCAGCCCTACTCGGCCTCGGTGTTCAATATCTCGGCAATGAGCTTCGGCTCCCTGAGCGCCAATGCCATCCGCGCGCTCAACCAGGGCGCGCAGCGCGGCAACTTCGCGCATGACACCGGCGAAGGCAGCATCAGCCCCTACCACCGCGAGCATGGCGGCGACCTGATCTGGGAGCTGGGCAGCGGCTACTTCGGTTGCCGCACCGATGACGGCCGCTTCGATCCGCAGCGCTTTGCCGAGCAGGCGCGCGCGCCGCAGGTGCGCATGATTGAGATCAAGATGAGCCAGGGTGCCAAGCCCGGCCATGGCGGCATCCTGCCCAAGCACAAGGTGACGCTGGAGATCGCCCAGACCCGCGGCATCCCCATGGGCCAGGACTGCATTTCGCCTTCCAGCCACAGCGCGTTTTCCACGCCGCTGGAAATGGTGCAGTTCATTGCCCAGCTGAGAACCCTGTCCGGCGGCAAGCCCGTGGGCTTCAAGTTCTGCCTGGGCCATCCCTGGGAATTCATGGGCATCGCCAAGGCCATGCTGCAGACTGGCATCCTGCCGGACTTCATCGTCGTGGACGGCAAGGAAGGCGGCACGGGCGCCGCACCCGTGGAGTTCACCGACCACATGGGCGTTCCCATGCGCGAAGGCCTGCTGTTCGTGCACAACACGCTGGTCGGGCTCAATCTGCGCGACAAGATCAAGCTCGGCGCCAGCGGCAAGATCGTCAGCGCGTTCGACATCGCCAGCGTGATGGCCATAGGCGCCGACTGGTGCAATTCGGCGCGCGGCTTCATGTTCGCCATAGGCTGCATCCAGTCGCAAAGCTGCCATACCAACAAATGCCCGACGGGTGTCGCGACCCAGGACCCGTTGCGCCAGCGCGCGCTGGTGGTGCCCGACAAGGCGGCACGGGTGTTCAACTTTCACCGCAACACGCTCAGAGCGCTGGCCGAAATGCTGGCCGCCGCGGGCCTGACCCACCCTGAGCAGCTGCAGGCCAAGCATCTGGTGCGGCGCATGTCGGCGTCGGAAGTCAAGCTGTTCTCGCAGCTGCATGTGTTCCTCAAGCCCGGCGAACTGCTGACAGGCGAGGTGCAAGGCGAGTTCTACGCGCGCATGTGGCAGCTCGCGCGCGCCGACAGCTTCGAGCCCAACAGCCCAGAGCCTTCGACAGAAAACAAGCTCTGTGCCGAAGACTCCTTCCAGCCGGCATGAATGGAACTGCAACGGCGCCGAGTTCAGCGCCAGCATCGCAGACACAGCACCTGGCGCTCAGGCGATGATCACAATGCCCAGCCGGCGCATTGCCTGGGTCAGCCCCCGCACGCTACGCTTGACTGCTTGCCGGCTCGCCGCTGTTGCGCCTCCAAGAGAGCCCTTGCGTGAAGCTTGGATTCTCCCGGCAGATCACCCACCGCCTTGCGCAGCGCGGGTTCAAGCCATTGCGACACTCTACGGAAGGTAGGGTGCGCAAGAAGCGTTGGTTGATCTCGCGAACGCAAAAAGGGGCAGCGCCTGTCCTGATACCGCAAGCGCCGGCCTGAGCGATTCAACACGGCCCGTATCAAAACCGCACAGGGCGCCCGCCCAGGGGATGGGCAATGCCGCCATCGCCATAACTGCCCTGCACTTCGGCAATCACCACATGGTAGCCACGCAGCCATTGCGCCTGGCGCCGCTTGGCCTCGGCATGCGCGGGGTGGTCCATCAGCTGTTGCAGTGCTTCGCGCGTTTCCCAGTAGTAGACGTTGGCTACCAGGCCTTTGCTGGAATCTTCCCATGCCTCCTCGCCCAGAAAGCCGTCAATGGAGCGGGCGATGGCGGCAATGGCCTGGTCCAACTGGTGAAACTCGTCATCAAACGGTCCGGGAGCGAAGGTGAAGGTGGACGTGAACATGGACATCTCAAAGGGCAGGGATGGCGCGGCCGGCACGGCTTTCGGCCCGGCGCGACGGGGCAGGAAGCGGCCCAGTGTGCCCAAGTCGGCGCCCCGCGCAAAGCACCAGTTGAGAAGTTTTCATTCAGTCCAGTCGCCGTCCACACCGGGGCGCTACTCAAAGGCGCATACCGGCGGCCAGGCCATTTCCACTGACCGGGCAGCCGCGCGCATTGTGCAGGCAAGTATTTCCCGGCGCTGACCGGCACGTCGCTGGAGCCCTATCGCTCGACCTATGCCGCGGTGACGGACATGGCCGCCGGCGTGCTGGACCCGGCATTCGATGCGGGTGCCAAGCCTTTCATCGATGGCGGCGCATGTGCCGTCAGGAAAGCCCTTTGCCGGCGTCGGCGGCGAAATTGCAGTGCTCCTTTGCCATCTTGGCCACGAGGGGCGCCAGGGGGTGGCCGGTTCCACGCCGATAGATTGCAAAATACTCGACGTCGGGGAGCTCCGGCGCCACCTTGAGTCGCACCAGCTCCTTGCGCTGGAGGTAGGGCGTGTAATAGCCGACCGGCAGCTGGGATACCGCAATGCCGGCGCGGGTCATCTCGCCGAGCACTGCGAAGCCATGGGTCTGCACCAGGTTGCGCAGAGGAAACCCCGCGCGGGTGAACCAGGCGCTTTGCAGTTGCGCGTGGATGGTGTCCGGGAATTGCGCGGCAATCGGGTACTCGGACAGCTCCTCCACCGAAAGGACACGCCGCGGTATTCCCATCTTGGGACTGGCCATCCAGGCGCGTTCCAGGGTGCGCAACGGCACGGCGCTGAACAGGCGTCCCCACATCGGCCCGGGAAGCAAGGCCACATCGTATTTGCCGCGGTTCATCTGGTCGAGCAGCACGCCGCCGTTGTGCACCTCCACTTCCAGGCGCAGCCGGGGGTGGGCGGCACGCAGCGCCCGCATCAGGCCCGCCAGCCAGGTCATGCCTATCAGCTCTGTGACGCCCAGCCGGAACGTGCCCTCGTACTCTTCGGGCTCGGAGAGGTCTTCCAGCAGGCGCTTGGCCTGCGAAAGCATCTGTTCGGCTCCGGCGCAGACGCGTTCACCGGCAGGCGTGAGTTCGGCATTGCGGCGCGTACGGTCAAACAGGTTTCGGCCCAGCGCCGATTCAAGTTCGGCAATTCTCTTGGAGATCGCCGATTGCGTGGTGTGCAGGCGGTTGGCTGCCGCCTGGAAGCTTCCAAGCCGACCGGCCCAGTAAAGGGCCTCCAGCTGCTTGATGTTCAGGTTCATTTTTGCTCCGGCCGCCCACAACGGGTCCGGTGGCAACTATAGGGGCGAAGCTACTCGGGCTGCATGCGGCTGTCCCTGACCACCGCGCTCCATTTGGCGATTTCCGCGCGCTGGAATGCCGCGAACTCCGCCGGCGTCATCGGTGCGGTGGTCAGCCCCATCTGCTGAAAGCGCGCGACGACTTCCGGCGCGGTCAACACCGCGGCGACCTCCTGGTTCAGTTTGTCGACAATGGCTTTGGGCGTGCCGGCCGGCGCGTACAGCGCCTGCCAGGAACTGACCTCGAACCCAGCCACCCCGGCCTCCTCCATCGTCGGCACATCGGGCAGCTGCGGCAAGCGCTTCCTGGAGGTCACGGCCAGCGCGCGCAGCCGCCCGCCGGTCACATGGGGCAGCAGCGACGGTCCGTCAAACGTCATGGGAATGTGGCCAGCCATCACATCGGTGATGACCGAGCCGCGCACATTGGGCACATGCGTGAGCTTCACGCCCGCGAGCTTCTGCAGGAGTTCACCCGACATGTGCTGGGTCGAGCCGATTCCGGGCGAGCCGTAGGCGACGGCGCCTGGCGTCGCGCGGGCCGCGGCCAGCACGTCCTGGACCGTCTTGTACGGGCTGGTGACCGGAACCACCAGCACGTTGGCATTGGTGCCCAGCACCATGATGGGCACGAAATCGCGCAGCGGATCAAACGCCACCTTGCCAATCAGCGGATAGATGGCGTGCGAGGCAATGCTGCCCGCCAGGACCGTGTACCCGTCGGGCGGGGCCTTGGCGACAAATGCGCTGGCAATGCCGCCCGAGGCTCCGGGCTTGTTTTCCACCAGCACCGGCACCTTCAGACGCTCGGAGAGCTTTTGCGTGATGACGCGCGAGACGACATCTGAATTGCCTCCCGGCGCCGACACCGACACCCACACGATTGGCCGCTCGGGCCAGCCTCCCTGGGCCATGGCCGGGGCACCGAGAATGGCCACCGCTGCCGCGGCCGCCGCCTGCATCAAGTTTCGACGTTTCAAGATGGTCTCCTTTTATGTTTTTCAGTGTCCAGGCGGCATGCGGCCATCGGCCACGATGCATTGCGCCGGCACGGCCCGGCCTTCGAGCACCGCGGCCACGCAGTCGGCGGCCAATGCGTTGGCGCGCTGCAGGCTCTCGCGGCTGGAGGCCGCGGAATGCGGCGTGGCCACCACTGTCGGCCAGGCCAGCAACTGCGTTGCCAGCGGCTGCAACGCGGGCGCGTGCTCGCATTGGAAAACGTCCAGACCCGCCCCGGCCAGCTGCTGCGACTGCAGCGCGACCAGCAGCGCCTGCTCGTCGATCAGCTCGCCTCTGGCGGTGTTGATCAGAATCGCCTCGGGTTTCATCAGCTTGAGCGCGCCGGCGCCGATGATGTGCCGGGTCTGCGGCGTCAACGGCGCGTGCAGGCTCACGAAATCCGACTGCGTGAGCACCTGCTCCAGGCTGCAGCGCGTGACCCCGGCGCGCCTGGCGCTTTCTTCGTCCAGGAAGGGATCGAAGGCCAGCACCCGGGCTTCAAAGCCCGAAAGCCTTTGCGCCACCTGCCGACCGATACGTCCCAGCCCTATGAGGCCCACGGTCTTGCGGTACAGCTCCGTGCCCACCTGAACGCGCCAGTCGCCGGCCTGCATGCGCGCATGGGCCTCGACCACTCGCTTGCCTACGGCCAGCATCAGCGCCAGGGCGTGATCGGCCACCGCCGGCTCGTTGCCGCCCGGGGTATTGGTGAGAATTCGTCCCAGGGATTGAACCGCGTTCACATCCACCGAGTCGAAGCCCACGCCGCGGCGCGCCACCATGCGCAGATTGGGGTGGCGTGCCAGCAGCGCGTGGGTCACGGGCGCTGCGCCCAGGATCCAGGCCTGCACGCTGCCCAGTGCCTGCTCGATGGCCGGGGTGATGGTGTTATCGATGGCATCAAAGGCAACATCGGCGCGGACCACGCGATGGCCGCGCGCTTCGAGCCGGGCGACGGCGTCCGCGTCAAAGAAGCGGACCGTGACCAGTACATCGGGCCTGGCGCGGGAGTGCATGGGAGTGAGTTCGCTGACCGGCATGTCAAAGTCCATGGGGAGCAAACATCTTGTCCATCCATGACTGCTGGACCTTGCCGGTGCGGATCTCGGCGCGTATCTCCTGTTCCAGCTGGGCGTGGCGCAGCGCCGCCGCGAGCAGCTCGCCGGCGCGATCGGCGGGGAACACCACGATGCCGTCCTCGTCGCCGAGCAGGAAATCGCCGGGCTGCACCACCTGCCCGCCGATGCTCACGGCAACGTTCACCGCTCCGGGCCCGGTCTTGAACGGCCCGCAATGATTGACATCGCGCGCATAGCAGGGGAAATCCGCCGCCAAGAAGGCCGCGCAGTCGCGAATCGCGCCATCGATCACAAAGCCGGTGCAGCCGCGCTGCAAGGCGTACTCCAGCAGCAGGTCGCCGACGACGGCATTATTCGTGGCCCCGCCGGCATCGACCACCAGCACCTGGCCAGGCGACATCATGGACAGCGCCTTGTAGGTCAGCAGGTTGTCGCCGGGGCGCGCCTTGACCGTGACGGCCGTGCCCAGCAGCTTTCGCGAACGATGGAAGCGACGCAGTCCCACGATGCCTTCCAGGCGCCCGAGGTTGTCGCTGATGTGGGATGTCGGTACATCCTCGAAGGCCTTGAGCAAGGCCGCGTCCGGCGCCTGCGGGGCCGGGTTGATGGTGAAGTTGGCGTTCATGTGGAAACAGTCTGGTCTGGAAATGCCCCTGAACTCCAGGCCGGCGTCGCACAGGTGCGTCGCTGGCGGCTGGATCGAAGTGGCAATGTTCGTTCAACGACCTCTTCCAAACAAGCGAAAGAAAGGCGCATGACCCATTCCAAAACGGCATGTGTCATGCGCCTGTGCCGCGCTTGAAAGATCCATACACCCAGGGCGACCGGCCAGCGGTCAGTCGCAATCCGCAGTGATCGCTGTGCGGCCCGCCAGCGACGCGGCCGGGCCGTGGGGCACAGCGAATCCAGGCCAAGCATCATTCATAGATGAATAAATCTGGCGAATGTCGATATATCTATGTATTGAGAATTTGCCTTCTTGCCGGGGAAATATCCGTGTCACACCCAAGCCCCAAGGAAGAAAAAACCATAGATTTCTATATTCCAGCGAAAAGACATCATCTATGAATGCCGCGCAAAAATACCTCCTGCGCTGACTCCCCCCAGGCCGTGCTGCGGGATATCGAGCGACTGGCGCAGAACATCACCATCGCCCGCAAGCGGCGCGGTGAATCCCAGACCCAGTGGGCCAGGAAGCTGGGCATTTCGCAGCCCAACATGGGTCGCATTGAACGCGGTGACCCGTCCGTGGCAATGGCCTCGTATGGGATGTGCATGTGGTTGATCAATCAGGGCGGTGGATTGGCCGACCTGATCGCGCGGCAGAACGATCACGCCGCATTGGAAAAGGAAGTGGCCAAGGTGCATACCCCGCGCAAGTTGGACCAGCAAGGCCGCGCCGGTTTGCCGGCTGCCCAGTGGAACAGTGCGCCGGTCGAATCTCAGCAGGCAGCCGTTGCCGAGCGTCCCGAGTCGGCACCTCC
>NZ_JAVWWA010000132.1:0-4485 GCF_036666375.1 Comamonas sp. | reverse complement strand
GCAATATGTGAGGTGCGCAAGTCATTGGCAAGCGCAACCCGGCAGTCTGACCAGGCTTCGTCAAGCACAGCATCAGGCTTGGCGGCCCTTCTGATGCCGCGCCTCATACAGCCGGACGTCACCCTCGGCGGTGCGCGGCCCAAGGCCTTGCTGCAAACGGATAAAGGCCAATGCGTCATCAAGTTCAGCGAGCTCGACGACGCGGTGGACACTCCGCTCATAGAGCACGCCACCCAGGGCCGTGGAGTTGATGCAGCAGGTGGTGGCCGTCGTCGATCAGTGGGCCGGGCACTTCACCGCAATGGGTGCATGCAGCGCAGACATGGGCCTGCTGGCTGCCAGCATCGACCGCGCTGCACTCAAGCGGCAGAGACTGGCGTTCGCTTAGCCAGCTGGCAGGCAACTCAGGCCAGGAATGCGTCGCTGTCGATCAGCGTTGCATAGGAAAAAGCCAGTGCGGCCATGGACGCCGCATGCACCTGGGCCGCGGGCACCTGGGTGCCGGCGAACTCCAGATCCCGGGTCGCGCAGGCATCGTGCACCACGCTGACGCCATAGCCGAAGTCGGCCGCGGCGCGGCTGGTGGCCTCGATGCACATATGGCTCATCGCGCCTAGCACCACCACCTGGTTGATGTGCTGCCGGTCGAGCATGGGCTTCAGATCGGTGGCGCGAAACGCGTTGGGGTAGTTCTTGACGACCACGGTCTCTCCAGGCGCGGGAGCGACCGCGGCAATGATCTGCACGCCGTCGCTGCCCGGCGTGAAGATCGGCGCATCCGGCTTGGCCATTTCGTGCCGCACATGGATCAGCAGCTCGCCCTTGGCGCGGGCCGCGGCAATGATGCGCGCGGCGTTGGCCAGCGCCTTGTCCAGGCCGACAAGCGGCAGCTTGCCGCCGGGCAGATATTCGTTTTGCAGGTCGACGACGATGATGGCGCGTTGGCTCATGGATTTCCCCTTGTTGACGGTTGGACGAAGCGTCGCATGACGTTCGCTCCCATTGTGCGAATCGCTGTTGCTTTGCGCCATTGGCCCGAATGACATAAATGAATAGAATCGGGCCAAACTCGCCACGCCCTTGCCTCCCCTCCCCATGCCCCCGATCCGCGTTGCCGTGCTGGCTTTCGAAGGTGTGAGCCTTTTCCACCTCTCGGTTCCAGCCATGGTGTTCGGCGCCGCCGCCCCATCCAGCGGACTGCCGCTCTATGAGGTGCGCTACTGCGCGCCCGTGGCCGGGCGCGTGCGCTGCGATCAGGGCATGGAAATCGATGTTCCAGGCGGGCTGGACGCGATGCGGGACGCCGACCTGGTCATCGTCCCGTCCTGGCGTCATGCGCAGGAAGTTGCCCCGGCCGCGCTGTCGCTCGCGCTGCGCCAGGCCCATGACCGCGGCGCCCAGGTGGCGGGCCTGTGCCTTGGCGCTTTCGTGCTCGGCGATGCGGGCTTGCTGGACGGGCGCCGCGCGACGACGCACTGGGCCTGCCGCGAACTGTTTTCGCGGCGGTTTCCCCTGGCGCACTTTCTTCCCGACGTGCTGTATGTCGATGACGGCCAGGTCATCACTTCCGCGGGAACAGTGGCCGCCGTGGACTGCTGCCTGCATCTCGTGCGCCAGCGCCACGGCGCCGATGTGGCCAACCGCGTGGCGCGACTGCTGGTGACGCCCGCGCACCGGCAGGGCGGCCAGGCCCAGTACATCGAGCAGCCGGTGGCCGCGCGCGCCAGCGACAACCGCCTGCCGGGGGTGCTGGAGTGGGCGCGCGAGCATCTTGCAACGGCGCTTTCGCTGGACCAGCTGGCCGATGTCGCCAAAATGAGCCGGCGCACGTTCACCCGGCGCTTTCGCGAAGCCACGGGCACCACGGTGCACAAGTGGCTGGTGGCCGAACGCATAGGCCGGGCGCAGCAACTGCTGGAAACCACCGACATGCCTATGGAGCAGCTGGCGACCGCGGTGGGCTTCGGCACGACGCTGTCGCTGCGCCAGCACTTTGCCCGCCAGCTCCAGACCTCGCCCATGGCCTACCGGCGCAGCTTCCGCGCGGCGGCCAGCGCCCATCCCGCACGGCACTGATTGCGCCCCTGCCGCGGATCCGTCACACGCCCGTCAATCTTGGTCACAACAATGGGAATGCAGCGCTTGACTGGCATGGCCGGCACGCTGTGGGGCGCCATCATTGCGATGGATTTCGCCCCTTCCTGCATTACCATCCACGAGGCCTTTCCATGTCCCTTAACGTACCGGGTTTGCGCGACCAGCACGGCCGCCGCTTGCCGACCCTGTTGGCGCTGACAGCCACGCTCGCGCTGACAGCCTGCGGCGGCAGCGACAACGACACTCCCGCGCCCACACCCGAGCCTGTGGCACAGAATGCCACGGCCCAGCTGGCGCTGCTGGAGACGACCGACCTGCACTACTACGCGCGCAGCTTCAACTACTACTCGGACAAGGAAGACAAGGCCGTGGGCCTGGAGCGCACCGCCACGCTGATCCGCAAGGCGCGCAGCGAATTCGCCAACACGCTGCTGGTGGACAACGGCGACACCATCCAGGGCACGGTGCTGGGCACCTACGAGGCCCAGGTCGCGCCGCTGCCCGCGACGCAGCAGCTGTCGATGTACAAGGCCATGGCCACGCTCAAATACGATGCGGGCGTGCTCGGCAACCACGAGTTCAACTTTGGCCTGCCCTATCTGAGCCAGATCCTGGGCGGCGGGCTGGATGTCGCGGGCGTGGACCCGAAGATCGGCTCCAAGGACAAGGGGCCGGGCTTTCCCATCGTGACGGCCAACGTCACCAGCCTCAAGAGCAACAAGCCGCTGGTCGATCCCTACGTGATCCTCGAGCGCAATGTCAGCGCGACCCAGGCCGACGGCAAGGCCGTCACGCTGCCGATCAGGATCGGCGTGATCGGCATCACCACGCCCGGCATCCTGAACTGGGACAAGGACAAGCTCGAAGGCAAGGTCAGCACGCAGGACGGGCGCGACACCGCGGCCAAATATGTGCCCGAAGTGCGCGCCAAGGGCGCCGACCTGGTGTTCGTGCTGCTGCACGGCGGCATGAGCGCCAGCGGCTACTTCGCCAACATGGAAAACCCCGGCTACTACATCACCAAGGACGTGCCGGGCATCGACGGCATCGTGATGGGTCACGAGCACAACACCTTCCCCGACCGCGGCGCGAGCCCGGCCTACAAGTTCGCGGGCGCCGACAACGCCAAGGGCACGGTCAACGGCGTGCCGGCAGTCATGGCCAGTTCCTGGGGCAAGGGCCTGGGCATCATCAACTACGCGCTCAAGTGGGATGGCGCGGGCAAGAAATGGTCGGTGGACAGCGCCAGGACCGACGTGCAGGTGCGCACCATAGACTCCAAGGATGCGGCCGGCAAGACTGTCTATGTGGACTCCGACCCGGCCGTGATCGCCGCCGTCGATGAGGTGCACAACAAGACGCGCGCCTACGTCGCCTCGCCCATAGGCTCCAGCGACTTCCGCCTGAGCTCGATGTTCGCCGACGTGGGCAATGTGGGTGCGCTGCAGATCGTCAACCAGGCGCAGCAGGAGTATGTGGCCAACTACGTGAAGACCAGTCTGCCCCAGTACGCGAGCCTTCCCGTGCTGTCGGTGACCGCGCCCTTCAAGGCCGGTTACTCCAGCGCCGACGACTTCACCAACGTCGCGGCCGGCACCATGACCGTCTCGGCGGCGGCCGATCTGTACCTGTACGACAACAACACCATCCATGCGGTGAAGGTCACGGGCGCGCAGATCAAGCAGTGGCTGGAGAACGCGGCCAACCGCTTCAACCAGATCGACCCGAAGAAGGTCGAAGACCAGTGGCTGATCAATGACAGCAAGACCGGCGTGCAGCCCGGCGCGTCCTTCCCCGGCTACAACTTCGATGTGTTCACCACGGCGGACATCAGCTACGAGATCGACGTGACCCAGCCCAAGTACAACGTCAACGACCCAGCCAAGGGCGGCGAACGCATCAGGAACCTGCGCTACAAGGGCCAGCCCATGGACAACGCGCAGCAGTTCATCGTCGCCACCAACAACTACCGTGCCAACAGCAGCGCGCCGTTCATCCTGGGCACGGGCAAGGCCTTCGACATCGTCTGGGCCGCGCCCGATGCCAACCGCGAAGTGGTGCTGAACTACGTCAAGGCCAAGAAGACCATCACCCGCGCCGCCAACGGCGCCACCAGCAGCTGGCGCTTCACCAAGGTCGCGACCGCGGGCAAGGTGCTGTTCAAGTCGGCGCCGAACGAGCTGGCCGTGGCCCAGGCCGCCGGCCTGGCCAACATCAGCGTGGACCGGGCGGACGACACCGGCGTCAACGGCGGCACCGGCAGCTACGGCATCTACCGCATCGCGCTGGACCAGTGATGGGGTGTGCTGACAGCGGTTGATTCCGCTCCCAGCCAGATGAAAAAAATGGGTGCCGCAAGGCACCCATTTTTCGTTCCCCCGCATGCAG
>NZ_JAVWWA010000131.1:0-12567 GCF_036666375.1 Comamonas sp. | reverse complement strand
ATGGGTTCAGGCCTGTGCAACAGAAATCCCTGAGCGTAGTCCACGCCGATGTCCCGCACATGTTGCAGCACTGCAGCTTGCTCGACAAACTCGGCGACGGTCCCGACACCGAGCACCCTTGCCACGTCGACGAAGCTGCGCACTGCGGCGGCGTCCAGCGGATCGTCGATCACATCCCGGATGAAGCTGCCATCGATCTTGAGCAGGTCGACCTTGAGTTTCTTCAAGTAACCGAAGGACGACGCCCCCGCGCCAAAGTCATCCAGCGCAATCCGTACCCCCAGTTCCCGCACTTGTTCGATGAATACAACTGCGTCCGTCATGTTGGTCACGGCCGCTGCCTCTGTGATCTCAAGGCAGATGCGCTGACACACCGCGCTGCCGGCTTGCGCGAGTGCATCGATGGCATAGCGGTGAAAGGCCCGGTCGCCCACCGAATGCGCTGTAAGGTTGATGCACAGTGTGTCCAGCACGTTCAAATCAGCGAGGTGCTGAATCTGCTGCACCGTGCGTTGCAGCACCCAGCGGTCTATGCGCGCGGCCATATGAAAGCGCTCTGCGGCCGGCAAGAATGCACCGGGCTGTATCAGGCTGCCATCGCTTTCGCGCAGGCGAATCAGCACTTCGGCATGAAGCCCGCTGCTGTTCCCGGCGAGCGGCTCGATCCGCTGGGCGTAGAGCACAAAACTGTCTTCATCCAGCGCCCGCTCCAGCCGGGCGGCCCATTGCATCTCGCCATGGCGTGCGAGTATTGCCTTGTCGCTGTCTGACCACACATGCACGCGATTGCGCCCCGCCTCCTTGGCGGCGTAGCACGAGGTGTCTGCCGCCTGCATGGCGGCTGCGGTGCCGCCCCAACGGCTGTCCAGAGGAACCAGTCCGATGCTGGCGCCGATGCGGAAACGCCGCTCGTCATGGAGAAACCTGAACTCATCCATGCGGTCGCAGATCTGCTGCGCCAGCCGGCCGGCCTGGTCCACCGTGCATTGCTCAAGAATCACGGCGAACTCGTCCCCCCCTAGCCGTGCAAGGGTGTCGTGCGCTCGAACGACGTCTTTCAGCAGCTTGGCCACCTGCTGCAGAAGCCGATCGCCCACCGAGTGACCGCAGGCATCGTTGACGAGCTTGAACTGATCGAGGTCTATGTACAGCAAGGCGTGCTCGCTGCCTTCTTCGCGTGCCTTTTCCAGCGTACGGCTCAGCTGCGACTCAAACTCGGCCCGATTGACCAGGCCGGTCAGCGCATCGTGCGTGGCCCGATAGCTCATTTCGCCCGAGAGACGTCGCTGCTCGGTCACGTCATGAAAGACCAGCACGACGCCGAGGATGTCGCCGCTGGGGTTGCGAATGGGTGCGGCAGAGTCTTCTATGCCGAACTCGTTGCCTTGGCGGGAAATGAGCACCGTGTGATTGCCTGTGCCGGCGATCCTGCCTTGCTCAAGACAGGTGAGCACCGGATTCTCGGCCGGTTGGCGCGACTCCGCATGGACGACGTGGAAGACCTGCGCTACCGGCTTTCCCTGCGCTGCGGCTGACGGCCAGCCTGTCATGCGTTCGGCGGACGGATTCAGCCAGGTGACTTCGCTTTGTGCGTTGGTGGTGATCACCGCGTCGCCAATCGATTGCAGGGTCACATGCAACAGCTCGTGCTGTTCAGCCAGCTGGTTGGCGAGGTGCCGCAGCGGCGTCACGTCCCAGTTCACTCCCACCATGCGCAGTGCCTGGCCTTCGGTGTCGCGCGTGACCCGGCCGGAGCCGCGAAGGTAGTGCACCGAGCCATCGGGCCAGACAACCCGGAACTCCGAGCGGAAATCGCCGCCGTCTTTCAGGCACTCCTGGACTTCGCCTTCCACGCGATCCTTGTCGTCGGGGTGAAGACGGTGGGACCACAGGGTATAACCCTCGGTGCCCGGGCCCATGGGCATGCCGTGCAGCGCGTACATCTGGGCATCCCAGGTGAGCGTGCCCTCACGCAACTTCCATTCCCACAGGCCGATGCCGCCACTTTCAGTGGCCAGCGATATGCGCTCGTGGGCGCTTTCGAGCATCTGCCGGTGCCTGACCCGCAGCGTAATGTCCTGAAAGGCGCCGAAAAGCCGCACTGGCTTGCCCGCCTGGAACTCCACATGACCGACGGCGCGCACCCAGATGCGCTGACCGCCGTGTTGAATGACGGGCAATTCCACGTCCCAGTCCCGCCCATCGCACGCGGCTTTGTGGATGGCCGCTTCGATCACCGGTCGCGCTTCTGGCGCATAAAATCCTATCGCTTCGGCGAGCGCGGGCTGGTGTCCCGGCGGCAAACCATGGATGCGGCAGGTCTCCTCTGACCATTTGACACGGGAGCTGGCAATGTCGAGTTCCCAACCGCCTACCTGCGCCAGAGCGCCGGTGCGGTTGAGCAGTTCTTCGCTCTTGCGCAGCTCTTCTTCCTGGATCTTGCGCACGGTGATGTCGAGGTGCGTGCCGAACATCCTTTCCGGTTGTCCGTCTGGCGTGCGGGTCAGCAGCCTTCCGCAACTGAGCACCCACACCCAATGACCGTCGCGGTGGCGCATCCGCGCCTCGCATTCGTAGGCCTTGGCTTCGCCGCAGAAGTGCGCCTGCAGCAGCGCGTTCGAACGCGCGACGTCGTCGGGATGGGTCAAGCCCGTCCAGGTATGGATGGTGGTCGGCTTCAGTTCGTCTATCGTCAGGCCCACGATCTCGGCCCAACGCTCGTTCAACCAGGTCTCGCCGGTTTGCACATTCCATTCCCAGGTTCCGGCGCCGGTACCCTGAATGATGGCCGTCAGCCGTTGCCGCTCGCCTTCGAGCACATGACGTTCCAGCTGCCGGTCGGTGATGTCTTCCACCGATCCCACAAAGTCTGTGACCTCACCATCCGTGTCGAGCACCGGTTGGGCGATGGAGCGGACATGGCGCACCGTGCCATCGTCGCGGCGCACCCTGAACTCCATGTCGAACTCGCGCTTGAGTGCCATGGCGCGATCCCACTCTGCGAAGGCGCCAGCCCGGTCGTCCGGGTGCAAGGTGCGACTCCAGTCATCGCCCAGGGCTTGGCTTTCGGTCAAGCCAAATATGGCCTGCCACTGCGCATTGGTGTAGGTGCAGGAACCGGACGCATCGGTAGCGAACACGCCCAGCGGAGAGGCCTCGCTGAGGGTGCGGAAGCGCGTTTCGCTGGCCAC
The DNA here is from genome assembly GCF_036666375.1 of Comamonas sp. GTDB lineage: Bacteria > Pseudomonadota > Gammaproteobacteria > Burkholderiales > Burkholderiaceae_C > Comamonas. The sequence goes on along the minus strand of NZ_JAVWWA010000131.1, from coordinate 9,376 downwards.
GAAAGCGCGCGCCATCCTCCTGGATTCAAGCGCCTGGACTGCAGCGATGGACAGCAGTCGCAAGGCTTCGCGTTGCTTCTCGCAGAGCTTGCGGGGCACGCGATCGATCACGCACAGGGTTCCAACGTGTGCGCCATTGCTCAAGCGCAGCGGGGCGCCGGCGTAGAAACGGATATCGGGCGCGCCGGCGACCAGCGGGTTGTCGGCAAACCGCGGATCGGCCAAGGCATCGGGTACCTCGAACACTTCTTCTTGCAGGATGGCATGGGCGCAGAACGCCACGTCGCGCGGCGTCTCGGTGACGCCAGGCAAGCCAATGTTGGCCTTGAACCACTGGCGGCCGCTGTCGATCAAGCTCACAAGCGCTATGGGCACACCGCAGACCAATCCGGCCGTCGCCACCAAAGCGTCGAATTCACGCTCGGGTGCAGAGTCGAGAACCTTGAGGTGCTCAAGGGCTCGCATGCGCTCGGCTTCGTCCAATGGCGTCGGTGCTGTCAACATGATGTGGCCTTACTCACAGTTGATTACCGATTGTCACGGCTATTTCGTCATCTTGGCGACCTGATTTTCCCTTTAAGGCATACGGGTGGAGGGAATCACCACGGCAACACGCCCCGTGGTTTGCCCTTCAGTGCTTTGCGGTGTTTGCCGCTGCATGCCGTGAATGATCCGGTGGATCGATATGTTCGATGTTGCCCAGCAGCAGGGCACGGCCCGCAAATACGCCGCTCACATCCTCTAGTTCAAAGCGTTCGGTGTCGCGCTTGCGCACGCGTTCGGTGATGGCCGCGGCCTCATCGTCCGTGGCGCCGAGCGCGGCCACGGCGTGCTGTCCCATCTGCAGCGCCGACTCGAAGGTCTCGCGCACGACATGGTGGGCGTCGAGCTTGATCAACTCCAGCGCATGCTGGCGGTCGAAGGCGCGCGTGACCACCACGGATTGGGGGAATTCGCGCTGGATGTTCTCGACGATGCGCGTGGTCGCATCCTTGTCGTCTATGCACACCAGGATGGCCTGCGCGTGGTGGGCACCCGCGGCATGCAGCACATCGGTTCTCGCGCCGTCGCCATAGTAGACCTTGAAGCCATAGGGCTCGGCCGCGCGTATCGCATCCGGGTCGCTGTCGATGATGGAAAGCTGCGCGCCGCGCGCCAGCGGGCCCTGGCTCGCGATCTGGCCTACACGGCCGAATCCTATGATGAGCACATTGCCCTGCAGGTCCTTGGGCGCCTCGACGCCGTCGAGCCTGATGGCCTGCGCCGCGCCCAGGCGCTTGTACAGCACCACCACCAAAGGCGTGAGCGCCATGGATAGAACGATGATGGCGGTCATGTTGGCGTTCACTTCGGGCGTGATCACGCGCAGCTTGAGCGCTTCGGCAAACAGCACGAAGGCGAACTCGCCGCCCTGGGCCATCAGAATGGCGCGGTCGACGGCATCGGCGTGCGAGCTCTTCGCCAGGCGGGCAACCGCATAGATGCACGCGGCCTTGGCGATCATCAGCGCCACGACGCCGGCGGCGATGAGCTGCCAGTTCCGGCCCACGACGTCGAGGTTCAAGGCCATGCCCACGCCCAGGAAGAACAATCCCAGCAGCAAGCCGCGAAACGGCTCGATATCGGCTTCGAGTTGGTGGCGGAAGGTGGACTCCGAAAGCAAAACGCCGGCCATGAACGCTCCCATGGCCATGGAGAGGCCGCCCAGCTCCATCAGCAGCGCCGCGCCGAGCACCACGAGCAGCGCCGCAGCCGTCATCACTTCGCGCGCCTTGGCCTTGGCCAGCACGCGGAACAGCGGATTGAGCAGCCACAGGCCGGCGCCTACCAGGGCCGCCAGGGACAGAACTGCCAGACCCACGCGCTGCCACGGCGAGGCGCTGGCCACGGGCAAGGCATCGGCCGGTGCGAGAAACGCCACGATGGCCAGCAAAGGCACGATCAGCAGATCTTCGAACAGCAGGATGGAGACAATGCGCTGGCCGCGCGGCGCGAGAATGTCGCCGCGTTCGGCCAGCACCTGCATGACCACGGCCGTGGAGGTCAGCACGAAGCCCGCGCCGCAGACGAAGGACACCTGCCAGGAGAAGCCGAAAGCCATGCTCACCGCGGTGAGCAAGGTCGCGCAAAGCAGTACCTGCATGCTGCCCAGGCCGAATATCTGCGCGCGCAGATTCCAGAGGTGCGAAGGCTTCATCTCCAGCCCGATGACAAACAGGAACATCACCACGCCGAGTTCGGCGATGTGGATGATGGTCTGGGCGTCGTTGACCAGGCCCAGGCCGTACGGACCTATGGCCAGGCCGCCGGCGAGGTAGCCCAGCACCGAGCCCAGGCCGAAACGTTTGAACAACGGCACGGCAATGACCGCGGCGCCCAGCAAGGTGATGATGCTTGTCAGCTGGCTGGCGTTACCTTCAGCGGCCATATGGATTTTCCTTCATGTAGTCTGTATTTCGTTCAGCGGTCGGGCCACATACACGCGGTCACGTCCCGCCTGCTTGGCCTGGTAGAGCAGGCCGTCCGCACGCGACAGCGTGGCGGACAGCTCGGTCGGGCTGGTGATCGGCGCGATGCCGAAACTGATGGTCATGCGGTCGCCATCGGGCAACAGCTGCCTGTTTTCGCTCAACTGCATGCGTATGCGCTGGGCAATGCTCTCGGCGCTGGCGAGGTCGGTGCGCAGCAGCAGCACGAACTCCTCGCCGCCGAAACGCGCGACCAGGTCGTCGCCGCGCACCTGCTGGGTCAGCGCGCCGGCCACGGTCTGCAGCACATGGTCGCCGTGTGCATGGCCCCAGGTGTCGTTGATGCGCTTGAAATGGTCGATGTCGCCGATCAGCAGCGTCCAGGGGCCGCGCTGCGGATCGCGCAGCAGCGGCCCGGCCGCCTCCTGGAAGGCCCGGCGGTTGAGCAGGTTGGTCAGCGGGTCCATGTTGCGTTCCGCGCGCAGCGCGGTCATGGTGTCGCGCACCGTATTGGCCAGCAGCAGCATGGCGAACAGCAGCGCGAACAGCATGGTGGTGGCCAGCATCATCAGCCAGTAGGAAGAAAAGAATGCGGCGTCCTGGCCCTTGCTGCCTACGGCCAGCCACAGAATGGGGCGGATGCTGGTGTTGAGCGCGAACACCACATACGACCAGTACATCGCGCGCTCCAATCCTCCCGCGGGCAGCTGGCGGCGCAGAATGCGCGCCGCGGGCAGCAGCTGCATCAGTCCCAGGCCGGCGTTGAGCCAGAGCATGCGCATCCACAGACTGACCTCGACGCGGCTGTAGTAATAGAGCGCCAGCAGCACCACGGCGCCTATGAGCAGGCCCAGCCGCGGCCGGGCCGAGACGTCGTAATAGCCGGCCAGGCCGCGCGCAAAGCTCCAGGCGCCAAACAGATACAACATGCCCGTGACCACGGCCCAGCGCTGCAGCTCCTCGACGCTCATCAGGCTTTGCCAGGCGAGCGCGCTGCCCACCAGCGCGTAGCTGGCCGCGACCCACAGCAGATGGAAACGGCGCCGCTGCACCCGCCAGCAGCCCGCGAGCATCGCTCCCAGCAGCAGCATGCACGCCGGAATGATCAACAGAAACAGGCGGTCGATGAGAATGGGCACGTGATCAATGCAGCCGCACGCCGCGTGGAAGAGTGGTCAGCAGGCATGACAGGCGCGCGGCTGGCCCGCGGCGCGCTGCCTTCCCGTGGACCGATAATTGATTATTCTGGCAGCGATTTGCATTCGCGGGGAGGATCTGGGCTCCAATTCGCGCGCCATCGTACATGGCGCTATTCCCGCCAGGGCGTGCTGTCGCGGCCTATGCGATAGGCGAGCTTTTGCAGCAGCGGCAAATACTTGCGCTCCACCGTCTGTTCATCGACCGAGGCATTGGGGTAGATCATGTTGATGGCGCCTATGACCTGGTCCGTTCCCATCACGGCCACGCCTATGGCCGAGAAATCGGATTCCTTGGCCCATTCGCCGCTGTTGCGCGCATAGCCGCGTGCGCGCGTGGCCTGGAGCAGCGCATCTATGGACTGGCGGTCCCTGGCCATGTCGCCTATCCAGTCGGGACGCTGGCCCAGCAGCTGCAGGATGCTGCCTAGCTGCTCGGCGTCGCAGGCCGCGAGGTAGGCCCGGCCTATCGCCGTGACGAACAGCGGCAGCCGTTCGCCGATCATCGCCTGGTGTTGAGACAGCAGGCTGAAGCGGTGCGTGCTTTCGCGCACCACGAGAAATCCGGCTTCCATCGTCGCCAGGTCGCAAGGCCACATCAGCTGCTTGACGGCGCCGCGCATCAACGGCGTCGCCACCTGGCTGATCCATTCATCCTCGATGAAGCCTTCGCTCAGGCGCTTGACTTCGAAGGTCAGGCAGTACTGGCCTTCCTGCTCGGTGGGCCGCACCAGGCCGCAGGTGCGCAGCGTCTCCAGCATTCTCTTGACGGTGGTGCGATGCACCTGCGTCATCTGGCCCAGCTCGGTCGTGGTGGCCGTGCCGCCGGGCATCTGGTTCATGCATTTGAGCAAGGCGATGCCGCGGGCCAGACTGCGAATGTCTTTGTAGGCCTCGCTGGCGCTGGGGATGTCGTCCGGCATGGGGCGCTGGTCCTGGTAATTACCCGTGGCTCAAGGTGCACCACGTGCACTCAGTTTACCGGTTCGCGGGGCGTCCACACAATTCCAGTCATCAAGTGGCCGGAAGTGATTTCCGGAAAACGACGCGTACTGAGCAAGGACCGGGGACATGACAAAACAAGCGCACGAGACACATTCCGCACTGGACGCTGACGTCCTGATCATTGGCGCCGGCCCGGTGGGCCTGACGACCGCCAACATCCTGGGGCAGGCGGGCGTGAAGACGCTGGTGGTGGAGAAGCTGGACGCGATCATCGACTACCCGCGCGCCATCGGCATCGACGACGAGTCGCTGCGCACCCTGCAGACCGCGGGCCTGAGCGGCGAAGTGCAAAAGCACATCACGCCCTATCACTGGATGCGCTTTTACACGGCCGGCGGCAAATGCTTCGCGTCCATAGAGCCGCGCACCGATGAATTCGGCTGGTCGCGGCGCAACGCGTTCATCCAGCCCGAGGTCGACCAGATCCTGTACGAAGGCCTGCAACGCTATGCGCATGTGCAGGTGCTGTTCGGCCAGAGCGTCTGCGCGGTGTCCCAGGGCGCAGAAGGCGTGGCGCTCGAAGTCGAGAATGCGCAAGGCGAGAAGAGGACCTTGCGCGCGCGCTATCTCGTGGCCTGCGACGGCGGCAACAGCCTGATCCGGCGCACGCTGAACGTGGCCTTCGAAGGCCGGACCAAGCCCAACCAGTGGATCGTGGTCGACGTGCGCAACGACCCGCTGGGCACGCCCCATGTCGGCATGCACTGCGATCCCGAGCGGCCCTATGTGTCGGCCGCCCTGCCGCATGGCATACGGCGCTTCGAGTTCATGGTGATGCCGGGCGAGACCGAAGAGGAGCTGTTCAAGCCCGAAGCCATGGCGCGGCTGATGTCCAAGGTGGTCGCCCATCCCGACAAGGTCGACTACATCCGCAAGCGCGTCTACACGCACAACGCGCGCCTGGCCGCGACCTTTCGCGTGCAGCGCATCTTTCTGGCCGGCGACGCGGCCCACATCATGCCGGTCTGGCAGGGCCAGGGCTACAACAGCGGCATGCGCGACGCGAGCAACCTCGCGTGGAAGCTCGCGCTGGTGGTGCAGGGCAAGGCCGGCGACGCGCTGCTCGACAGCTATACCGAGGAGCGGCGTGACCACGCGCGCTCGATGATCCACCTGTCCGAAGTCGCGGGCGACATCTTCGCGCCCGAAAGCGCAACCGCGGCCAAGGTGCGCGACACCGTGATGCTGGCGATGAACGCCGTGCCGCCCGTGAAGCAGTATTTCGCCGAGATGCGCTTCAAGCCCATGCCGCGCTATGAGAAGGGGCTGGTGCTGCATGCCGCGCCGTCGGGCCCGCCTTCGGCGCTGGGCGGTCTGCTCACGCGTTCGGGCGACACGCCGCTGGGCCGGCTGCTGGGACTGGTGGCCGAAAAGAAGGAGTCCTTCGTCGGCCGGCTGCTCAACGGTTTCGAAACCGTAGAGCCCAGCCCCGTGGGGCGGATGTTCATCCAGCCGCTGGTCACGACCGAGGACGGCGCCGTGCACAAGCTCGACGACGTGATAGGCCTGCGCTTTGCGATCCTGGCCTGGGGCACGGACCCGACTTCGGGCATGGCGCCCGAAGTGCGCGCGTTCTGGGAGCGCACCGGCGTGAAGTTCCTGTGCGTCAAGCCGCTGGGCCAGATGAGCCGCGGCGCAATGGCCCAGCCGCATGTGACGCTGCTGCAGGACACGCAAGGCCGCATCAAGGACTGGTTCGGCGCGCAGAAGAAGGCCGTGGTGTTCATTCGCCCCGACCGTTTCGTCGCGGCCCTGGCCAGCCCGCAGGAAGTCGATGCCGTGAGCCAGCAGCTCGCCCAGCGCATGGCCCAAGCCGTGGAGGCCTGAATGCAGATCCGCAGATCGGAACGTGGCTTTCTGGGCATGTCGCATTCGCCGCTCTATGGCCTGAATGCGGTCGATGCCGCAGTGCAGCGGCAGCTCGACGCCGCGGTGGCCCAGGCGCGCGCGCTGGTACATGACTTTGCCCCGGAACTGGTGGTGCTGGTCGGGCCCGACCACTACAACGGCTTCTTCAACGAACTGATGCCGCCGTTTTGCATAGGCTCCGCAGCGACTTCGGTCGGTGACTACCTCACGCCCGCGGGAGCGCTGAATGTCGATGCCGCGCTGGCGCTGGGCCTGGCCGAGCATCTGATGGACGCCGACTTCGACGTCGCGGTGTCGCGCCGCATGAAGGTGGACCATGGCTTCGTGCAGGCGCTGCAGTTTCTCTGGGGCGGGCTGGACACGCCGCCCGTGCTGCCGGTCTTCCTCAACGCCGTCGCCCAGCCCGGCATCGCGCGCCTGCGCCGCTGCGCGCAGCTGGGCCGGGAGATGGGCCGCTTTCTCGACGGCCTGCCGCAGCGCACGCTGCTGATCGGCTCGGGCGGGCTGTCGCATGAGCCGCCGGTGCCGACCATGGAACACCCAGACGCCGCGGTGCGCGAGCGCATCACCTGCGCGCGCATGCCGACGGCACAGGAAGTCGCGGCCAAGACCGAGCGCGTGATGGCCGCGGGCCTGGCGCTGGCGGCCGGCAGCCCGGACATGAAGCCGCTGAACCCGCAGTGGGACCTGCAGTGGATGCAGGCCACGGAGCAGGCCGACTGGAGCGCGTTCTCCGCGCAGGGCGAGGCCGCGATCGCGCAGCACGCGGGGCTGTCGGCGCACGAGTCCAAGACCTGGGTCGTGGCGCGCACCGCGCTGGACTCGCCCGGCACAGGCCAGGCGCTGCACTGCGGACTGCGCCACTACCAGGCGATTCCCGAATTCATCGCCGGCTACGGCATCTTGATGCTGCACAACCTCGCTTCTCCTCACGTTCCTGAAAGGCCATTCCCATGAATACACCAGAGCACATCGAACGCTGGGCCGCGGCGCTGCGCGCGGCCGAAGCCGGGCGCGCGCCGATCGCACCGCTGCGCGCGGAAATTTCCGACGCCGAAACCGCGTACGCGGTGCAGCTGGCCAACGTCGCCCATGCGCAGGCCCAGGGCCGGCGCATCGTCGGGCGCAAGATAGGCCTGACCTCGCTGGCGGTGCAAAAGCAGCTGGGCGTGGACCAGCCCGACTTCGGCACGCTGTTCGCCGACATGGTCCACGGCGACGACGAGCCGATAGCGCTGGCGCGCACGCTGCAGCCCAAGGTCGAGGCCGAAGTGGCGCTGGTGCTGCGGCACGATCTGGACCTGCGTGACGCGACGCTGGTGGACGTGATCAATGCCACCGACTACGTGCTGCCGGCCATAGAGATCGTCGGCAGCCGCATTGCCAGCTGGGACATCCGCTTCATCGACACCGTGGCCGACAACGCTTCGAGCGGCCTGGTCGTGCTCGGCGCCGTGCCCACGCGGCTCGACGGGCTGGACCTCAAGTCCTGCGCGATGGAAATGCGCTGCAACGGCGAAGTGGTGTCCACCGGCAGCGGCGCGGCCTGCCTGGGCCATCCGTTGAACGCGGCCGTGTGGCTGGCGCGCAAGCTCGCGGCGCTGGGCCAGCCGCTGCGCGCCGGCGACCTGGTGCTGACCGGAGCGCTGGGACCCATGGTGGCCGTCAAGGCCGGCGACCGCTTCGAGGCGCGGATCTCGGGCGTGGGCGTGGTCAACGCCCAGTTCGGCACCTGACACGACTTCCCCATAACAACCATTCCATTCAGGAGACAAAAATGAGCCTCAAACGACAATTCCTGCTGGCCTGCGCGCTGGCGCTTCCCGGCCTGGCGCTGGCCCAGCCGGCAGCGGCCTTTCCCCAGCGCCAGGTCACCATGGTCGTGCCGTTTCCCGCGGGCGGCATCACCGACACCGTGGCGCGCGCGCTCGCGCTGAAGATGGGCGAGAACCTGGGCAAGGCGGTGATCGTCGAGAACAAGCCCGGCGGCGGCGGCCAGATCGCCGCCGCCCAGGTGCGCCAGGCGCCGGCCGACGGCCACACGATCTACGTGGGCGCGACCGAAATGTTCGCCATCAACCCCGTGCTGTTTCGCAAGTTCTCCTATGACCCGCTCAAGGATTTCACGCCCATCACCTCGCTGATCCGCTCGCCGCTGGTGCTGGTCGTGCCCGAGAACAGCCCCATCAAGGATATCGACGGCCTGGTCAAGGCGGCCAGGACCGAAGCCAAGGGGCTGAGCTTTGCCTCGCAGGGGCCGGGCTCGATAGGCCATCTGCTGGGCGAAGTGTTCCGCAGCAAGACCCAGGGCCAGTTCACGCATGTGCCCTACAAGGGCTCGGCGCCTGGCCTGCAGGACCTGATGGCCGGTCAGGTCGACATGATGTTCGACCCGGTGATCAGCACCGCACCCTTGATCGCGGGCAGGAAGCTGCGGCCGCTGGCGATCGCCGCCGCCGAGCGCGCGCCGCAGATGCCCCAGGTGCCCACGCTGCTCGAGCTCGGCCTGACCGGCCTCGACGCCCAGGTCTGGTTTGGCGCGGTCGCCAGGGCCGGCACGCCCGCGCCCGTGGTGCAGCGGCTCAACGACGCCCTGCATGCGGCGATGAAGGACCCTGAAGTGCAAAAGCGTTTTGCCGAGCAGGGCATGCAGGCCTTCCCGTCAACGCCCGCGCAGTTCGGCAGCTTCATGGCCGCAGAAGCCGCGCGCTGGGCGCCGCTGGTCAAGGCCAGCGGCGCTTCCATCGATTGATTTTTTACCTAAGGCAAATGCGATGACCCGCAAACTCAAGGCTGCCATCATCGGCAGCGGCAACATCGGCACGGACTTGATGATCA
>NZ_JAVWWA010000130.1:0-12647 GCF_036666375.1 Comamonas sp. | reverse complement strand
CCTTGTAGGGCACATGGTTGATCTGCAGCTGGGCGCGCTGCTTGAACAGCTCGGCGCCCAGGTGCAGCGGCGAGCCGTTGCCGGACGAGCCGTAGTTGAGCTGGCCGGGCTGCTTGCGCGCCGCCTCCACCAGGGACTTCAGGTTGGTATAGGGCGAGTCCTGGGCCACGACCAGCACCAGGGGTACCACGCCTATCATGCCTATGGGCGCGAAGTCGGCCACCGCATCGTAGCCGGGGCGGGCGTACAGATGCGGGCTCACGGCATGGCTGGCCAGCGAGCCCAGCACCAGGGTATAGCCGTCGGCCTGTGCCTTGGCGGCCAGCGCCGTGCCTATGGTGGTGCCCGCGCCGGGCCGGTTGTCGATGACCACGGGCTGCTTGAGGTTCTCGCCCATCTTCAGGCCTATGAGCCGCGCCACCGCGTCGTTGGCGCCTCCGGCGGGGTAAGGCACGAGCAGAGTGACCGGCTTGGCGGGGTAGACGCTTTCGGCGTGGGCCAGCGGCGCGCCCAGCGGGCAGGCCAGGGCTGCGGCGCACATCAGCAGGCCGCGGCGGCTCAGTCGGGAAGATGTGGAAGAGGTGGAAGAATTCATGGTGCTTGTCTCCGGTTGTAATTGCTCTTGCGGCATGGGGCGGTTCCCCGGGTGCGCAGCGCCCCGCTCCATGCTGCGGGCCCTGCGTTGGATCTCGGTGCTGTGGTCCTGGCTTGCTCGTTAGGTCAGGTAGGGGTGGATGGGCCGCATCGCTGCGGCCGCGGGCTCAGGCGTCCAGCCCGCCCTGGCAGACGTACTTGGTGTGCAGGTAGTCGTCCAGGCCGTGGGTCGAGCCTTCGCGGCCATAGCCCGAGTCCTTGACGCCGCCAAAAGGCGCGGCCTCGGCGGCCAGCGCGCCTTCGTTGATGCCGACGATGCCGGTCTCCAGCGCATCGGCCACGCGCGTGACGCGGCGCAGGTCGTTGGTATAGAAATACGCGGCCAGGCCGAACGGCGTGTCGTTGGCGGCGGCAATGACTTCGGCCTCGTCGCTGAAGCGCGTCAGCGGCGCGACCGGACCGAAGGTTTCCTCGCAGGCGCAGGCCATGGTCGCATCGGCATCGACCAGCACCGTGGGCGCGAAGTAGTTGGCGCCCAATGCGGGCAGGCGCGTGCCGCCGGTGAGAATGCGCGCGCCGCGCGCCACCGCGTCCTGCACATGGCGCTCTATCTTCTGGACCGCGCGGTCGTTGATCATCGGGCCGATCTGCGAGGCCGGATTGCTCGCCGGGCCCACCTGCAGCGCGGCGACGCGCGCCACCAGCAGTTCGGCAAAGCGGTCGTGCACTGCGGCATGCACGAACACGCGGTTGGGGCAGACGCAGGTCTGGCCGCCGTTGCGGAACTTGGCCTGCATCAGGCCTTCCACTGCCGCGTCCAGATCGGCGTCTTCGAACACGATGAACGGCGCATTGCCGCCGAGTTCCAGCGACAGCTTCTTGAGCGTATCGGCCGAGCGCCGCGCGAGGTGCTTGCCCACGGGCGTGGAGCCCGTGAAGGTGATCTTGCGCACGCGCGCGTCGTCCAGCCACACGTCGACGACTTCGGGCGTGCGTTCGCGCGAGGCGCTGACGATGTTCAGCACACCGGGCGGAACGCCGGCTTCGTGCGCCAGCGCGACCAGCGCCAGCGAAGTCAGCGGCGTGTCTTCGGCGGGCTTGCAGACCACGGTGCAGCCCGCGGCGAGTGCCGGGGCGATCTTGCGCGCAATCATCGCCGCGGGAAAGTTCCAGGGCGTGATCGCGGCTACGACACCGACCGGCTCGCGCAGCGCAAACATGCGCCGGCCCGGCACGGGCGCGGGAATCACTTCGCCGTTGGCGCGCGTCGCCTCCTCGGCAAACCATTCGATGTAGCTGGCCGCATAGGCGACTTCGCCCCGGCCTTCGGCCAGCGGCTTGCCCTGCTCGCGCGAGATCAGCCGGCCCAGGTCTTCCTGGTGGGCCAGCACCAGATCGTTCCAGCGCTTGAGAATCTGCGCGCGCTGCTTGGCCGGGGTCCTGCGCCAGGCGGGAAAGGCCGCGTGCGCGGCGTCCACCGCGGCGCGTGCATCGGCGGCGTTGGAATCGGGCACGGCGGCAATCACGGCGCCGGTCGCCGGGTCGGTCACATCGAGGCTGCGGCCGGCTTCGGGCGCAAGCCATTCGCCGGCGATGAAGTTGCCCGTGCGTTGCAGTTCGGGGCGGGAGAGAGTCAAGGGCATGGCGGGTCTAGAAAATAGGGGTGTAAGGGTGCGGCAATCAGCTTACGATGCCCAGATGCCAGGGCACGAACTCGTGGTCGCCCAGGCCCAGCAGCTCGCTCTTGGTGGGCTCGCCCGAGGCATGCCAGAGGATCTGCTCGAAGATGCGCTGGCCCAGTTCAGGCACCGTCAGTTCGCCGTCGATCACCACGCCGCAGTTGATGTCCATGTCTTCCTCGAGACGGCGGAACATGGGCGTGTTGCTCGCCAGCTTGATGGTCGGCGCGGGCTTGCTGCCGAACATCGAGCCGCGGCCCGTGGTAAAGCAGATCAGCTGCGCGCCGCTGGCAATCTGCCCGGTCGCGGCCACGGGGTCGTAGCCTGGCGAGTCCATGAACACGAAGCCGGGCTCGGTGATGGGCTCGGCGTACTCGTAGACCGCGCGCAGCGGCGTGGTGCCGCCCTTCATGGCCGAGCCCAGCGACTTCTCGAAGATGTTGGCCAGGCCGCCGGCCTGGTTGCCGTGGCCCACCACGCCGTTGAACTGCGCGTTCTGCCCGGCCGCATAGCGCTCCCACCATGCCAGCCGATCGAGCAGTTTCTGGCCGACTTCGGGCGTGATCGCGCGGCGCGTGAGCATGAATTCGACGCCGTGGATCTCGGGCGTTTCCGACAGGATGGCCGTGCCGCCATGGCGCACCAGAATGTCCATCGCCGCGCCCAGCGCGGGATTCGCGGTGATCGCCGAGAAGCCGTCGGAGCCGCCGCATTCAAGGCCTATCTTCAGGTGGGCGGCGCTGACGCGCGTGCGCCGTGCGGCATTGGCTTCGGGCAGCATTTCCTCGATCGCGCGAATGCCGGCTTCTATGGTCTGGCGCGTTCCGCCCACGTCCTGCATCACCATGGTGCGCATCAGCCGGCCGGCTTGCAGGCCTTGCGAATCGACCAGCGCGCTGACCTGGTTGCGCTCGCAGCCCAGGCCGACGATCAGCACGCCCGCGAGATTGGGATGGCGCGCATAGCCCGCGAGCGTGCGCCGCAGCACATCGAAATGCTCGCTCGGCGACGACATGCCGCAGCCGCTGGTCTGCGCAAACGCGACCACGCCGTCGACATTGGGAAAACCGGCCAGGCGCTCGGGAGTGAAGTGCGCGGCGATGCGCGTGATCACCGTCGACGAACAGTTCACCGACGACAGGATGCCGATGAAGTTGCGCGTGCCCACGCCGCCGCCCGCGCGCTCGAAGCCCAGGAAAGTCGCGCGCTGATCTTCAGGAACGAAGTCGACGGGACGCACGTCCTGGCAGAAGCCCGGGTCGCGGTAGCTGTCGACCAGCGTCAGGTTGTGGCTGTGCACATAGTCGCCGGCCTCGAGGTCGCGCGCAGCGACGCCGATCACGGTGTCGTACTTGAGCACTTGCTCGCCGGCGGCAATGGCGCGCGCCGCGATCTTGTGGCCCGCGGGAATCTGGGCGCGGGCGCGCACGCCGAATTCGGCGATCGCCTCGCCCAGCGCTATGGCGGTCTTGGCGACCAGCACGTTGTCGTTCGGGTGCAGGCGCAGCAGGGGACTGTTGTTCATGAGAAAGCGGCAAGCGGGGTGGAAAACGCCGACGTATCAGGGCCTCAGCCCTTGGCCATCAGCTCCTTGAGATTGAGCTTGCGGATCAGATCGGTTTCCTGCTGGAAGACGCTCTGGATGTACTTCTGGTAGTCGGGGCCGTCCTGGTACATGACCGGCGCGTCAATGCTCTCGGCGACCTTGCGGAACTCCTCGCTGTTGACGGCGGCGCGAAACGCATCGCGCAGGCGCTTCTCGATTGCCGGCGGCAGGCCCTTGGGCGCGCCTATGCCATTGGGCGCCTCGACGACCACGTCGAAACCCAGCTCCTTGAGCGTGGGCGTGTCCTTGAAGCGCGGCGTGCGCTCCTCGCCCCAGGTGGCCAGCAGGCGCATCTTGCCGGCTTCGACATGCGGCGCCCAGGAGCTGCTGTCGGCCAGCAGATCGACCTGTTCGCCCAGCACGTCCTGCAGCGCGGCCGAGCCGCCCTTGTAGGCAATCGCGTTGAACCTGATGCCCGCGGCCTGGGCGAACTGCTCCATGCCCACATGGGTTGCGCCGCCTATGCCCGCATGCGCATAGGTCACGGTGCCGGGCTGGGCCTTGGCGCGCGCCACCACGTCGCGCAGCGACTTGAAAGGCGAGCGCGCGGGCACGGCAATGCCGAAAGTCTGGCCCGAGGTGCGCGCGAGATAGGTGAAGTCCTTGAGCGGATCGAGCTGCACCGTGCCCAGCTGCGAGAAGCGCGTCACCGAGATCGGGATCTGGCCTATGGTGTAGCCGTCGGGCCGGGCCGACGACAGCGCCTTGGTGCCAATCATGCCGGAGGCGCCGGCGCGGTTTTCAAGGGCGATGGGCTGACCCAGTTCCCGCGCCGCGATCTGGCAGATGATGCGCATCGAGCGATCGGCCGTGCCGCCCGCGGGCCAGGGGCAGATGAAGGTGATCGGGCGTTCCGGGTAGGTGGACGCAAGAGCGCGGCCAGGCACGGCGGCAACCGCAGCGGCGCCCAGGGCGCCAAGCACGAACTGGCGCCGTGCCAGGGGGCGGGAAGTCTTCATCGTTGTCTCCGAATAGTTTTTCTAGGGTCAGCCCGGCCGATTATTCTGAAGATAATGATTGCTTTCCAATGAAATAGCGGACTGTCTTCATAATGAACAGGTTATGAAGAGGCCAGCGCTGTCCCCTGCCCCATGAGCCAGATCGATCGCGTTCTACGTTCCAATCTGAAGCTGCGCCACCTGCAATTGCTGGTCGCGCTCGACGAGTTCCGCCATCTCGGCAGGGTCTCTGAATTCCTCTCGATCACCCAGCCCGCGGTGTCCAAGATGCTGGCGGAAATCGAGAAGATGTTCGAGCTGCAGCTGTTCGTGCGCTCGACGCGCGGCACCGAGCCCACGCCCCACGGCGTCACCGTGGTGCGCTTTGCGCGCTCGGTGCTCGCCGACTACCAGCGCACGCGCGACGAGATCAGCGCCGCCGACAGCGGCGGCGTGGGCCGCACCAGCGTGGGCGCGATGGTCGTGGCCCTGCCCAGCCTGCTGATGCCGGCCATCCTGCGCGTCAAGGAGCGCTCGCGGCGCACCACGGTGATGGTCGAGGAAGGCGATCTGACGCGGCTGCTGCCGCGGCTGCGCGTGGGCGAACTCGACCTGATCGTCGGCCGGCTCGAGCCCGGCTATGCGTCGCCCGACCTGGAGACCGAGTCGCTCTACGCCGAGCCGATGTGCATTGTCGTGAGCCCCGAGCACCCGCTGGCCGGCGCGGCCAGGCCCAGCTGGGCGATGCTCGCCGAACTGCCCTGGGTCGTGCCCCCGCCCTGGGCCTCGTCGCGCTCCAAGCTGGCGCAGATGTTCCACAAGCATCTGCTCGAGTCGCCCACGGACATCATCGAGACCTCGTCGTTCCTGGTCACGCTGTCGGGCATGCACCAGCGGCCGGCCATCGGCTTTCTGGCGCGCAGCGTTGCCGAGCACTTCGCCCAGCAGGGGCTGGTGCGCATACTCAAGCTCAAGGTGCCTATCGAGCTGCCGCATGTGGGCATCATCACGCTGCGCGGGCGCGCGCCCACCCCGGCCAGCGAACTGCTGATGGAAAGCCTGCGCGCGACCGCTGCGGCGCGTGCCTAATTTCATGCAGACGTGCAAGAAAACTCACGCCACGCCGCCAGGTCTTCGCTAAAGTCTCAAGCCATGAACACCGAATCCCCAGCCACCGCCGCGCCCTCGCCTTCCGAGCGCGCGCGCCGCCAGGCCCAGATCGTGCAGGCGCTGGGCGCGCATGTGCCCGCGCACGCCCTGCTGTGGCACAGCGAAGACACCACGCCCTACGAATGCGACGGCCTCACGGCCTACCGCCAGCGCCCGCTGGTCGTGTGCCTGCCCGAAACCGAGACCCAGGTGCAGGCCGTGCTCCAGGCCTGCCATGCGCTGCAGGTGCCCGTGGTCGCGCGCGGCGCGGGCACGGGGCTGTCGGGCGGGGCGATGCCGCATGCGCTGGGCGTGGTGCTGTCTCTGGCCAAGTTCAACCGCATTCTCCAGGTCGATGCCTACAGCCGCACCGCGGTCGTGCAGTGCGGCGTGCGCAACCTCGCGATCAGCGAGGCCGCGGCGCCGTTCGGCCTCTACTACGCACCCGATCCGTCGAGCCAGATCGCCTGCACCATAGGCGGCAACGTCGCCGAGAACTCGGGCGGCGTGCACTGCCTCAAGTACGGCCTCACGGTGCACAACGTGCTCGAGGTCAAGGGCTTCACCATGGCCGGCGAGCCCATCACCTTTGGCAGCCAGGCGCTGGACACGCCGGGCTACGACCTGCTGGCCGCGGTGATAGGCAGCGAAGGCATGCTGGCCGTGATCACCGAAGTCACGGTGCGGCTGATTCCCAAGCCCCAGCTCGCGCGCTGCATCATGGCCAGCTTCGACGACGTGCGCAAGGCCGGCGCGGCGGTGGCGGCAGTGATTGCCGCGGGCATCATTCCGGCCGGGCTGGAAATGATGGACAAGCCCATGACCGCGGCCGTCGAGGACTTCGTCAAGGCCGGCTACGACCTCACGGCCGAAGCCATCCTGCTGTGCGAATCCGACGGCACGCCCGAGGAAGTCGCCGAGGAAATCGGCCGCATGAGCGCCGTGCTGCGCGACGCCGGTGCCACGGCCATCACCGTGAGCGAGAACGAGGCCGAGCGCCTGCGCTTCTGGAGCGGGCGCAAGAACGCGTTTCCCGCGAGCGGACGCATCAGCCCCGACTACATGTGCATGGACTCGACCATTCCGCGCAAGCGCCTGGCCGACATCCTGCTGGCCATCCAGGCGATGGAGCAGAAGTACCAGCTGCGCTGCGCCAACGTGTTTCACGCCGGCGACGGCAACCTGCACCCGTTGATCATGTTCGATGCCAACGATGCCGACCAGCTGCACCGCTGCGAGCTGTTCGGCGCCGACATCCTCGAGACCAGCGTCGCCATGGGCGGCACGGTGACGGGCGAGCATGGCGTGGGCGTGGAAAAACTCAACTCCATGTGCACCCAGTTCAGCGCCGAGGAAAACGCGCAGATGTTCGCGCTCAAGGCGGCGTTCGACCCGCAGGGCCTGCTCAATCCGGGCAAGGTGATTCCCACGCTGCACCGCTGCGCCGAATACGGCAAGATGCTGGTGCGCGGCGGGCAGATCAGCCACCCCGACCTGCCGCGGTTCTAAGTCGGAAATTGCGGAAAACCTAGGGTTTACCCTTGAATTGCCGCAGGGCAATCAAGGGCTGCACCCTGCCTCGACGCGACTCGGATTATCTTCAGGGGATTGGGGGACGGCGACCTGCTTGGGCCAGCCGCCTCTCTGCCAGCCCGCACCCTGCGGGCGGCCACCAAGGAAAACATCCATGACCCATCGCATCGTGATCGTCGGCGGCGGCGCCGGCGGACTGGAACTGGCCACGCGGCTGGGCCAGCGCCTGGGCAAGCGCCGTCAGGCGGAAGTCATACTCGTCGACAGCCACCTCACCCACATGTGGAAGCCGCTGCTGCACGAAGTGGCCGCGGGCTCGCTGAGCCTGTCGGACAACCAGTTCAACTACATTGCCCAGGCCAAGTGGAAGCATTTCCAGTTCCAGATGGGCCGCATGTGCGGTCTCGACCGCCAGGCCAAGACCATAGAACTCGCGCCGCTGCTGCAGGACGATGGCAGCGAAGCCGCGCCGGCGCGCACCCTGGCCTATGACACCCTGGTCATGGCCATAGGCAGCGTGACCAACGATTTCCACACGCCGGGCGCGGCCGAGCATTGCATCTTTCTCGATGCGCCCGACCAGGCCGAACGCTTTCACCGCCTGCTGCTGGCCAAGTACCTCGCGGCCCACGCGGGCCACGACAAGCAGGCGCAGCTGCGCATTGCCATCGTGGGCGCGGGCGCCACGGGCGTGGAGCTGGCCGCCGAACTGCGCAGCGCCGCGCAGCAGCTGTCCGACTACGGCCTGGGCAATATCGCGCCCGAGAACCTGCACATCACCGTGCTCGACGCCGGCAAGCGCGTGCTGCCGGCGCTGCCCGAACGCATCGGCCGCGACGCCCATCAGACGCTGGAAAAGCTCGGCGTGCAGGTGATCACCGAAGCCGCCGTGAGCCGCGTCACCGCCGAGCAGCTGGAAACCGCCGACGGCCGGGTGATTCCGGCCAGCATCAAGGTCTGGGCCGCGGGCATCAAGGCGCCCGATTTCCTGCAGAACCTCGACGGCCTGGAAAGCAACCGCATCAACCAGCTGGTGGTGCGCACCACGCTGCAGACCACGCTGGACGACGACATCTTCGTGCTCGGCGACTGCGCGGCCTGCCCCATGGACGACGGCAGCGGCAAGAACGTTCCGCCGCGCGCCCAGGCGGCCCACCAGCAGGCCTCGCTGCTCGCCGAGTCGCTGCCCAAGCGCCTGCAGGGCCAGCCCCTGCCCGAGTACCGCTACCGCGACTACGGCTCGCTGGTCTCGCTGTCGCACTTCTCGGCCGTGGGCAATCTCATGGGCAACCTGATGGGCACGGTCAAGGTCGAAGGCTGGCTGGCGCGCATGTTCTACATCTCGCTGTACCGCATGCACCAGGTCGCGCTGTGCGGCGTGTTCCGCACGGCCTTGCTGATGCTCAGCGACCGCATAGGCCGGCGCACCGATCCGCGGCTGAAACTGCACTGATCGCGCAGGCGTTTGGTTTCGCGCACAATCGGCGGCATTTTCGTTTCGCCGATTCTCTGCCCGCCATGACCGCTGCTGACTACGCCACCCTTCTCCAATCCGGCAACGACCTTGTCGCCCAGGCCCAGGCCGTGGCCACGCAGGACTTCACGCAGGCGCGTGCGCTGTGGCAGCAGGCCGGCGCGTTCTTCGCCAAGGCCCACCAGGCCGATCCCGAGCAGCACGCCGCAGCGCTGCGCCTGGCCCAGGCCTGGATGGCCGAAGCCCATGCGCTGCAAAAGGAAGGCTCGGCCAACGCGGCCGTGATGTGGACCAATGCCGCAGCCCAGTGCGAACGCGCCTTCGATCTCCAGCCCGACCATGCGCCCACGGCCATGATGGCGGCCAGCTGCCATGCGTGGGCCAAGAATGAAGAAGCCGCTCAGGCCTGGGCGCAGCTGGCCAAGCATTTGCAGCAGCTGGATCTGGACGAGGCGCAGGCGGATCAGGCCTCTTGAGCTTGGAGGACTGGCATGACGCAGGTCCGACGCTGTCGGGCAGGCCGTTCATCCTTCGACCTGGCTCAGGACGAACGGTGATCGATATCTGCGTTCTGACTTTTCCACACCATTCGCCCTGAGCCTGCCTGGCCGGCCGCGTCGAAGGGCGTTTCAGGGCACGATCTTCTTGCGCACCCGCCGCTTTCACCTGCCGGCCAAAGCCGCCTTGATCTGCGCCACGTTGTGCAGCATGGCCGTAGGCCCGGCGCTGCCCAGCAGGTACCAGCCCTTGGGGTCGAGAAACACCACGCGGCCGTTCTTGCCGGCCTGCGTTCCCTGGATCTGGGCGTTGTCGAACAGCTGCCGGGACGGCACGACGGGCTTGCCTTCCTTGTCGGTCTGCGTGCCCGTGGCGGCATTGCGGTCTATCACATAGAGCCAGGCGGGATCCAGCCTGGCGATGTCGTCCATCTTCAGCGGCACGCCGCGCGGCTTGGATGCGTCGGCCGCGAGCAGCGGCTTGATGCCCAGCACGTCGTGCAGCAGGCCGAAGCGCGCTCCCGGAGGCTGGGCGCTCATGTTGGTGTTCACCGCCAGCACCAGCAGGCCGGGTTCGGCCTGGGCGGCGACGGCCTTGAGGGCCTCGACTTCGGCGCGCACCTTGGCCATCAGCTGCCGGCCCTGGGCCTGCTTGCCGTACAGGCTGGCCAGCGTGTCGACATTGCGCTGCATGTCGCCCAGCAGGTTCTTGCCGTCGACGCTCAGATCCAGCGTGGGCGCGATCTTCGACAGCACGTCGTACTTGGCGGCCGAGCGGCCGGCAACGACGATCAGGTCGGGCCGGATGCGGCTCAGCGCCTCGAAGTCGGGAATGAACAGCGAGCCCGCGGCCTGGTACCTGGCGTCGGCGTAGGACTTCAGGTAGTCGGGGTACTCGGCCTTGGCGACGCCGGCCACGGGCAGTTGCAGCGAATGCATCACATCGAGCGCGGCCAGGTCGTAGACCACGACCCGCTGCGGCTTGAGCGGCACCGTGGCCTGGCCCTTGGCGTGCTGCACGGTGATCTGGGCGGGCTGGGCTGGCGTGGCGGCGCCGACGGCGCCCGAAATGCCCCAGGCGGCGGCGGTCAGGGCGATGGCGATGTGGCGGCGCGAAGTCATGAAGTTCATGGGTGTCTCATCCTGCAGGGAAATGGAGGAGCCGCGAGGCGGCTCGGGGGGACTCAGGGGGTGCTCAGAACTTGACGTTCATGCCCAGCCAGTAGCGGCGCCCGTCAAGCACGGAGTCGTAGTTCACGCCGTCGTACAGCACTTCCTTGTCGAGCAGGTTGTAGATGCCCGCGTACAGCGTCACGGTCTTGCTGTACTTGTACGAGCCGCCCAGGTCCAGCATCGCGTAGCTCTTCTGGTTGAACGTTCCCGACGAGGCCGCGCCCGAGCTGTCGCTTTCCTTGCCGCGGTAGGACACCTTGGTCCAGCCGTTGATCTGGCCCGTGGGGTTCCAGTCCAGCGACACGTTGAGCAGGTGGCGCGGCAGCTGGTTCAGCGGCTTGCCCGCGAACTCACCGCTCTTCTGTTCGGAAGTGGTGAAGGTATAGCTCGAGGTCAGGCCCAGGTTCTGCGTCAGCTGCGTGCCCAGCGTGGCTTCGATGCCGCGCGTGATCGCCTTGTCGACATTGACGTTGGTGGTCGGCACGCGTCCCGAGGAGTTGAGCGGACCGCATGTGGGGCAGGCAATGCGCGTGATCTTGTCCTTGAAATCGTTGTCGAACAGCGTCAGGCCGGCCGTCGTGCCGTTGCCGGCATCAAACAGCAGGCCGATTTCCTTGGTCAGCGACGTCTCGGGCTTGAGATCGGGATTGCCGTAGATGTTGCCGCCGCGGCTTGACTGGCCCCAGTCGCCCAGCGTCTGGCGCAGCGACGGCGCGCGAAAGCCCGAGGACACGCCGCCCTTGACGGTCCAGCGCGGATCGACGGTCCAGACGCCGTACAGGCGCGGGCTCACATGGCCGCCGGCCTGGCTGTCGTGGTCGTAGCGCAGGCCGCCGGTCAGCGCGAAGTCGTCGCGCAGGCGCCATTCGTTTTCGGCAAACACCGCGTACTGGCTGCGATCGGCCGTGCTGCGGCTCGATCCCGGCAAGGTGTTGGTGGTCGTGTCCTTGAGGTCCTGCTCGCTGTAGTAGACGCCCGTGGTCAGCAGGTTGCGCTGGCCCAGCGGCAGGGTCCAGCTGCTGTTGAACACCGTGTTCTTGATCGTCATGTCGCGCGCGATGTTGCGCGTTTCTTCCTGCTGCACATAGGTGTCCGAAGTGGCCCAGCCCCAGCGGCCCTTGTGCTGCAGCGAGTAGCTTTCGCGCTCGAACCTGCGGTCGCTGAGCGCTTCCGAATCGAGCAGCGTCATGCCTGGCGTCGAGGTGAAATGCTGCTTGGCCGTGCCCAGCTCGAGGATCACGTCGTGGTCCTTGTTGGGTGTCAGCGCGAGCTTGACGTTGATTGCGCGGTTGTCGTAGTCGTTGTAGCCCTGATAGATCCGGTCTTCCTCGCGCTGGGTGTAGTTGCCGTAGATGCTCAGGCCCAGCAGGTCCTCCTTGATCGGGCCCGACAGATAGAAATTGCTCTGGTAGGCATTGCCCGAAGTCGAGCGCTCCTGCAGCGTCGCGTCGGCGCGCAGCGAGCCATGCCACTCCTTGGCCACCTTGCGCGTGATCACGTTGATCACGCCGCCCATCGCGTCCGAGCCGTAGAGCGAGGACATGGGGCCGCGCACCACTTCGATGCGCTCTATGGCTTCAAGCGGCGGAATCCAGCTCTGGTCGGTGCCGGTGCTGCCGTTGGTCTGGGTCTCGCGCGAATTCGTGCGCTTGCCGTCGACCAGGATCAGCGTGTAGTTCGCGCCCATGCCGCGCAGCGCGATGTCGTTGGAGTTGTTGTCCGAGGGCGTGAGGATCACGCCGGGCACGTCGCGCAGCGCGTCATGCAGGTTGGTATAGGCCTTCTTTTCGAGTTCCTCGCGCGTGACCACGGAGATAGACGCCGGTGCTTCCTTGATCAGCTGCTCGTAGCCCGAAGCCGTCACCACCACGGTATCCATTGCCTTGGTCTCTTGTGCGGCGGCAATGCCGGCAAAGCCCGTGGCCATGATGGCCGCGGCGACGGTGGGAAACGGGATACGAAGCAAATACATGTCAGGTCCGGTAAATAAGAAATGAAAAGCCT
>NZ_JAVWWA010000129.1:0-13422 GCF_036666375.1 Comamonas sp. | reverse complement strand
CTCTTACAGCAAGCAAACCCCCAGCGCCCCAAAGGCCTGGGGGTTTTGTTTTTTCTGGAAACCAAAACACCCTCTGAGCTGGTCACTGTTTCCGCTCGATGGGGATATTGCTCATTGATTGGTGGATTGCTCCATGCAACTGCAAGACATTCTTTATTCGCAAGGGTTTGGAACCCGTCGTGTATGTGCCGGCCTGGTGCAGCAGGGCTGGGTGGAAATCTATTCGCGTGACGACGTATCGGCCGCGCCCGAGAAGTGCACGGACTCGACCGCCGACTTCGACCCCGAAGGCCTGCGTTTTCGCGTCCAGGGCGTGGACTGGGAATACCACGCCAAGGGCTATATCGTGCTGCACAAGCCGGCGGGCACCGAATGCTCGCAAAAGCCTTCGACCTATCCGAGCATCTATACATTGCTGCCTCCTCCACTGCGCCAGCGGCCGTGCAAGAGCGCAATCCAGGGCCTGCAGGCCGTGGGCCGGCTGGACCAGGATACGACGGGCATGCTGCTGCTCAGCGATGACGGCCAGTTCATCCACCGCATGAGCTCACCCAAGAAGCATGTGCCCAAGGTCTATCGCGTGACGGCCAAGCATCCCGTGACGCAGGAGATGGTGGATCAACTGCTGGCCGGCGTGGTGCTCGATGACGACCCCAAGCCCGTCAAGGCCGCGGCCTGCGTGCTGGTCGACAGCCATGTGCTGGATTTGACGTTGACCGAAGGCAAGTACCACCAGGTCAAGCGCATGCTGGCGGCCGTGGGCAACCGGGTCGAAGGCCTGCACCGCGCACGCATGGGCAGCCTGGACCTGCCTGCCGATCTGGCACCGGGTCAGTGGCGCTGGCTCACGGCCGAGGATATGGAAAAGCTCAAGGGCTGAGCTTGCGCTTGTCGGGCCTCCGACAGGCGCTCAAGCTCGGGTGCAGGCGGCATCCCTGGATAGGCCGGTCTTTGAAACCGGCCCTTCGACATGTTCAGGGCGAACGGTGATCTAGGCTTGCTTACCGCGAAGAGGTGCGTATCGGCTGGGGCAGGAACTGTATGCCCGTGCGCTGCACCAGTTCCTCGTAGCTGATGGGCTTGGAGACGCGTTCGGCGTCGTCATTGGCTTGCCAGTGGGCCCAGGACCTGTGCGTCGTGGCGTCGTAGACCAGTTTGTAGAGGTGACTGGGCACGCGCACCTGGCCGTCGCCTATGGTGCCGCTGTTGGTGTCAAAGACCGGCCCGGTGAAGACGTAGACGTCGCCCTTGGCGCGCTGCGCGTAGCTGCGCGTGTCTTTCTCTATGCGTGCCCAGGGGCCGCCATTTTGCTTAGCGGACTGGGGCACCATGTTGGCCAGCGAGAAGCTCTGCGCCATGGCCTGGGCCGTGGGCATGTCGCCCGCGGGGGCCATATGGCCGCGCGAGTAGCCCGAGCGCTTGTAGTCGCCCAGTTCAGCACGCTCGGCACGCGGCAGGCGGGCGTCGGCGAAGAACTTGTTGGTGCGTTTTTCGTCGGCGTCGTCGATGGCCGCGCGGTTCAGGCGCTGCACCACATAGACCGGGGTCTTGCTTTCGCCGTTGTGCAGCACGGCAAAGGCTTCATAGCACAGCGCACGCAGCTTGCCGACATG
This sequence comes from Comamonas sp., assembly GCF_036666375.1. GTDB lineage: Bacteria > Pseudomonadota > Gammaproteobacteria > Burkholderiales > Burkholderiaceae_C > Comamonas. Next base: position 11,809 of record NZ_JAVWWA010000129.1, on the reverse strand, counting down.
GGGCGCTGCGGGTGGAGCCGGCACATGACCTTCGACGAAGAACGCCGGGCAATCGGCGAAGGCCTTGGCGGGTAGCGGGGTGAGGGTGGGGAAAGGCTTGGCGGAGACGGTTGCCGCCGTTGCAGCCAGGGCTGCTGCAACTGTGACGCGCCAGGCAAGGCGCGCCATGGAATGACCAAAATTCACTGCGTTCATCGGGCCGAAGGCCGCTATCCAGAAGATGCAACAAAGCCGTGCGACAGGGTGCCGAACGGCGCGAAACCAGGCCGCATCGAAGCGGCTGGCGAAGCTCGAGGATGCATCAAAAAAGTGAGCGCAAAAGCGAGTTCGGCCGAAGTTTCGCGTTGCAATACGTACGCTTATGACCCCGCCGTGGCGGCGCCGGGCCGGCAACCGTAGAATGCGAGCCTCTCGGGCGCCAGGGAGCGCCTCGCCGCGAAAGGCATGCGCCTGTTTCGCGATCCGACTGTTTTACGAACGCGGAGCTCCGGCTTGCCTGGGTGCCGGCCATGTGGCCCGCCGGCGCTGCCGTTGGCTCCGTGCGCTGCCGATGAATTCCACTGTTTCACCTTCTTCCTGGGCCATGCAATGCACGGCCTTCGACACACCGCGCGCCGATGCGCTGCGCGTGCAGTCCGATGTGCTCGTGGTGGTGTCTGCCCACGGCCTTATCGAGGAAGTGATCGCACGCGACGACCCGCGCTGGGCTGCGCAGCGCGAACGCCATGCGGCTGCGGGCCAGTTGCATGCGCTGCCGGCGGGCAGTTATCTGCTGCCTGGCCTGATCGACGTGCATGTGCATGCGCCGCAATGGCCGCAGATGGGCAAGGCGCTCGATGTGCCGCTCGAAGACTGGCTGCAGCAGAACACTTTTCCGCTCGAGGCGCGTTATGGCGATGAAGTGTTTGCCGAAAGCGTCTACCGGCCTTTGGTGCGCCAGTTGCTGGCGAACGGCACGACCACGGCCATGTACTTCGGTACGCTGCATGACAACGGCAATCGCGTGCTGGCCGAGCAGTGCCTGCGCCAGGGCCAGCGCGCTCTGGTGGGACGCGTGGCCATGGACGAGCCCAGCCAGTGCCCGGCCTTCTACCGCGATGCGAGTGCCCAGGTGGCGATTGACGGCACCGAAGCGTTCATCGATGCGCTGGCGCGCTTGCCCGGAAATGCCGCTGGCCTGGTGCTGCCGGTGATCACGCCGCGCTTCATTCCCAGCTGCACCGATGAGTTGCTTGCAGGACTGGGGGCGCTGGCGCAGCGCACCGGCGTGCATGTGCAGACCCATTGCTCGGAAAGCGACTGGGCCCACCAGCATGTGCTTGCGCGCACGGGCATGACCGACGCCCATGCGTTGCACCGCTTCGGTTTGCTGACACGGCGTACCGTGGTCGCGCATGCAAACTTCCTCACGCCTGCCGACGTGGCGCTGATGGCCGATGTGGGTGCATCGGTGGCGCATTGCCCGCTGTCGAATTTCTATTTCGCCAACAGCGTGTTTCCCGCGCGCGCGGGACATGCGCAGCGCATGGGCATGGGCCTGGGCAGCGATATTTCTGGCGGCTATAGCCCCTCGATGTTCGATGCCTGCCGGCATGCGATCACGGCGTCGTATGCGCTCGATGAAGGCGTGGACCCGGATCTGCCGGCCGCGCAGCGCGGGCGCCACAACGCGCGCATAGACCATGTGTTCGCGCTGTGGCTGGCGACGGCTGCGGGCGGCGCAGCGCTGGATCTGCCTGTCGGCCGCATCGAGGCCGGCCAGATGTTCGATGCCATCGTCGTCGACTGCGATGCGTCCGACTCCAATATCTGCATCTGGCCGGGCAGCGACAGCCCCGCCGACGTGCTGCAGAAGATCATCTACAACGCGACGCGCGCCAATGTGGCCCAGACCTGGGTGCAGGGCGCCTTGGTCCACCGCCGCGTCGCGCTCTGAATCCCTTTACTTCCTTTGCTGACTGCAGCGCCCAATGACCGAACCTACTGCTTATGAAGGGCGCCTGATCGCCCAGCCCGATGACCGCGTCACCGTTCTCAAGGCCTTGCTGCTCGGTGTGCAGCATGTGATGGCCATGGATGTTTATGTCGTGCCGTTCATCATTGCTTCCGCCCTGGCGCTGTCCCAGGCCGATTCGGCGTCGCTGATCCAGTCCACGTTTCTCGCCGCCGGCATAGCGACCATCATCCAGACCGCGTGGTGCATGCGCATGCCCGTGGCGCAAGGCCCGTCGTACATTCCGCTGGGAGCGATCATCGCCGTGGCCCTGGCGGGTGGCGCCGGCCTGAGCGGCATGGGCGCGGTGTATGGCGCGCTGATTCCCGGCGCGCTGCTGGTGATCGCGCTGGGCGCGCTGGGGTGGTTTCACCGGCTGATCCGCTGGCTGGTGCCGCCCATCGTCGGCGGCTCCATCATTTTGGTCGTCGGTCTGTCGCTGCTGCCGATTGCGCTCACGGCCAATGTGTTCGCCGTGCATGGCAATTCGACCATCAATCTGAACATTGCGCTGGCAGCGCTGTCGGCGGCGCTGCTGGTGGTGGCGATGATGATAGGCCTGCGTTTCAACAACCGTGCGGGCACCTGGGTGCGGCTGCTGTCGGTGGTGATCGCGCTGGTGGGCGGCACCATTGCGGCGTCATTCGTCGGCCAGTTCTCTTTCGATGCGGTATCTGCCGCACCCTGGCTGATGCTGCCGAAGATGGCGTTTGTCGATTACCAGCTGCAGTTCTCGCTGCCCGCAATCCTGACGTTCGTGCTGATCTACATGGTGGTGATGGCAGAAACGACCGGCACCTGGTTCGCGGTATCGGCGGTGATCAACCAGCCCATCACCGACAAGCAGCTCGACCGCGGCGCGATAGGCGAAGGCATTGGCTGCGGCGTGGCCGCGTTGATAGGCGCCACGCCGGTCACGGGCTACTCGACCAACGCCGGCGTGATTTCCATCACCGGCGTCGCCAGCCGCATGGTGTTCGTGGCGATTGGCGTGGTGCTGGCGGTGCTGGGTTTTGTCGGCAAGTTCTCGGCCCTGATTGCGGCGATTCCCGCGCCCGTGATCGGCGGCGTGTTTGCCGTGGTCTGCATCACGATCTCGATGGCCGGCATTCGCATACTGCGCCATGTGCATCTCGATGAACGCGCGATGCTGGTGGTGGGCATTCCGCTGATCTGCGCGTTCTTCGCGACGCTCGCGCCCAAGGAGTGGCTGCAGTCTCTGCCCGACATGCTGCAGTATCTGCTGGGCTCGGCCGTGACCGTGGGCGCGATGGCGGCGATGGTGATGAATCTGATCTTGCCGAAGGTGGCGCAAACCGAGGGGCGCGAGCAGGCCTGAGGACAGGCCGCTCAATCGATGGATGCACTCCAGCGGTTGTTCCATTCGCCGCCGCGCGCGCGGTCTATGTCGCGGCGGTCGCGTTTGGTGGGGCGGCCGTCGGTGAGCGTGTCGGCCGGCTCGGGCGCAAGCCTGCGCTGCTCGGCCAGGCGCTCGCGTTCGGCCAGGCTTTCGGGGGTTTCCTCGTAGAGGCCCTGGGCCACGGGTGCCGGGCCGCGCCCTGGCATCAGCCCGCGCACGACCACGGTGCGCACCACAGGCCCCTGGCGCAACACCAGGGTATCGCCCGGGCGCAGGTCGCGCGAAGCCTTGGCGTTCTGGCCGTTGACCGTGACCCGGCCCTTGCCGATCTCCTCCACGGCCAGGCTGCGCGTCTTGTAGAAACGCGCGCACCAAAGCCACTTGTCCAGACGCATGGTTTGCAGTTCGCTCATGGGTGAAATTGTGCCTGTTCAGGTACGCAGTGCGCTAGTCCCCATGCGCGCATCGTGGGACATGGTGTCGCGGCAACGCAGCGTGACCACGGCGTCCAGCCCGGCGGGAATGCCGTCTTGCGCGGCGCTGCGGTTGCGCAGCTGCAAGTGCCCGCCCAGCGCCTGCACGATTTCATGGCAGATGGCCAGGCCCAGGCCCGAGCCGGCCTGCACGTCGCCCGCGGAAAACGGCTGGAACAGGCGCTGGGCCAGTTCATCGCTGATGCCCGGGCCGCTGTCGCTGATGCACAGCCGGGCTTCGCCGCCGTGGCCGTCGGCCGCGGGCCGCAGCGTGAGCTGCACGCGCAGCCAGCCCGAAGCCGGCGAGTAATGCACGGCGTTGTGCAGCAGGTTGCGCGTGAGTTCGCGCAGCATCCAGGCATGGGCGCCGATGTTCACGGGCTGGGGCGCCTGCAGCTCGAAGTCGAGGTTCTTCTCCGCGATCAGTGGCGACAGATCGAGCGCGATCTCGCGCACGATGTCGTCCCAGGCGCAGGGCGGTGCGGGCGCATCCTGCTGGCGCAACTGCTCGACCTTGGCCAGCGACAGCATCTGGTTGGCAAGCTGGGTCGCGCGCTCCACCGTGGCGCCGATTTCGGCAAAGGCCTGGGCCGCTGGCACATCGCCGCGCTGCGCCGACTGCACCTGGGTCTTGAGCACGGCCAGCGGCGTGCGCAATTGATGGGAGGCATCGCGCACAAAGCGCTTCTGGTGGGCGAGCAGCAGGCGCAGGCGCTGCATCACCTGATTGGTGGCCTGCACCAGCGGCTGCAGTTCGCGGGCGGCCGTGGGCGCCTGCAAGGGGCTCAGGTCGCCCTGCGTGCGTGCCTGCAGCGCCGCGCTGAGTGCGCGCACCGGCTGGGTGGCGCGCTGCACGACCAGCACGACAATGAGAGCGACCACGGCCACGAGCAGCGCCTGGCTGGCCAGCGTGCGCCACAGGATGGGCCAGGCCTGGGCCTGGCGCAGCTCCAGCGTCTCGGCGACCTGGATCACGGCCATGCCCCGGCCTTCGGCACTGGCCACGGGCTGCAGCAGCACGGCCATGCGCACCGGCGCGCCGCGGAACTGCGCATCGTAGAAATCGACCAGCGCCGCATAGGGCGGGCGCTGCGGAATCTGGCCACGCCACATGGGCAGCTCGGCAAAGCCCGAGACCATTTCGCCGTCTATGGTCGAGACGCGGTAGAACATGCGGCTCTGGTTGTCGGCCTCGAAGATCTCCAGTGCGGAGTAGGGCACGAGCGCGCGCAGCTCGGCTTCGTCGTCGTAGCCGAACACGCCCAGCTGTTCGCTGATGCTCTTGGCCGAGGCCAGCAGCGTGCGGTCGTAGGCGGTGTTGAGCGCAGTCAGTGTCTGCCGGTGCAGGCTCCAGGTGTTGAAGGCAATCAGCAGCAGCACCGGAACCAGGATGCCGACCAGCAGTTGCCGGCGCAGCGACCATGCGGGGCGAAGCGGCGCGCGCGCGCTGGCCATGGCGCTCAGTCTTCGGCCTTGAGCAGATAGCCCAGGCCGCGCAGCGTCATCAGCGTCACGCCCGTGCCGGCGAGCTTCTTGCGCAGCCGGTAGACGACGACTTCGACAGCTTCGTATTGCACTTCGGTCTCGCCGGGAAACACCAGCGCGAACAGCCGCTCCTTGGCCACCGCATGGCCGGGCCGGGCGATCAGCGCCTGGATCAGCGCGCGTTCGCGCGGCGTCAGATCGAGCGGCTCTCCCCAGGCGTAGAGCGCGCCGCTTTGCTTCTCGTAGCGCAGCGCGCCCAGCACCGATTCCTCCTGGGCCGGCGGGCTGGTCAGGCCGGTACTGCGGCGTAGCAGCGCGCGCAGACGCGCTTCGAGTTCATCGAGATCAAACGGTTTGGTCAGATAGTCGTCGGCGCCGGCGTTCAGGCCCAGCACGCGGTCGCCGACGGTGTCGCGCGCGGTAAGGATCAGCACGGGCGTGCGCAAGCCTTTCTGGCGCGCGGCATCGAGCACCTGCAGACCGTCGAGGCCGGGCAGGCTCAGGTCGAGAACCACGGCGTCGGGCGGGCTGGCGAGCCATTCGCTCAGCGCGGCCGGGCCGTCGGCCGCGGTGCGCACCTGCATGCCGCGGCGCGCAAGCGTGCGCTGCAGCGTTTCACGCATCGCGGGATCATCTTCAACAAGCAACAGGCGCATGGGGGCGCAGATTATCACCTGGCGGGCGCAGCCGCCGTTGCGGGGCCTTGGTCAACGCGGGTTTAGGGGATTACACCTAGGACTGCGTACAGCCTTTTGACAGGTGCCTGTCGCATGATTGCGCGGCAAGACTTCGATAAAACCTAAGGAGACAACCATGCGCCGAGACACCTTCCTTCACTCCCTGGCCGCCCTGGCCGTTGGCGGTGCGCTGCCCCTGAGCGCCCAGGCTTCGCAGGCCATCAAGATGATGCTGCCGGCCAACCCGGGCGGCGGCTGGGACAGCACGGGCCGGGCGCTGGGCAAGGCCTTGCAGGATGCGGGCGTGGCCTCTTCGGTGACGTATGACAACAAGGGCGGCGCCGCCGGTGCCATCGGCCTGGCGCAGTTCGTCAATGGCAGCAAGGGCGACCCGAACGCCATGATGGTGATGGGCGCCGTGATGCTGGGCGGCATCATCACCGGCAAGCCGCCGGTGAACCTGACCCAGGCGACGCCGCTGGCGCGCCTGACCAGCGAATACAACGTCTTCGTGCTGCCCACCAACTCGCCCTACAAGAGCATGGCCGATGTCGTGGCCCAGCTCAAGAAGGACCCGGGCAGCATCAAGTGGGGCGGCGGTTCGCGTGGCTCGACCGAGCACATCGCCGCGGCGATGATTGCGCGCGCCGTGGGCGTGGACCCGGCCAAGATCAACTACGTCGCGTTCCGTGGCGGCGGTGAAGCCATTTCTGCCATTCTGGGCGGCAACGTCACCGTGGGCGGCAGCGGCTACAGCGAGTTTGCCGAATACATCGCCACCGGCAAGATGAAGCCCATCGCGGTGACATCGGCCCAGCGCCTCGCGGGCTCCAATGTGCCCACGCTCAAGGAGCAGGGCATCGACGTGGAAATCGGCAACTGGCGCGGCGTCTATGGCGCTCCCGGCATCAGCCGCGAGCAGCGCGATGCGCTGATCGCCTCGCTCGACAAGGCGGTCAAGAGCAAGTCGTGGGCCGAAGCGATGAAGAAGAACGACTGGACATCGGCCTGGCTGGCCGGCGATGCGTTCGCCAATTTCGTCGACAACGAGTTCGCGAGCCTGCGCGCGACCATGGTCAAGTCCGGCATGGTGTAAGGCCGCCAGCCTGGTGGCCGGGACATGCCCGGGCCAGGCCAGTGCCGGCGCAACGCGCCGGTTTTTTCCATCGTTCCGCTGTGTGAAGTCCGTGGTCCCAGACCAGGGGGATTTGCGCGCGGCGCGTGTTTGGTGCAGGTACGCAGATGACCGATCCCAGCCCCCACGATTCTTCCGATATTTCTCTTTCCTCCAGCGCCAGCGCGATTCCCGGTGTGCAACTGCAGACCGTGGTCGGTGCGGGCGTGCTGCTGGTCGCGGCCGGCCTGGCCGTGGGCGCACTGGGCATTCCCGGCGACGCCGGCTATGGCGGCGTGGGCCCCAACTTCCTGCCCTGGGTCTGCGCGCTGGTGCTGGCGCTGTGCGGCGCCTGGCTGGTCTGGGAGGCGCGCACCGGCGGCTACCGCGCTATGGGCGAGCCCACGGGCAGCGCCAAGGCCGACTGGAGCGCGGCGGTCTGGGTTTCGGCCGGCCTGCTGCTCAACGCTGCGCTGATCACCACGCTGGGCTTCATTTTGAGCTGCACGCTGTGCTACGTGCTGGCGGTGCAGGGACTGCGCCGCGCTGCGGGCCAGGCGGGCGCGCGTGAACCGCGCACCTGGGCCATTGATGTGTTCACGGGCCTGTGCATCTCGGCGCCGGTGTTCTGGGTCTTCACGCAGTTTTTGGCGATCAATTTGCCGGGTCTGACCGGGACGGGGTGGCTGTAATGGAAATTCTTGATGCCTTGATGGCGGGCTTTGCAACTGCCATTACGCCAGGCAATCTGCTGTGGGCCCTCGTGGGCTGTGCGCTGGGTACGGCCGTGGGCGTGCTGCCCGGCATTGGCCCCGCTGTGGCCGTCGCCATGCTGCTGCCCATCACCGCCAAGGTCGAAGTCACGGCCTCGATGATCTTCTTCGCCGGTATCTACTACGGCGCCATGTATGGTGGCTCGACCACCTCCATCTTGCTGAATACGCCCGGGGAGACGGCGAGCATGGTCACGGCCATGGAAGGCAACAAGATGGCCAAGAGCGGGCGCGCGGGCGCGGCGCTGGCCACGGCGGCGATTGGCTCGTTTGTCGCGGGAACGATTGCCACGGTGGTGGTCACCTTGTTCGCGCCTACGGTTGCGGAATTCGCGGTGCGCCTGGGCCCACCGGAATACTTCATGCTGATGGTGCTGGCGTTCACCACGGTGAGCGCGGTGCTGGGTCAAAGCCGGGTGCGCGGCATGACTGCGCTGTTCATCGGTCTGGCTGCCGGCTGCATAGGCATGGACCAGATTTCGGGTGCGGCACGCTACACCGGCGGCAAGATGGAACTGCTGGACGGCATCGACATCGTGCTGGTGGCCGTGGGCCTGTTCGCCGTGGCCGAAGTGCTCTATGCGGCGCTGTACGAAGGTCGCACCAAGGACACGCAGAACCACATGGGCCGGGTGCACATGACGCGCCTGGACTGGAAGCGTTCGGTGCCGGCCTGGCTGCGCGGCACCGTGATCGGCACGCCTTTCGGTTGCATTCCCGCGGGCGGCACCGAGATTCCGACGTTCCTGAGCTATGCGGCTGAAAAGAAGCTGGCCAAGGGCACAAACAAGGACGAGTTCGGCCGCCAGGGCGCGATCGAAGGCGTGGCCGGCCCCGAAGCGGCAAACAACGCGACCGTGACGGCCGCGCTGATTCCGCTGCTGACGCTGGGCATTCCCACCAGCAACACCACGGCCGTGCTGCTGGGCGCGTTCCAGAACTACGGCATCAACCCCGGCCCGCAGCTGTTCACGACATCCGCAACGCTGGTCTGGGCGCTGATCGCTTCGCTGTACATCGGCAATCTGATGCTGCTGGTGCTCAACCTGCCCATGGTGGGCCTGTGGGTCAAGCTGCTGAAGATCCCCAAGCCGCAGCTGTATGCGGGCATTCTGATCTTCGCCACCGTCGGTGCCTACGGCATGCGCCAAAGCGCGTTCGATCTGTTTCTGCTCTATGGCATCGGCCTGTTGGGTGTGTTGATGCGGCGCTTCGACTTCCCCACGGCGCCCGTGGTGGTCGGCATGATTCTGGGCCCCCTGGCCGAGGCGCAGATGCGCAACGCGGTGTCGATAGGCGAAGGCAGCTGGCTGATCTTCCTGCAACGTCCGATGTCGCTGACGCTGATCATCATCGTGCTGGCGGTGCTGATCGTGCCGCGCCTGCTGCAGCGCCGCGCCAGAACCTGATTGTTTCTTCCTGTGTTTGCCTTTCAGCCCGCGAGTCTCTCGCGGGCTTTTTTTATGCGCGCTGCAGGCCCTCGATCAGCGCGTCGATGGTGACGCGCTGGCGCGCGGTCATGCGCGTGGTTTTGGTCCACAGCACATGGATGGGCAGGGGTTCGGGCTGGGCGTCGCGCAGCACCACCTGCAGCTTCCCCGCACGCACTTCGTCTGCCACAAACCAGCCCGGCAATTGCGCCAGCCCCAGGGCGGCGAGCGCAGCGTCCTTGACCGCAGCCAGGTCGCTCACGCGCAGCCGTACGCGGTGCCGGGGCCGCTGCGTTCCGGCCGCATCACTGAACTGCCAGGCTTCGGCGGCATCGCCGCGCAGCCGCGCAATGCCGTCGTGATCGGCCAGCGCATCGAGCGTGCAGGGCTCGCCGCGCCTGGCCAGGTAGGCGGGCGCGGCGCACAGCCACAGCGCCTGCTCGCCGAGCCGGCGCGCTACATGCGAGGCGCTGTCTTCGAGCCGGCCAATGCGCAGCGCGATGTCGACATGCTCCTCGACCAGATCGACGGCGTGGCTCGACAGCAGCAGATCGAGATCGAGCGCGGGATGGCGCGCCAGCAATCCGCTGAGCACCGGCAGCACGCAGATACGCCCGTAGAGCGTGGGCAGCGCGATGCGCACCCGACCTGTGGGCTGAACGCGCCGTTCGGCGAGGGCCGATTCAGCCTGGTCCAGCTCCGCAAGCGCGCGCAGGCAGCTTTCGTGGAATGCCTGGCCTTCGTCGGTCAGCGCCATGCGCCGTGTCGTGCGCTCGAACAGACGCACGCCCAGGCGCTGCTCCAGCCGCGCGACCGCCTTGCCCACGCTCGAGGCCGATAGGCCCAGCTGGCGCGAAGCGAGGCTGAAGCTGCCGCACTCGACGGCGCGCACGAACGCCTGGATGCCTTGAAACCGATCAAAGGATTGCATGCGAGATTCGATAGTTGGATGCTCTTGTGTTGTGGTCGATTCTATGGATTCGATCCAGGGGTTACTTATTAGCATGGTCTGCTTTCGCCGGAGCTTCTGATTCATGCACATCTCGTCACACCGCCAGCGTTGGCTGGCCATGGCCGGCATCGCCATCGCCAGCTTTCTGGGCTGCATAGACTTCACCATCGTCAACACCGCGGTGCCCGCGATCCAGTCGGCCTTGCAGGCCGACATTGCCCAGGTGCAGTGGATAGTCACGGCTTTTGTCGTCGCGCTGTCGAGCTGCACCATTGCCGTGGGGCAACTGGCCGACCGCTACGGACGGCGCGAAGTGATGTTTGCCAGCATGGCGCTGTTTGCGCTGGCCTCGCTGGGCGCGGGCCTGGCGTCCAGCCTGGGCTGGCTGATCGCGTGGCGCGCGATCCAGGGCATGGCATGCGCAGGGCTTTACACCGCGTCGGCGGCGTTGGTGGCGGCGATGTTTCCCGAACAGCAGCGCGGCAAGGCGCTGGGCCTGTTGTTCAGCATCAACGGCCTGGGGCTGGCGCTGGGGCCCGTGGCCGGCGGCCTGCTGGTGGAGGCCTGGGGCTGGCGCGCGGTCTTTCTGGTCAATGTTCCGCTGATTGCGGCCGGCTTTGCGCTGTGCATGGGCCGGCTTTCTGTGGCTGCCGCATCCACATCGCGCGAGCGCTTTGACTGGCCGGGGGCGGTGCTGCTGCTCATGGTGCTGCCCTGCGCGCTCGCAGCCTTGATACACGGCAGCGACTGGGGCTGGGCTGCGCGCTCGACGCTGGGCCTGCTGGCCGTCGCCGCGCTGGCGGGCACGGCCTTGGTGGTGGTCGAACGGCGCGCGCCTACGCCGCTGCTGCGCTGGCCGCTGATCATTCAGCCGCGCTTTGCCGTCGCGGCGTGTGCCACCGCGGCGCTGGCGTTCTTCTATTGCGTGGCCTTCTTTCTGATGCCGCTGTATCTGGGCGAACTGCGCGGCCAGGACAGTGCAACCACGGGCTGGCTGCTGCTGCCCACGACGGCAGTGATGGCGCTGGTCTCGCCGCTGGCCGGCCGCGGCTGCGACCGTTTCGGCACCGGGCCTGTGATGGGCGCGGGCTTTGCGGCATTGCTGGTCTCGGCCCTGATGCAGTCCGCGTTTGACGCCAGCACGCCCTGGTCCTGGGTGCTGGCCGCATTTGCATTCATGGGCCTGGGCTGGGGCTGCGTGCTCGGGCCTTCGATGACGTCGGCGCTCACGGCCTTGCCGCCAGCGATGGCGGGCACCGCATTGGGCATGGCGACCACACTGCACAATCTGGGAGGTGCGCTGGGGCTGGCGATAGGCACGGTGCTGTACCGTTTTGCAGCGCAGGGCCGGGGATTCGTTGCGGGCTACCAATGGGTCATGTGGCTGCTGGCGGCGGTGTGTATCGGTACGTTGGCCGTGGTCTGGTTGGGGCGCAAGGCGCTGCGGGAGCGCAGCGCCTAGGCGCTTTCGGACCGGGCCCATTGGTGGCGTGCTTCCCGGCACTCGAACTCACCGCTCACCTGCATTCGAAACTTGTCGCCAGTTCACGGT
>NZ_JAVWWA010000128.1:8892-13511 GCF_036666375.1 Comamonas sp. | reverse complement strand
TCTTCCAGGCCTTGGTCTGGCGCAGCAGCGGGTTGCCCAGGCTGTCGGCGTCGAGCGCGGCGCGGCGCTCCATCACCGCCGTGCGGTCGACCACATAGATGATGTCGGGATCGGCCTGCTGGATGAATTCGCTGGAGACCGGCTGGCCGTGCAGACCGGTGTCGGCGGCCGGGCCCGCGGGCTTGACACCCAGCGCGCTGAAGACAAAACCGTAGCGCGACTGCGGGCCGAACGAACTGAAGGCGCCGTTGTTGTGCAGCACGATCAGCGCCTTCTCGGGCCTGTCCTTGGTGGCCTGGCGCGCCTGCTGCACCTTGGCGTCGAGTTCCGCGGCCTTGGCGCGCGCCGTGTCCTGCCGGCCGAACAGCTGGCCCAGCGTCAGCAGATGGTCCTTGATGACCTCGATGTGGCGCGTGGCGCTGTTGCGGTAGTCGACATCGAACTGGATGGTGGGCGCAATCTGCGACAGCTCCTTGTACTGGCCCGCCTGCAGCGAGGTGATCAGTATCAGATCGGGGCGGGCCGCATGCACCCGCTCCACGTTGGGCTGCACGATGGAGCCCAGGTCCTGCACGCGCGGCGCGTTCTGGTATTTGGCCAGGAAATGCGGAATGAAGTCCTTGGGCATGCCGATCACGGGCACGCCCAGCTGGTCGAGAAAGTCGACTTCGTTCATGTCGAGCGCCGCAACGCGCCGGGGCTGCTTGCTGACCACGGTCTTGCCCAGCTGGTGCTGCACCGTCATCGGCGTGAACGACTGGGCAGCCACGGCGGCGCTCTGGGCGCAGGCGCTCAGCGCGGTCATGCCGGCCAGCAGCAAGGCGGCGCCGCGGAAGGTGAAACTCATGGTTTTTCTCCTGAAGATGGGAAGTGGCTGAATGAAAAATGTCATTGCGCGCCCCGGTGGCGCACGACCAGCGCGAGGAAGTACGCGCCGCACACCAGATTGACCAGGATGCCCACCGTGGTGCGGTAGTTGAAGAGATGCTCCACCGCCAGCTGCGCCGCAATGAAGATGGCCACGGCAATGGCGCAGCCCAGGGGCAGCGTCACGCGGTGGCGCATGCCGCGCGCCAGCGCATAGGCCGTGTTGGCCACGAAGATGCCTATGAAGGCCGTCGGCCCGATCAGGCTGGTCGAGACCGCGACCAGCGTCGAAATCAGCACCAGCTGCAGGCGCACCGCGCGGCGGTAGTCCACGCCCAGCGAGATCGCGGTCTCGCGCCCCAGCGCCAGCACATCGAGCGTGGGCAGGGTGCGCAGTCCCAGCGCGCAGACCAGGGCCACGATCGCGCCCGCATACAGCAGCTGCTCGGGCTGGGCGCGGTTGAAGGACGCCTGGGTGAAGCCCAGCAGCATGGAAAACTCGCCCGGGCTGGTGCGAAACTGCACGAACTGCGTGAACGTGCCCATCACCAGCGTCAGCACCAGGCCCACGAGCAGCAGCGAATACACATTGCTGTGGCCGTCCTGGAACAGCCAGCGGTGCAGCAGCCACGAATAGGCCAGCATCAGCGCCACCGACAGCGCGAAGTTGCCGCCCGCGCCCAGCAGCACCAGGCTTTGCGTTCCCAGCAGCAGCACCAGCAGCGACTGCGCCAGCAGATAGACGGCTTCATAGCCCATGACGGCCGGCGTGAGAATGCGGTTGTTGGTGAGCGTCTGGAACGTGATGGCCGACCAGCCAATGCAGATGCCGCCGATCAGCATTGCGCCCAGGCGCACCAGCCGCTTGGGGATGACATAGCCGAAGTCCAGTCCCGAGAACAGAAACATATAGGTCAGCGCCAGCGCCGCCAATCCCGCGCCCGCCCACAAGGTGCTGCGCGTCATCGCCGCCTCCAGACAACGAGCCCCAGGAACAGCAGTCCGCCCACGCCGCCCGCGGTCAGCCCTATGGGCACCTCGTACGGATAGGCTACGAGCCGCCCGAGAATGTCGCAGAACAGCAGCAGCGAGGCGCCGCCCAGCGCCACCGCGGGCAGCGTGCGGCCCAGGTGATCGCCATGGCGCAGCGCCACCAGATTGGGAATCACCAGCCCGACAAAAGGAATCGCCCCGGCCGTGATCACCGTGGCCGACACCGTGACCGCGACCAGCAGCAGGCCCAGCAGCACCGTGGCGCGGTAGTCGAGCCCCAGGCTGGTGGCCAGGCCCTCGCCCATGCCGAGCACCGTGAAGCGATGGGCATAGGCATAGGTCAGCGCGACGATGGGCAGCACCAGCCAGAGAATTTCGTAGTTGCCCTGCACGATGCGCGAGAAGTCGCCGAGCAGCCAGCCCTGCATGCTTTGCAGGATGTTGTGGCGGTAGGCGTAGAACTCGGCAATGGCGCTGAGCACGCCGCCGTACATCAGGCCTATGACCGGCACCAGCACCGTGCTGCGCGCGCGCACACGGCGGATGATGGCGACGAACAGCAGGCTCGCGGCCAGGCAGAAGGCCAGCGCGAACAGCATGCGCACGCCGGTGCCCGCGCCGGGCGCGGCCGTGAGCGCGACCAGTATGCCCAGCTTGGCGGCATCTAGCCCTCCGGTGGTGGCCGGCTCGACGAACTTGTTGCGCAGTATCTGCTGCAGCACCACGCCGCAGACCGCCAGGCCCACGCCCGTGAGCACCAGCGCCGCCAGGCGCGGCAGGCGGCTCGCGGTGAGCGTGAGCCAGGCGTCGTCGGACAGCGACAGGATGTCGACCCAGGCGACCTGGCGCGCGCCTGTCAGCAGCGAAGCGGCGCACAGCAGGGCAAACAGCGGCAGCAGGCCGGAACGCAGCAAGCGCATGTGCGAATCCGTCAGATCAGCGGGGCGCCGGCGCGATGCGCCAGCCCTTGGCCGCGCGGCGCTGGGCCAGGAACTGCGCATAGCGCCCGCCTGCGGCCGCGAGTTCCGCGGGACGGCCCTGCTCGCAGACCCGGCCGCCGTCGAGCACCACGATATGGTCGGCCATGGCCACGGTCGACAGCTGATGGGCGATGACGATCAGCGTGCACTGGCCGCGCAGCCGCGCCAGCGCCTGGGCAATCACCGCCTGGTTCTCGGCGTCGAGCGCGGCCGTGGCTTCGTCGACCAGCAGGATCGGCGCGCGCTTGATCAGCGCGCGTGCAATTGCCACGCGCTGGCGCTCGCCGCCCGACAGCCGCGCGCCGCCCTCGCCCACCGGCGTATCCATGCCCTGCGGCAGGCGCGCGATGATCTCGGCCACGCCCGCCTGGTGCGCGGCCTGCAGCACTTCGGAGTCGCTGGCGCCGGGCCGGCCCATGCGGATGTTGTCGGCAATGCTGCCCGCAAACAGCGCGCTGTCCTGGAAGATCTGGCTGATCTGCGCGGCCAGTTGTTCGCTCTTCATGTCACGCACATCGACGCCGCCCACGCGCACGCTGCCCTGCTGCACGTCGAAGAAGCGCGCGATCAGCCGCGCCAGCGTGGTCTTGCCCGAGCCCGAGGCGCCGATCAGCGCCGTCATGCTCCACGGCGCAATGCGCAGCGTCACGTCCTGCAGCACCGCCGGCTGGCCGGCCGCATAGCGAAACGCCACATCGCGCAGTTCCACCGACGCATCGCGCGGCGCCTGCGGCTGCACCGGCGCGGGCAGCGGCTCGGCGGCGAGAATCTCGCCCACCGCGTCCAGCTGGCCGCGCACTGCGCGCAGCACTTCGCCATAGCTCGCCACATCCAGCAGCGGATCGATGAAACGGTTGACCAGCAGCAGCGCGACGACGGCGGCAACCACCGTCGCGCTGTCGGGCGCGGCCTGCAGCCACAGCATGGCAGCGGCCAGCAGCGCGGCAAAGATCGCCTGCACCGTCCAGGCGTTGAGCACGGCCGATGCCGTGGACAGGTAGATCAGCCGTGCGCCCGCCCGGCGTTGCCGCGCCATCGCCTGCTCCAGCAGCCGCGTGCCGCCGCCATCGCCGTTGAACGCGCGCAGCACCGACTGCGCCTGGGCAAACTCGACCATGCGCTGGCTGGTCTGGGCGAAATGCCGGTGATAGGCCTGCTCGGCGCGCCGCCCCAGCCGCGCCGCGGCCAGCGACATGCCCGCAAGAAGAGGCAGGGCCAGCAGCGCGATCAGCCCAAGCGGCGCATGCAGCATGAACAGCGCAACGACAATCACCAGCGGCGTCACCGCACCGCTGATCACCGGCGTGAGCACATGCGCGGGCAGCTGCGCCAGGGCCATCATTCCCTGGGTCAGCACATGGGACAGCCGCGCCGTGCTGCCCGCAGTGAACCAGCCCACGGGCAGGCGCGCGACATGGTCGCCCACGTGCTGGCGCGCGCTCTGCAAGATGGCCACGCCCAGGGCCACGCCGGCCTTTTCCACCTGGCGGCGCCAGGCCCAGCAGACCGCCATGCCGGCGGCAAGCAGCAGCAGCCAGGGCGCCGCGCCACGCGCATCTCCAGTGAGCAGGCGCGAAAGAATGGGCACCAGCGTGACGATGGTCAGCCCGCTGACCAGGCCATACGAAACGGCCAGCCAGCCATAGCGGCGCAGCACGCGCGCATCGTCGCCCAGCAGTGCGATGAAAGTCTTCAGCATGCGCCACCCGCTTCTTCTTGCGACGGCGCGTAGCCGCCCAGCGCCCACAGCCGCGCATAGCGGCCGCCGGCTGCCAGCAG
>NZ_JAVWWA010000128.1:0-8792 GCF_036666375.1 Comamonas sp. | reverse complement strand
CCCACCACCGAGTCATAGCCGCGCGGCAGGCGCAGTATGCGTTCATGGATATTGGCGACGCGCGCTGCCTGCTCGATCTCCTGGGCGCTGGCCGAGGGCCGGCCCAGCGCGATGTTTTCCGCCACGCTTGCATGGATCAGCCGCACTTCCTGCAGCACAAAGCCCACGCGGCGATACAGTTCGGCGCTTTCCATCTGGCGCAGGTCGGCGCCGCCCAGCGTGATGCGTCCCTGCGTGGGATCGAAGAAGCGCAGCAGCAGCCGCGCCAGCGTCGACTTGCCCGAACCCGAGGCGCCAACCACGGCGGTCACCGTGCCGGGCCGCAGCGTGAAACTGATATCGGACAGCACATTTTCCTGCCCCTCATAGGCGTAGCCGACCTGCTCGAAGCGCACCTCGGCGCCGGCCGGAATCGCGCGCTGCGCGGGCGCTGGCTGCGCCAGTACAGGCGTCTGCAGCAGCGCATGCACGCGCTGCGCCGCGCCGGCGGCGGCGTTGAGGTCATGGGTCAGATAGTGCAGCAGCAGCAGCGGCGCCGACATGCCCGGCGCGACCAGCACAAACGGCAGCAGGTCGGCCGGCGCCATCCAGCCCTGGGCAACGAACAAGGTGCCCGCAACCAGCACCACGCCCAGCACCGCCACGGGCGCGATCATTGCGTTGGCATTGGCCATCGCGCCCACCAGCGGGCGCGTGAAATCGGTGAACACGCGCGCAAAGGAATCGACCGCCTCGCGGTAGGCGCCGTGGGACTTGCCGGCCGCGCCAAAGGCCTTGAGCACCGGCATGCCGCCCGTGAACTCGACCACGGCGTTGTTGATGCGCCCCATGGCCGTCGCAAGCTCGCCCATGTTGGCCGCGCTGCGCTTCACCGCGCGGCCGAAGAACGCGAAGAACGCGGGAAACGGCAGCAGTGCGACGATGGCCAGGCGCCAGTCCATGGCCAGCAGATAGAGCGCGCAGGCCAGCACCGCCCCTGCGGCGCGTCCGGCCGTGGTAAAGAAATGCGCGGTCAGTTCGTGCAGCGTGCCTATGTCGTCCTGCATGGCCTGCTTGACTTCGCCCGACGCCCGGTCGGTGAACCAGCCCAGCGGCAGCTGCGCCAGGCGCTGCACCGCGCTCTGGCGCAAGGCGTGCGTCAGATGGTTGTCGGCCAGATGCGCCACCAGTTCGCCGGCCGAGATCGCCGCCATGCCCGCCAGCACACAGACCACGCTGATGCCGACAATGGACCAGAGCGTATCGGGCAGCGCGCCGGCCGCGCCCAGCGCCAGGGCCGCGATATGCGCCATTGCGGCCAGCGGCACCAGCGTGAGCACGGCGCCCAGTGCCGACAGCGACGCCGCGGCAATCAGCGCGCCGCGGATCGGCCGCAGCACCCGGGAAATCGGCCCGGGTTCCTGGGTCGCGCGGGTACTCATGGCACCGACACAAACATGCAAGGGTCGGCGCAACCCGTTAGCGCGCAGAATGGCCGCCAATAAAGAAACAACGAGGACACGGTACGTAATTGAGAATCAGAATTAGTTGCATAATACTAAACTAATTAAGATGCTGTAGTTCTGCCCCACTGAAATGAACATGGAAACAACATCCCTGCCCCCCGCGCGCGGACGCGGCCGCCCACCCTCCATCACCCATGCGCGCATTGCCGACGCCGGCATCGCGCTGGGGCTGCGCAACATCACGTTTGTCGGCGTGGCTGCGGCGCTGGGCGTGAGCCACATGGCCCTGTACAAGCATGTGGCCAGCCTGGAAGCACTCAAGCAGCTGGTGGCCGATGAAATCATCCGCCGCTGGCGGATTCCCCAGGCCCTGGGCAACGACCCCGAAGGGCTGCACGTCTACCTCACGCTGTTCAGCGCCTCGATACAGGCGTTCGTCAAGGCGCATCCGGGGGTCACGCCCTATATGCTGCGCCGCATGGCGGCCTCCGATGCTGTCATCGAGAAGATCCAATCGCACCAGCGCCACATCGCCCAGGCCTACGGCATTGCGCAGGAGCGCGCGCAATGGCTGCTGGCAACGGTGGCATTTCACTGCTTTGCGGCCGCCGACACGGTGTACTCGGTCGCTGCGCAGGAGCCCGTGGTCGACGCGGACCGGGCCGCGGAAGAAGCCGAGATGGAAGTGGAATTCACGCGCGGCATGCAGGCATTGATCGTCGGTGCGCTGCTGCTTTCAGCAGGCGACGGCGCGGGAGAACAGAGCGCCCATCGGCCCCGATGATGGAGCGCCACTGCCCAGGGTTGCCCCCGATGGCTGCACCGGCAAGACCGTCCTAGCATGCGCCACGGCCGACGCAGCGGCGATTTCAAGCCAGGCGGTCGGCTTATTCCATCCCACTCAACCCAGTCTTGCGAGCTGCCATTTGCCCATCGGCGTTGGCGGCAAGCCGGGCTTTTCCAGAACCCATGAAAACCAGAGTTTTTCTTTTCACGGCCTTGTGCCTGGGCCTCGCGGGCACGGCGACGGCCTCCGCCGCGACGCCCGCCGCCGCCGGTGCCGCGCTCATGCAGCCTGACGGCGTGGCGGATCGATTCATCGGCGCCGGCAACGCGCCTTCCACGCTGATCGTCTACAGCTCGCCGACCTGCCCACCCTGCATACGGTTCGAGGAGCAGGTGCTGCCGCAGCTCAAGTCCAGATACGTCGACAGCGGCCGGCTCAGGATCGCGCTGCGCCCCACGGTGAACAATGCCGTCGATGGTGCCATCCTGTTGATCGCCGACGCCAGCGGCCTGATGCGCAGGGATGCAACGCTGGCGCGCTTTCGCGCAAAACGCGCTGACATCATGGCGGCCAAGGACAGGGAAAAAGTGCTGCGCGAAATCGCGGCGCAATCGGGCGTGGACAGTGCAGCCTGCGACCGTGCGATGAAGAATGCGGATGCGCTGCGGGCGCTGCAGCGCTTGAGCGATCAGGCTTACAACGATTTCGGCGTCAAGGGAACGCCCAGCTTCTTCCTGGACGGCGTGAAGCTCCACTACGACGGCAGCATCAACAGCTTTTCACGCCATCTCGATACGCCGCCGCGCGGCTGACGGACAACACGCCCGAAAAGAAAAAAGCCTCTCAGACCGTGGATCTGAAAGGCTTTTTTACCAATGGTTATTTGGTAGGCGCGATTGGACTCGAACCAACGACCCCCACCATGTCAAGGTGGTGCTCTAACCAGCTGAGCTACGCGCCTGTCGTTGAAGCCGCAAGTATAGCAGCATAAAACAGGGCCCCAAGGA
Source organism: Comamonas sp. (assembly GCF_036666375.1). Lineage (GTDB taxonomy): Bacteria > Pseudomonadota > Gammaproteobacteria > Burkholderiales > Burkholderiaceae_C > Comamonas. Next base: position 5,553 of record NZ_JAVWWA010000128.1, on the reverse strand, counting down.
AACTACGCACTTTTTTGCCCGCCAGCTCAAATTGCGGGCGTCAGCACATCGTTCGCGAGCAGCATGCGCAATGTCTGGGCGTTCACCGAGTCGGTGACCACCACCTGGACGCCCAGTGTGGCTGCGGTCTGCAGCATGGCCTGCAGCAGGTGCAGTGCGCCCGGGCTTTGCCAGGACTGTTCGGCGAAGTCGCCACCGAGCTTCACATAGCGCAGCGCCAGGGTATGCAGATGCGGCAGCGCCATGGGCTGCTGGTCCAGGCGGCGCAGGCCCACGCCCACGCCGGCCACGGCCATCGCGCCGCAGAACTCGGTCACCTCCTGCGGATAGGCGACGAGGCCATGCGCATCGAGCTCCAGACACAGGCGCTGCAGGCGCGGCGCGGTCTGCAGCACTTCGCGCAGACGCGCGAGAAAATCGGGCTGGGCCAGCGAAGGCAGGGAGATGCGCACCACCAGTTCGGCATCGCTGCGCTGCTCCAGCCAGGCCAGGCCCAATGCCACGGCGCGCACATCGAAATCGGCCGACAGGCCCAGCCGCACCGCAACCGGCAGGAAGAGCGAACCCATCATGGCCTCGCCGGTCGCGGCGTTCAAGGTCAGCGACGCTTCGCTGCGCATCAGCGTGCGTTCCGCGCCGCTCAGCACCAAGGGCTGCACGGCCAGCGACAGCATTGCCTGCGCTTCGAGCGCCTCGATCAGCATCTGGCGCCACAGCGTTTCGCCGGCCATGTTCGAGACGACTTCGTCGTCGCCATAGGCCACGTATTCGACTTCCGCCTGGCCCGAGCTTTCGGCGCGCATCAACCCATAGTCCAGGCGCGAGAGCACGCCGGTGACCGAGCTCGAGGGCGAATAATCGGTCAGCGCGAAACTCCAGCGGCACCATTGGCCGCCCGCGAGCCGTGCGCGCATCGACAGCAGCACCTGGCGGATCTGCTGCACCAGCGACATCGCCTGCGGCCCGGCCAGGCCGGGCATGAGCACGACGAAGTCGGAACCATTGAGCCGCGCCAGCAGGAGGCCGCCATCGGCCTGCTGCTTGAGCACCTGGCCCACATGCTCGAGCACCGACGCGAGCCAGGCGTCGGCGCTGGCGCGCGACATCTGGGCGTTGAGCGCCAACAGGTCCCATTGGCGAAACAGCATCACATAGCCATTGGCCTCACGGCCCGCGTCGCCGCTGAGCGCGCGGCGCAGTTCGTTGACGAAGTACTTGCGGTTGGGCAATTGCGTTCCCGGATCGCAGTTGACTTCGAGCTCCAGCGATTCAATGCGCGCGATCTGTTCCATGGAAGTCGCCTGCACGCGCTCGCGCGTATCGGCAATGGCGCGCACCACGGGCATCAGCTCGGCCACGATGGAGCGCTCCATGGGCGCGGTCTGGGCGGCGCTGCCCGCATCGATCGCCTGCACCTGCGTGGCGATCTCGCGCTGCAGCATCTTGCGAAACCATTGCAGCAACAGCACGACGAACAGCGCCCAGGCCAGGCCCGCACCTACGACCAGTGTTGCCATGCGCACGCTGCTGCCCCACAGCGCCGCGCGCGCATAGCTGTCGTCGACTTCGAGCGTCAGCTGGCCCACCTGGGTCCAGCCGTCGCTGATCGCGCGCTCGGCCGTGGCGCGGTGCAGCGGCAAGGCCGCGGCAAACCATTGGGGCGCGTGCTGGCGTTGCGCTTTCGCGCCATCGCCTGCGCCACGCCTGCGCTCGAACAGCGTCTGTCCCTGCGGCGACGTGAGGCGAATCAGCCGAAACTGCCCGCTGTCGAACAAGGCCATCATCAGCAATTCGCGCGTGACCGGGTCCTGGTTCGCGGGCTGCGACAGCGACAAGGCCAGCGACGCCGCAGCGTTCTCGCCTTCGGACTGCAGTTGCCCGTCGAGATACTCGCGCGCGGCACCGATGCTGAAGGCCAGCGTGCCGATCAGAATGGCCACGATGGCCACGGTCACGCTGATCAAAAGTTGTTTCAACAAAGACATCTTGCGGCCCTCTCTGTGCCTGGCCATGCATTGGCCTGTACCTGCACCATTTGATTCATGGCAAAAATCCTTCCTGGCGCATGCGAGCCAGCAGATCGCTCCAGCGCGTGATGCGCTCCACCGGTGACGGCTGCGCTGCGCCCACATACACGCCCTGCGCATTGAAGCTGAAGACAGGCGTCAGATCGCGGCGCTGACTGGATGGCAGGATGGGGTCCAGCATGCTGTCGAGCACCAGGGGTTCGGCCGTCGGTGTCGCGTAGTGGCCCAGAACCATGTGCGCAATGCTCTGCGTGCTGCCCACTCCGCCCATGCGCGCGCGCACATAGATCAGGCGCAGGTTCTCCTCGGCCACGCCCAGGCGCAGCAGCGAGAAATACTTGCCGATCACATAGTCCTCGCAATCGCCGGCCCCGCGGCCCAGCGTTTCCACGGGCGTCGCCCAGTAGTCGGGCTGCGACCAGAGCACGCTGTCTTCGGTCTGCACCACGGCGCGGTTCCAGAACTGGTTGACCGCGGGCAGTTGCTGCTGCAGCGGCTTGCCGGTCTGCTGCTGCAGCATGTCAAACCACTGCCGCAGCGCCTGCGCTCCCTTGGCACCATAGCGCGACTGCATGCCGGTTTGCAACCGGCCCGCGTCGAAATCAAACGCGATCGCATCCCGGCCGCCGCGCAGCAGTCCGAGGCCACAGGCCGCGGCGCCATAGCCAAGCCAGGCCCTGCGCGATAGACGCAAAGGGCGCGGTGGCGAAGGGCAAGGCAAAAGGCTCAATGGAAAGGCATGATCAGAAGCCTGCACCCGCCGTTGTGTGGCCCGGGCGCCTGCGGGAATGCTCAAACAGCGGCGTGGATAGCGCACTACTGTAACCAATCGCATCGACACTTGGGCGCAAGGCCCTCGCCTGCGCGGCGCCATGGGGCCGTCGGTCCCATGGCGCTTGTCATCAGCTGCCGCTGTGGTCGATCTTCAGCTTGCCCTGCTCGATCAGCTCCTTGATCATGGTGTTCTGATCATGGCTGGTACCGGTGAGGTTCACGCCCTCGATCAGAATCTGCTGGTTGAAGCCGTTGCCTGCCGCATCCAGCGTGCCGGCCGTCGAGACATTGATCACCGTATCGATGGTCTTGCCATCGGCTTCGGTGCGGGTCTCGAGATGCAGGTACTTGCTCAGATCGTTCGCGGCCTCTTCGCCTTGCAGCAGATCGGCCAGATCCAGCTTGTCGTTGCCCGCGGCGCCGAAGTTCTTGACCACATCCGTGACCGGGCTGGCAACCGTGCCGGCATCACCCTGGTGCCAGACAAACAGGTCGTCGTCGGCCGTACCCAGCAGCGTGTCGCTGGACGAGGTGCTGTGCACTTCATGCTCGCTGGTCTCGGTGCTGGTCAGCGCCATGCGTGCCGACATCGTGCTCGGAGCGCCCGGACCGGTCGCATTGATGGTGATATCCAGGCTGGCCTGGTCGGTATCGCCATCGGCCTGGGTCAGCTTGTACTCGAAGTGATCGACCTTGCCCGCACCCGCGGCGCTGGCCGTCGGTGTGTAGATATAGGAACCATCGCTCTTGAGCACCAGCGTGCCGTAGCTGCCGTTCACGGTGGTGCCGCCGGCAGTTGCACTGACCCAGCTTGAACCGTTGAACACCGACAGCGCCGAGGTTTCGCCCAGCGTGCCAAGGGTGTCATTGGCCGTGACCGAGCCGTTGATGGCCGAGCTGGTCCACTGGATCGACGTTGCGCCGGGAACGATGGCTGCGAAGTCGTCGAAAGTCACTGCCGCATTGGAGTTGCTCGCGTTCGTGTAGCCCTCGTTCACGGTCAGCACGATGCGGTACATCGCATTCGCATCGAGCGCCGCCGTAGTGATGGTGCTGGCGGCAGTGATGGACCCGCCCTGCCCACCGACATTCGACCAGGTCGTTCCGCCGTTGGTACTCTTGACCAGCTGCCAGGTTGCAAAATCCTGCGCACCGCCGGTCAGGCCGGTGACACTGGCCACCTTGAACTGCAGCGTGGTGCCCGCAGTCGAGACGGTGTAGGTGGGCGTGACCAGTTGGGCATCGCCGGAGCCAGAACCGTTGTTGTCCTTGAGCACCAGCGCGGTGGAGCTGATCTGCGCATCCAGAGTCGAACCGACAAGGGAAGTCGACAGCCATTTGTTCAGGTCCGTCCTCAGGACTGCATTGGCATTCAGCTCGGACGTGTTCTTGTCGACCGTGGTGCTGGTTGTATACCTCCACGCATTGGTCTCATTGCTGGAGAAATTCGCCAACGTCTGCGTGGACTGTGCAGTCACGCTCTCCGACGTCAACGTCGCCGTCGCCGTATCGTCATTCGCCACCGGCACGCCGTGGTAGGTGTAGGAACCCTCGGCCGTGCTGCTGCCATCGGAGGCCGTGGCCACCACCTTCACTTCACCCACGCTGACGTTCTCGGGAACCGTCATCTTCAGTCCCGTGATCGTGATCGCCTTGGTGGCTGCATCGACGCTCACCGCGTAGCTGCCATCGCTGGTCAATGGCAGCGACCAGTGCGTGGCATCGATCTGTGTGCCCACAGACAGCGTCACACCCACCGGCACTTCGACGACCACCTTGGAGATGGTCTCCGAATGGTCTACATCGCGCGGATCGGCGGTGATGGTCAGCGGATAGGTGGTGGCTGTGGTGTAGGTGACCTTGTGGATCAGATAGTCGTCGCCGTTGCGCGGCGCGTCGAACACGATCTTGCCTATCGTCGTGCCCACTGGCGCAGTCAGCGAGAACTGCTCGTCGACGGTGTCGGTCACGCCTTGCACCGTGGTGGCCGTCTGGATCACATTGCCGGCTTCGTCATACATCACATAGCGCGCCTGCTCGCCGCTGGCCAGCCAGGCGAACTGCACGGTGATCTTGGTGACCGGCACGTTGAAGGCGATGGTCAGCGATTCGGACTTGCTGCCGTTGCCCGCAAGCTCTTCCGAAGCAGCCGCCGTGTTGGTGGTGATCGCCCCCGAAACGCCGAAACCATCGTGGTTCGTCCCGGTGACGATGCTGACGGAGGCATTGCCGCCATCGGCATTTTTCGCCGTCACGGTATGGCCCGCATTGGCCGTGCCCACGGTGCTGGCGGTAATCGATGTCGTCACTGGTGCCGAGCCGCTGCCCACCTGGACATTGACCACAGGCGTGTCAGCCACCGGAGTCACCGTGACGGTGCCCGTCGCCGGGCTGGTCGAGACTTGGCCCAGATTGTCCTTGGCGTTGTAGTCGAAAGTGGTCGTTCCGCTCCAGTCCGCCGCGGGCTTGAAGTAGATCTTCGCCGTACCGTCGCCGGCCGCGGTCAACACATCCGTCAGCTTCAGCACATCCGTGCCGGCAGCATCCTTGTAGAACGTGCCGTTGGCCGCCAGGCTGGCAAGCTGGAAGCTCGCCACCGTGCCATCGGCGTCCGTGCCGCGCAGCACGACAGTCACGATGTTGTCTTCGGGCGCTGTGCCTGAAACGGCTTGCACCACCGGAGCTTCGTTGGTTCCATTGATGGTGATCTTGATGGTCGTGCTGGCCGAGCCGTCCTTGCTGGTGACGGTAT
>NZ_JAVWWA010000127.1:6297-13611 GCF_036666375.1 Comamonas sp. | reverse complement strand
TGGTCCGAGCCGGCCCACCAGATCGCGTAGATCTTGTCGCGCGCGAAGTTGGTTGCCTGGGCTTCGCGTATGGCCGTGGGCGTCATCACGCCGGCCGACCACAGCAGCACATAGTCGGGGCGTTGCTGGCGCACCTGCAGCCAGGTCGACTTCTGCTCCACGCCGGGCGCGGTCACGGGCAGCAGCATCAGCTCGAAGCCTTCCTTGGCGGCGCGCTTTTGCAGCAGCGGAATCGGTTCCTTGCCGTAAGGCGAGTCGTGGTAGACCAGCGCGATCTTCTTGCCCTTGAGGCTGCCTTTTTCCTTCTTCAGGATGTCCTGGATGATGGAGTCGGCCGCGGTCCAGTAGTTGCCCAGCAGCGGGAAGTTCCATTCGAACACCGAGCCATTGGCCGACTGCGACAGGCCGTAGCCCATGGTCACGATGGCGCGCTTGTCGCCCGGTGCCTTGTCGCTGACGGCAAAGGTGATGCCGGTCGACTGCGGATCGAAGCCCGAGGCGCCGCCGCCCTTGTTCTTCAGGCGCTCGTAGCACTCCACGCCCTTGGCGGTGTCATAGGCGGTTTCGCATTCCTCGAAGGCGATCTTCACGCCGTTGACGCCGCCCTTGGCGTTGACCAGCTTGAGGTAGTCCTGCTTGCCGTCGGCCCATGGAATGCCCAGGGGTGCGAACTGGCCGGTGCGATAGACCAGCAGCGGAACGAACTGATCCTGGGCCATGGCGGCGGGGGCCGCGACCAGCGCCCCGAATCCCAGGGCGGCGGTGGCGGCGGCGAGCGCAGCTTTCTTGAACATCATGATTTGTCTCCTGTAGAAATAAAGGACCGGGGTCACGAATGGGCAGCGGACACTTCGAGCGAGTGCTTCAAGCCCTGGCAACGGCTCAATGCGGGAAAGGCCAGAGCCGCAGTTTCTGCTTGGCGGTGGACCACAGCCTGGCCAGGCCGTGGGGTTCGACGATCAGGAAGAAAACGATCAGCGCGCCAAAGACCATGTGTTCGATGTAGGTCGCGCTGGCCGTCGACAGCGGCAGGCCCAGCCAGTGCGGCACATGCGTGAGCACCAGCGGCAGCAGCACGAAGAACGCCGCGCCGAACAGGCTGCCCATGATGGAGCCCAGGCCGCCGATGATGATCATGAACAGCAGCTGGAACGAGCGGTCCAGGCTGAACGCCGCGGGTTCCCAGGCGCCCAGGTGGACGAAGCCCCAGAGCGCGCCCGCGATGCCGACGATGAACGAGCTCACGGCAAACGCGCTGAGCTTGGCGTAGACCGGGCGTATGCCGATCACCGAGGCGGCGACGTCCATGTCGCGCATCGCCATCCAGTTGCGGCCCGTGGCGCTGCGCACCAGGTTCTTGGCCAGCAGGCCCAGAACGCACAGCAGGCCCAGGCACAGCAGGTATTTCTCGGCCGGTGTGTCGATCACCCAGCCGGCAATCGACAGCTGGCCGGCGCTGACCGAGCCCGACGACGAGTTGTTCGTGACCCAGGGCGCGCGGCTGGCCAGCCAGTCCATGAAGAACTGCGCGGCCAGCGTCGCCACGGCCAGGTACAGGCCGCGGATGCGCAGGCTGGGCAGGCCGAAGACCACGCCGAACAGCATGGCGCACAGCCCGCCGCCCAGCAGAGACAGCAGCAGCGGCATGCCTTCGATGCGCACCTGCAGGTTGTAGGCGGCGTAGGCGCCCACGGCCATGAAGGCGCCCGTGCCCAGGGAAATCTGGCCGCAGTAGCCAACCAGGATGTTGAGCCCCATCGCGGCCAGCGCCATGATGAGGAAGGGAATCAGCACCGCCTGGAAGGTGTAGTCGCTGACGCTCATCGGCACGACCACGAAGGCCAGCACCAGGATGGCGAGGATGGCGATGCGGTCCTGGGCAATGGGAAAGATCTGCTGGTCGGCCGCGTACGTGGTCTTGAACTGGCCGTTTTCACGATAGAACATGGGGAACTCCTGAAACGGTCGTCAAACGCGGTCGATGATCTTGTCGCCAAACAGGCCTTGCGGGCGCACCAGCAGGAAGGCCAGGGCCAGGCCGTAGGCAAACCAGGTCTCGATGCCGCCGCCGACCATGGGGCCGATGTAGACCTCGGAGAGCTTCTCGCCGACGCCGATGATCAGGCCGCCGACGATGGCGCCGGGAATCGAGGTCAGGCCGCCGAGAATCACCACCGGCAGGGCCTTGAGCGCCACCAGCGACAGCGAGAACTGCACGCCGAGCTTGGAGCCCCAGATGATGCCGACCACCAGGGCCACGCCGCCGGCCACCGACCAGACGATCACCCAGATGCGCGACAGCGGAATGCCGATCGACTGTGCGGCCTGGTGGTCGTCGGCGACGGCGCGCAGCGCACGGCCGGTCTTGGTCTTCTGGAAGAACAGCGCCAGGCCTATCACCAGCAGCGCGGCGATGCCGGCCGAGTACAGGTCTTCCTGGCTCACCAGCAGGCCGCCTTCGAACATGCCGGGCAGGATGAAGATCGGATCCTTGGGCATGCCCACGTTGATGCTGTACACCTGGCTGCCGAAGATCAGCGGGCCCAGGCCGTCAAGCAGGTAGGCGATGCCCAGCGTGGCCATCAGCAGCGTGATCGGCTCCTGGTTGACCAGGTGGCGCAGCGCCAGGCGCTCGATCAGCCAGGCCACGACCACCATCAGCGCGAGCGCGACGATGATGGCCAGCAGATTGCCCAGCATGCCCGGCGCAATGCCCAGCCATTGGGGAATCCATTCGGAAAAGCGCGCCATCGCCAGTGCCGAGAACAGCACCATCGCGCCCTGCGCGAAGTTGAACACGCCGGACGCCTTGAAGATCAGCACAAAGCCCAGCGCGACCAGCGCGTAGAGCATGCCGACCATCAGGCCGCCAAAAAGGGTTTCGAGAAAGAATGCCATGGGGCTCTCCTGTGCGCTTTAGTGCGAGTTGCCCAGATAGGCGCGGATCACATCGGGGTTGTTGCGTACGGCAAGCGGTTCGCCGTCGCCGATCTTCTTGCCGTAGTCGAGCACCACCACGCGGTCGGAGATGTCCATCACCACGCCCATGTCGTGCTCGATCAGCACGATGGTTGCGCCGTATTCGTCGTTGACGTCGAGAATGAAGCGGCACATGTCCTGCTTTTCCTCGACGTTCATGCCCGCCATGGGCTCGTCGAGCAGCAGCACCTGCGGCTCCATCGCCAGCGCCCGGCCCAGGTCGACGCGCTTTTGCAGGCCGTAGGGCAGCTGGCCCACGGGCGTCTTGCGGTAGGCCTGGATTTCCAGGAAGTCGATGATGTGCTCGACGAACTCGCGGTGGCGTGCTTCCTCGCGCGCCGCCGGGCCGATGTGCAGCGCCTGCATCAGCAGATTGCTTTTGATCTTCAGGTTGCGGCCGGTCATGATGTTGTCGATCACGCTCATGCCCTTGAACAGCGCCAGGTTCTGGAAGGTGCGCGCCACGCCCATTTCGGCGACCTGGCGGCTGTTCATGTGCGAGAAGGTCTTGCCGCGGAAGGTGATGCTGCCTTCGGACGGCGTGTAGACGCCGTTGATGCAGTTGAGCATCGAGCTCTTGCCCGCGCCGTTCGGTCCGATGATGGCGCGGATCTCGTGCTCGCGCACGTCGAACGAAATGTCGGTCAGCGCCTTGACGCCGCCGAAGCGCAGGCTGAGGTTGTTGATGTCGAGAATGACATCGCCTATGGGTTGGGTGCGCATGCGGTTCCTTGGGCGGCGTTAAGCGGCGGCCTTGGCCGCGGCGAAAGTCTTGGCGTCCAGCAGATTGAGCGTGGCGCTCAGGCTGCCGGTGCGCCCGTCTTCGAACTTGACCTGGGTGGTGATGAACTGCTCGGTGCGGCCCGCGTAGAGCGCGTCGACCAGCACGCCGTACTTGTCGGCAATGAAGTTGCGCCGCACCTTGCGGGTGCGGGTCAGCTCGTCGTCGTCCGGGTCCAGCTCCTTGTGCAGCACCAGGAAGCGCGCGATCTGCGTGCCCGCCATGCCGTCCTCGCTTGCCAGGTCGGCGTTGACCTTGGCAATGCATTCGGCGATCAGCGTCTGCACCTGGGGCTTGGAGGTCAGGTCGACATAGCCGCCATAAGGCAGGCCCTGGCGCTCGGCCCAGTTGCCCACGGCTTCGTAGTCGATGTTGATGAAGGCGCAGACCTGGTCGCGCTGGTGGCCGAAGCACACGGCTTCCTTGATGTGCGAGAAGAACTTGAGCTTGTTCTCGATGTAGTTGGGCGCGAACATCGCGCCGGCATTGGTCTTGCCCACGTCCTTGGCGCGATCGATGATGCGCAGGTGGCCGTCGGCGTCGATCACGCCCGCGTCACCGGTGTGGAAAAAGCCCTGCTCGTCGATGGCCTCGGCCGTGGCGTCGGGGCGCTTGTAGTACTCCTTGAGCACCGACACGCCGCGCACCAGCACTTCGCCGTTGTCGGCAAGCTTGAGTTCGATGCCGGGAGCGGCCTGGCCCACGGTGTGCAGCTTGACCTGGCCGTTGTGCTGGATGCAGACATAGGCGCAGGTCTCGGTCTGGCCGTAGAGCTGCTTGAGGTTGATGCCTATCGAGCGGAAAAAGCGGAACAGGTCGGGGCCTATGGCTGCGCCGGCGGTGTAGGCCACGCGGATGTGCGACAGCCCCATCACGTTGCGCAGCGGTCCGTAGATCGCGAAGTCGCCCAGGCGGTAGAGCATGCGGTCCATGAAACCCACGGGCTTGCCGTCGAGAATGTCCGAGCCCACGCGCCGGGCCAGCTGCATGCAGCGCTCGAACAGCCAGCGCTTGGGCGCGGCCGCGTCTTCCATGCGGATCGACACCGAAGTCAGCATGCCTTCGAAGATGCGCGGCGGCGCGAAGTAATAGGTCGGGCCGATCTCGCGCAGGTCGATGGACACCGTGGCCGCCGATTCGGGGCAGTTGATGGTGAAGCCCGCGACCAGCCACTGGGCCAGCGAGAACAGGTGGTCGCCGACCCAGGCCGGCGGCAGATAGGAAATGACGTTGTCGTCGGCATTGAGCCCGTCGACCTGCACGCCGCCCATGGCGGATTGCGCAAAGCTGGCATGGGTCTGGCAGACACCCTTGGGCTTGCCCGTGGTGCCAGATGTGTAGAGGATGACCGAGACATCGTCGGGCTGGACCTGGGAGAGCCCGGTTTCCCAGGCGCCGGGGTTGGCCGCATCCCATTGGGCGCCGCGCGCTATCAGTTCGGCGGTGCTGATCAGGCCGGGCTGGTCGTAATGGCGCAGGCCACGCGGATCGTCATAGATGATGTGCTGGATGCCGGGAACGCTTTCGCGGATTTCCAGCAGCTTGTCGACCTGCTCCTGGTTCTCGGCAAACGCGTAACTGATGTCGGCATCCTGGAGCACGAACACCATCTCCGCGGCCACCGCATCCTGGTACAGCGGAATGGGCACGCCGCCCAGGCTCTGCACGGCGACAAAGCCCATGTAGACATGGGGCCGGTTGTCGCTGATCAGCGCGAGGTTGTTGCCGCGGGTGAAACCCAGCGTCTTGAGGCCGCAGGCGAAGTGGCGCACTTCCTGCGCGACCTCCTGCCAGCTCCAGGTCTGCCAGATACCGTACTCCTTTTCCCGCAGCGCAGGCGCGCCCGGGCGTTCGGCGGCATGCTTTTGCAGCAAATGCGGGAACGTGGTGGTCATTGCTTTTCCTCGGAAAGTGAACAGCCTGGGCTTGGCGTAAGCAAAGGCGGATATTGCTTGGTTGGGCTCGATCTTAGGAAGGGGTTTGACGCCTTTTTGTCTTGGCGACGACAATCCGGGGGAAACTCCTCTGCGGGAAAACGCGCGCCATACCAGCTTCGTTGCCGCGCCGGCCGGTGGGAAATCCCCGATCGGCAACTTTGGTTTTGCGCGCCATGCTCATGGCATGAGCCACGATTTGTCCTTGCACCAGCGCCGTCGCGAACCCACGCCCCAGGAATTGCGCAATATTTCCTGGCTGAGCGTGCTCCAGCCCCATGAACGCGCACGCGCCGAAGCTGCGCTGCTGGTGGGCGACGCCTTGCCGGGTGACTACATCTGCCGCGTGGGCCGGCCCGTGACCTACTGGTTCGGGCTGGTCGAAGGCCTGCTCAAGATCTGCGCCGACAACGACCAGGGCCAGACCGTGACATTTACCGGCGTGCCGCCCGGCGGCTGGGTCGGCGAAGGCACGGCCGTCAAGCGCGAACCCTATCGCTACAACATCCAGGCGCTGCGCAAGAGCGTGGTCGCGGGCCTGCCCATAGACACCTTCCACTGGCTGCTCGACCATTCGCTGACCTTCAACCGCTTCGTGCTCGAACAGCTCAACGAGCGGCTGGGCCAGTTCATCGCGGCGCGCGAGAACGACCGCATGGGCAACCCCGAAGTGCGTGTCGCGCGCAGCCTCGCGGCGTTCTTCAATCCCGTGCTCTACCCGGGCATGGCCCAGGTGCTGCGCATCACCCAGCAGGAGCTGGCGTACATCGTGGGACTGTCGCGCCAGCGCGTGAACGAGGCCCTGGCCAATCTGCAGGACCAGGGCGCGATACGCATCGAGTACGGCGGCCTGCGCGTGCTCGATCTCGCGGCGCTGCGCAATGCGCAATTCATGCCGGCTGCGCATCCAGAGGGCCTGGCGGTGGATCATTGACCGCCATTGCCCCTCATCCTTACTAGGCTAATTGCCGCGCAGTTTGTCGCGGCTGACGCCGGCTGCAGAGGGTGAATGCTGGTTTACACCGTCGTGCACATTACATAACGTGTGGTATTCGGCAGCCGCGGGGCAGGGCGGCGACAATAGCGGCAAATGTCTTCCTCCCCATCTTCCCCCCGCACGCCTGGCTCCGGCCCGCGTGCCACCCTGCGCATCAACTCCCAGCCGGCAGCGCCGGCACCCGCTGCCCGTTCCTCGGGCGGCGGTGCGGGAGGCCGCGCAGGCAAACCTGGTGGCAGCCGTGATGGCGCCGCCCGTTCTTCCGCTCCCTATGGCGACCGCCAGCGCGGCCCGTCGGGCGCACCGCGCTTTGAGGGGCGGGCCGGCCCGCGCCGCGATGATCCGCGTGGCGGCCCGCGTCAGGGCGGCCCGCGCCAGGATGGCCCGCGTGAAGGTGGCGGCGGTTTCGGCCGTGCCGATGGCGCGCCGCGCTTTGAAGGGCGGGGCGGCCCGCGCCGCGACGATTTCCGTGGCGCACCGCAAGGTGGCGCACCGCAAGGTGGTGGTCCGCGCCATGACGGTCCGCGTCCGGGCGGCCCGCGTGAAGGCGGCGGCGGCTTTGGCCGTCCCGATGGCGCGCCGCGCTTTGAAGGGCGGGGCGGCCCGCGTCGCGACGATTTCCG